>CACJBM010000030.1 GCA_902591645.1 uncultured Verrucomicrobiota bacterium | reverse complement strand
ACTAAATGTTTTTCGACGCAATCAGTCTTGAATAGGATGAGGGTAGTTTCTAGTGACATTATAGAATTGATTTAAATGGGACGTTTAATAAATGCCGCAAGCTAGTGAGAAGTCAAAGAAGAGTTCACTTAGATTAATCTGTAAAGTCTAATGGCTAATAATAAGTTTTGAGTCTATTTCTCCAGCCCTTAAGCCATTTCGTTTCATCTTTAGGAGCATTTTTAACTCTTTGTGTCAAAACGTAATCAGCTGCTCTTGCAAATTCAGGCGCGGCTTGGCTTGAAGGGAGATTGGAGCGCATCTCTTCAAGCACTTGTAGCATTCCCCAACCCTTTCCTTTGTAACGTTCTTTTTTGTTTGTTCCTTCTCCCTTAAAGTTCACATAGTCCATTAAGGCGTACTTTCCTTGTTGGCTCTGTAATAATGTATAGAAATTATGTTTAATTTTTTTCTGCTTATTTATAGGAGCTTGAATCAACATCTTTGGTAAAGCCTGTTCGAGGCGAGTTAGAATGAATGAGGTCTGTAAAGGAATTGTTCTATGAAGGAATTGCCTTAATTGATTCATTTGAGGGGAATTTTTAGCATTAATGAACTCTGTTCTTGAACTCCAGGGGCAATCGGCTGTTCTTGCTATTGCTGGGACTCTGATCCCTTTTGAAGTTATAAATTGAATGAGTTTTGGGAAACTTTCTTCAAAGGGTCCTTCTTTGACGCGGCTATACCATATGAAGTGACCTATACCCAGAGAGGCAAAATATTCACCTTTGTTCCAACTTGTGAGGCCTTCTAGCGTTCCTCCGCACTCATTCTTCCAGATTTTATTACCAATTTTTTTGGCTTCTGGCGCAGAAAGGCGAATTTGGCTGGTTCTTATAGCATATCTTTTAGATTCAACGGATAGGGCTTTTGGCTCATTTTGTGAGCATGCGACAATTATCAGAGCGGATATAATCGCAAGATAACAAAGGGGCTGAATTACTTTATATATCAATTTATTAGGAGCTTTAATATTTAATGATATCCTTTTATATAAGATATAGGATATTTTTGTTGGAATCGACAAATTTCATTTCAGCGTTAGTTTGGCATGATTCCAGTATATAAATTGGACTAGTTCATGATAATATTTGCCCCCAAGGAGACTGATTCTACTGAAACTAGGGCAGCTCTTACTCCAGCAACAGTTAAGAAGTTAGTTGATATTGGATTGGAAGTGGAGGTTGAATCCGGGATTGGGGCTGGGTGCGACCATTCTGATACTGAATATTCCGAATCTGGAGCAAAGATCGTTACTGACAGGGGTTCGTCCTTATCAAATGCTGATTTTATTTTTCGCGTTAAGAAGCCTCCGAGTGAAGAAATAAGCATTCTCAAAGAGGGTGCTATGCATCTTAGCTTTCTTGATCCATTTAATGATATTGAGTCCCTTAATGCGATGGCGTCTTGTGGCATCACTGCAGTGAGTTTGGAAATGATTCCAAGAACGACCCTTGCTCAAAAAATGGATGCGCTCAGTTCACAGGCAAATATTGCAGGATATACGGCCGTTATACATTCGGCAGATAAGCTAAATAAGATACTGCCTATGATGATGACTCCTGCAGGAACAATTTCTCCTGCCAAGTACTTTATTTTGGGAATCGGAGTGGCAGGACTTCAGGCGATCGCTACAGCCAAACGTTTAGGTGCTAGGGTCACAGCCTTTGATGTTCGTCAGGAGGCTCTTGAACAGGCAGAGTCTCTTGGGGCCAAGGCGTTAAGAATTGATCTTGGTGATGATTCCTCAGAAACTGGTCAGGTTTATGCGAAAGAATTGACGCCTGAACAGCTTGAAAAACAGCGTGAAGAACAGGCAAAAGTTTGTGAGGAATCTGATGTGGTTATTACTACAGCCAAAGTCTTTGGCAGGAAATCCCCCATACTCGTCACAAAGGATGTAATACAAAGGATGAAGCCGGGAAGCATGATAATTGATTTGGCAGCAGAGTCCGGTGGGAACGTTGAGGGCACAGTCTTGGATCAAGAAATTGTGACAGAAAATGGAGTTAGCATTGTGGGCATTGGCAATTTTGAAGGCCGTGTTGCTAGGCATTCGAGTCAGGTTTTTTCCTCAAATTTGGGTAATTTCGTTGAGCATTTTTGGGATCAGGAAGGGAATGCGTTTAAACTCGATCTTGATGATGAAATATTATCTGGTTGCGTCTTAACGCATGAGGGAAAAATTGTTCATGAGAGATTTCTTAAGGAAAATGGTGAAGAATAAATTAATTATTTAATCAATGGAACTTATCTTACTTTTATTTACTTTTGTCTTAGCGGCCTTCCTTGGCTTTGAGTTGATTTCAAAAGTTCCTTCTCAATTGCATACGCCATTGATGTCGGGATCTAATGCAATTTCAGGTATTACAATAGTGGGTGCATTGATTGCTTCTGGACAACAGGATGATGCTATATCGAAGTGGCTGGGTCTGGCTGCTCTTGTGCTGGCAACCATAAATGTTGTGGGTGGCTACTACGTAACTGATCGTATGCTGTCTATGTTTAAAACAAAAAAAGACTAACCAATAGGAGTTTCTTGAACTTGTAATCTTTCACTGCCGAGCATGCCAGAATCTATAATTAACGTTTCTTACATTGTTGCCGCAATCCTTTTTATTCTTGGCATAAAGATGCTTGGTTCAGCATCGACTGCTGTTAAAGGAAATAGAGTTTCATCTTTGGGGATGCTCATTGCCGTTATTGTGACGCTTTCCAAGAGTGGTCTTGATTATACTTGGATAGTGGCGGGTCTGGCTCTTGGAGGAGTTGTTGGGTTAATTGCAGCTAAACGAGTTCAAATGACTGGAATGCCAGAGTTAGTTGCGTTGTTTAACGGGTTTGGAGGCTTGGCAAGTTTGTTTGTTGGTTGGTCGGAGTATGAAAAGGCCAGTGGGGACTGGAGTACTTATTTAAAAAGTGCGGGTGATGCAATGCCTGGTCAATGGTTCTTAGCTTTGGTCATTGTTCTTGCAGTCATTATTGGGGGCATAACATTTACCGGTTCTATCGTTGCTTATCTTAAGCTTTCAGGAAAGGTCGGTGGTACCGCTACAATTTTTCCATTACAAAAGCTCATTAATTTATTAGTGATGCTGGGGGCTGTTATGGTTGGGTGCTATTTTATTACAATAGTGGATAATGAAACGGCTAGGTTCGTGCTGTGGTGGGTCATTGCTCTATCATTACTAATTGGTGTGCTAGGTGTGATTCCTATAGGAGGAGGGGACATGCCCGTAGTGATTGCTTTATTAAATTCCTTTTCTGGACTAGGAGCAGCGGCTGCAGGTTTTGTGATTACAAACACAGTACTTGTTGTGGCCGGGTGTTTGGTTGGAGCGAGTGGGCTAATTCTCAGTATCATTATGTGCAAGGCAATGAATCGTAGCCTCGGCAATGTTCTGTTTGGAGGCTTTGGGGCCCTTGCAAGTTCCGGAGGTAAGGAAGTTGAAGGCGAAATGAAAGCTCTAAGCGTGGAAGATGCTTACTATGTACTTGAAGCAGCTCAGAGCGTCGTTTTTGTGCCTGGTTATGGAATGGCTGTGGCGCAGGCTCAGCATGTAGTTAAAGAACTTTCTGAAATTCTTGAGCGGAATGGAGCCGAGGTGAGGCATGCGGTTCATCCGGTAGCCGGTCGCATGCCGGGCCACATGAATGTTTTGTTGGCTGAGGCTGATGTTCCATACGAGCAGCTATGCGAGATGGAAGAAGTGAATGCAATTATGCCGACAGTTGATGTTGCAATTGTGATTGGCGCTAACGATGTAGTGAATCCAGCTGCGCTCGAAGACGAGGAGAGTCCGATTTATGGAATGCCTATTATAAACGTCCATCAAGCGAGATCAGTATTTGTCCTTAAGCGTGGTCAAGGAGCTGGATATTCTGGCATTATTAATACTCTCTTTTTCCGCGAAAATTGTAGGATGATCTATGGCGATGCTAAGGCCACCGTCGGTAGTATGGTTGCTCAGTTTGAGGAATAAATTTTCTCCTCTCAAAGGCAACGGACCAGAGTCATCAGAGCAAATGCTGTTCCGTATGGTCGGTGATAAGAATAAAAAGGATAATCCCACCAACTTCCTTCCTTTTCTTGTAGTGGTAACATAATAGCAGCTAATTGACCTTTATGGTATTCAGCATTTTTTGAATCGGATAAATCTTCAATACAGAGTGATGCATAGTAGTGTCCGTAATAATAAAAGTATCCTGCTACTTGGAACCAACTTTCATGGGGGATTGGACGTTTTCTTCCAATCGATAACCAGCCGTTTCGAGCCCATAGCTTATCCAGCCAAGTATCGATTACTTTTTCTGTGACCTTTTCATCTCCCCATAATTTAAGGGCAATATTGCAGGCTTGAGATCTTCCAAGGCTTCCACCTGGGAGGTTGATGCCTCGCATTGGTCGAAGCTTTAGATATTCACCATAGGCATAGGAGAAGTCTGGTTTTTGTTGTCGTTTAGTGGCATCAAATGCGCGTTTAACGAGGCGGTCTGGAACATTGACACCTATCTGTTCTGCTCTTTTTAATGCAACTAATGCTGTTGAGTTAGTAAAGCTAATTGAGGAGGAGGATGGTTGTTTGGCCTGATAACGGAAATCATAATATCCCCAACCACCATCAACACTTTCATATTTCTGAAGCATTTTGATTTGGTGTCTTATTGAATCTTTTATGATTTTTTTGCGCTCATCTGAGACTCCTTTCTTATTGTGCATCGCAACTAATGCGGCGATCCCATAAGAATGTCCCCATACGTTATAAAGTGCATCATGGTTAGCCCTTCGGACTGACCCAAGATTTTTTAGGATCCATTTTTCACCACGTTCGAGTGTATCTTTGGCTTTTGGATCGTGATCAGCGGCATTTGTTTCAATTAAAGCATTAACGCACATAGCTGTAACAGCAGCTCGAAACGCATGGTGAGCGCCAGGTACCGGAGCATAAATATTTAGGCCCTTTGTGTTTCTTGCGGATCCCCAGGATCCATCTTTGTTTTGATTGGATATTAAAAAGTCAACACCTTTACGTATAGAAGACTCTATTGCTCCTTTGGGCGGAGGCTGCCGAGAAGCTTTTTGGATGCCAGTGTCACCCATCATGAGTTGAGGGTGAGTTACCAAAAACAAGCTTAAAAATAGAACGGCTTTAGATATTATTAAGCCAATTCCTGATCGTGATTTAATCATTGATAGAATTTAAATTATTTAGAAACGACTTTTTCTCCTTCATTTAATCCTTCGAGGATTACCGTGACCTTGCCGTCGCTTGGTCCGATCTTTACTGGGCGTTGGATTTTTTCTTCACCGTTCATGATCCAAACATTGTTATCATCAAGTAAACCATTTGGAACGGTGATAACTTTATCATATTCTGCTGCGATAATAGTTACTTTTGCTGTCATTCCTGGAAAGAGGAGTGGGTCTTTGGTTTCCGCTGATAAGGTCGTGGAGAAAGAACCTGGAATATGATTCACATCAGTTACTTGTCCTTTGATTTTTAGTGAAGGATTAGATGTCGGAATGATTGTTGCGGTTAGGCCATTTTTTAAATGTGTGAGTTTTGCTTCAGGTACACTGGCTTTTAGTCCTAAGGAACCAGACTCAACAATAGTCATAAAAACTTCATGAGGTGCAAGTTTTCCTCCTGGAACAAGTTTTTTAGCTATTGCTGGAGCGGTGATCCATTTGCCGTCTTTGCTTAGTCCATAATAAAGGGTTCCGTTAGCTGGTGAAACTATCGAAAATGATGCAAGATCAGTCTTTAGGTTTTTGAGATTCTCTTCTGCTTTTACTTGGTCGCGTTTTGCTTTTTGCACAGCGTGGCGTTTTTGTTCAAGTGTTCGGGGGAGAACAAGCATACTGTCTTGGAAAGTTATTTCGCCGATGGCGGCAGTGGATTTTTTTGAAGTTAGTTGTTGTGGTAGCGATATTTTTAACTGGCGTTCAATGCTCATTTTAGATAAGCGGAGATTTTCGCTAGCGCGTTCGAAGCTGTTCTTTGCACGTTTTAAGATGATCTCTTCAGTCTCTTCTGTCAGATCGTCTGCTTCATACATTTTCAGTAACTGCTCGTATTCTTCTTTGGCATAATCGTAGCTTTGCTTGGCAAAATGCAGACTAAGTTCTGTGGCTCGAATAGCTTCTGGATGTCCGACCTTTTCATAGTAACTTAAATTTTCATCAGCGATATTCTTTTCTCTTTTAGTTTTCTCAATGATAAGAGGGGTGCTTTTTTCTAGAGATGCTAACTCTGACTCGAGTAATTCTAGGGCTAACTTGGCGGGCGGACTTCCAATCTCTATTTCTTCTATAGCTTTTTTTATTTTTTTTGTTTCTAGGCTTAGAAGGCTCTGCCCTTTTTTGACTTTAGTGCCATGCGACAAAGCTGAGATCAAAGTCATGTCGGCCCAAGCTTCAGGGCTTAAACTTATTTGGTGCTCTTTTTCAGCACTGAAGAAAGCATCAAGTTCTATCTTAATATGGAATGGTCCAGTCTTGACGGTATGTTCACTAGGAGTCGGTTTTGGCTGTTCCTTTGCATTGTTACCGTTTTCTGGATTCGGTTTTTGATCTTCTGCAAAAACATGACCAAGGATAATGGTTAATGAAATAAGATTAGCGATAATTTTTCTTTTCATGTTCAGGATATTGAGGTGTTTTTCTTTAATCAATTATGGTGCTTTTAAGCTATTTGAATCGGTGTAGGTATTTAATTATAAGTAGGCGTAAGATTATTGGGAATCTTAACAATTTAAAGTTCTTCTCCAAAATATATTTTCACATAGTTCATACCCTTGCTCTCATCCCAGCCCTCTTCTAATAAGCTTTCGGATTGATCTAAGAACTTTGATGTGAATGTTAAGTCTGCTCCGGTATCAAGTTTCATGCGTTTTTTTAGTCGCTTCTGAGCTTTGGTTGCCTCTTTTTTAGATATTGAGAATTGGTCCTTTATATTATTGCCGGCATTTTCTTCGTATTGTTTTTTGAATGAGGTGAATTGGTCTACTAGCTCAGGTTCACCGAGGGCCTTTTCAAAATTCTCAATTTTAAAATCTTCACTTTCATTTAGATAATTAAGGGCACGGTTAGCTACTGTCATTCGGGTATTCTGATCTGCTTCAGAGTTGATCCCTTTGTTAGCGAAGTTGATGCAGAGTTCACCAAATTTCTTTGTCAGATAATCTTCATCTCTGATGGGGGCAGCTGCCACGAAGTCCTTGTTCCAAAATTGTGTATTTCCAGATTTATCAAAGAGATACACGACGTAACCTTTTTCTTTTTGGTGATTTAGAATGAGGCAACCCTTGTCGACTTTGTCTGGGTAAATTCCATGTTGGGTTGTCAGTGTCAGGTCTCCGTTGTTATCCGAAATTTGTAGGAAAGGCACCTTATTTTCGCTTTTTATAATACATATTCCCGGTACGGATTTTCCTTTAATGATAATTCCCTCAATCAGAGAAATACAGAGATCTCCTGATTTGATGTTTGGGTGATATGATTTTGAATAGAGGTGATGTGCTATTGCTTTTGCTGAATCTAATAGTGAGTCATCGTCATTGAAAGTTGCATGAGCATAATCAAAAAGAGGGTTTCCTTCTTCAGTTTTGATTCCCTGCAATTGATGAGGGTCCAGAGACTTGAATGGATTTAGAAAGCAGTTCGTGAGAAGATCAGATTCTTCTTCATCAAATTTGCATAATTCCTTAGAGGTAAGAAGCGGCTCACCTTTGAGGGGATTGCCAATCTTTGCTAGGGCAAGACTAGTGAGTCCGGCTTCTCTTAGGTTTACAGCTAAAGCCATGAAAAGTACAAAGAGGTTCGCGGCAGCGAACTTGTATTCAATGAATTCGAAGAGTTATTATTTAACGGTAATTGTTATTTCTTCTGAAATTACTGGAGGCTCATGAACTCTATGTAGGTGATCAGCAAAGACCAGCTTCAAAGTGTGTTTTCCTGGTTTAAGCTCAAGGAATGTTTCTGTCTGACCTGCTCCGAAATGTTTGAGTGTGTCTGACATGGGGAGTGGAAGGTTCATGTCAAATTTCGCGCCATCGATTATCAAATGATGATGACCAGTGTTGGGGAACTTTATTCCTGCTGGAGCAATTCCCATTTTCTTTAGGCCGAACCTGACTAGGAATTTTGTTTTTACAGTTTTGCCGTCCTTAGGGAATATAATATATGCTTTAGCACCTTTAGGCGAAGTCATTTTAGGCTCAGCTTTTGGTGAGGTTTTTTTGGATTCCTCGGCAGACATAATGCTGGAGGTGATAAGAATAAAGGCAGCGGTTAAGACAGTGTTTATTATGCTCATTGTTTTATATTTTTGATTATAAGAGTTAACTAGGTTCTTGGATCAAATGTCGAGCACCTTATTGAAGATTTTGTTATAATTTTAAAGCAAAGGGCCGGTTCCTTTTTTCAAGGAGACCGGCCCTTCAAGTTGTAATGGATTGTGCTTTTATTATTTAGATACTAGATTTTGTGTTCCTTTTAAGAAGCCATTTCCTGCAACTTTTTTTGGTGCAGCATCAGCATCAAGGTCTCCTATGGCATATTGTATTCCTGCAAGATAGTGTTTGAGAATTTCAGGGTTCCAGTAGATTTCATCTCTGTGTCCAAGTGAACAATAGAATATTCTACCTTCACCATATTTATCGAGCCAAGCAATTGGATACAATCCTTCCTTGCCACTATTTCCTCTTCCCTTATCCACGATTTCACCAGAAAGGCTAAGTAGCATGCGCCGCTCATCAGCGGAAGCAGTGTCTTTACGGAATTGATAAATTTCGTCAGCGATCTCAAAATCTTTGCCAGAAAAGGCAGCATTAAGTGGGTGATTTGGCTCAAGATTTTTAACTCTTATTTTAGTGTGCCAAGGGTGCCCAGCGAATGCTCCACCCATCATGTCATTGAAGTCTTTCCAATTCTTATATGTGTCGGTAGCTGAATGTGTACCGATTAGTCCTTTCCCTGATTTCACAAAATCGACTAAGCTTTTTTTAAGCCTGTCCTCTCGGCCCTCTTCTTTGGATTTAAAAACTTCTCCAGTTGTGTTAAGGAAGATTACCGCATCAAATTCTTTTAATTTTTCAGGCTCAAAGAAGGAATCATCTTCAGTTGCAGTCACTTCAAATGCGCCTGTTGATTTACCCAATTGTTTCATTGCTTCGACTCCGGTCGGGATCGAACCATGTCTGAATCCGGCTGTTTTTGAGAAGACTAGAACCTTGCGGGATTTGGCGGCTTTAGCCGGAGCCGATTTTGGTAGGTTCGCCGTAATTTTTTCGGCGTGAGATTGCTTTTTATTTTTCTGAGCATTTGATACCGCCATTGCTGCGGCCAGTATGCTGACAGGAATTAAGGCTGTGAGTGTTCGTATATTCATAATTAGATATTTGATTATTTGAGCAATTTTTTCTTATCGATATTATATTAATAATGACTTGTTCCCGATTATTTCTCAACAATGATATGAGGAATTAGATATAAAAAAAATCATTTTCCAAGAGACTTGTGGTACAGAATTGATTTTTTTAGTCCTTTTATTTTGTCTACGATGAGTTTGTTTTTAGTTAAAACTCCTATAATTTGAGAATTATTGTTATTTTCATTGGCTGATAAGAAAGAACCAATCGTCATGTAAATTTCTTGTTTTGCAGCTTCTATGGATCCAATTTTTGCAGAATAGGTTGCTACCAATTTTGCTGATTTAGTAACTTTATTCATGGCTTCTGAGATTTGATCTCTACTTCCAATTTTGAGGTTTGTAAGCTTTAGCTCAGTTCTTTCTGTCTTTAGATCGTTTTCTTTAACTCGTAGTCTTAGCGTTCCTATTTTCTTTCTTCCTTGAGTGTATTCCTCTTTTAAGTGCTCAATAGTGTTTTGAGACTCTAAGGTTTTCTCTGCGGTGCCCGTTTTTTCTAGATTAACACTTAACGCTATGAATTGCTTTTTAAGTGTTTCGCAATTTTCTTCCAGAGACTTTATTTCATTATTAATCTCAATGGATTTTTGAATTAGATTATTTTTTTGATTGTTAACAGAAATCATTGAGGCTTCTGACTCGGCTGTCAGATTGTCGGCTTCATGAGTTAAATGATCATTTTGGTCTCGAATTCTTTTGGCTTCCATTTCAAGGTTTTCTTGTTCATGGAATAATTCTTTTAACTCCCAATAGTTTCCGGAGAGTTGTACTATTTCACGAGTATCTTCCCATGAATTACAACCGAGGGTCTCCTCTTTCTCGCTTAGTAGATAAATTAATCGAGAAGCGGTTATGTTATGATTTTGTTTATCACAAACTCCAATCGATTTAAGTAATCTCCTTACAATGAATCCGATAGAAGTCATGCGTTGCCTTTTTGTAATTAGCGTTTAAGCATTATTTACAGCAATGGATTTTTGAATTGCGGCATTCGTCAGATAAAAAATATCAACTATTTTTTTGGAGGCTGGTAATGACTTGGAAATCTTCTAGAGTTGTAGTGTCTCCGCTTATTTTGCCCCCAGCACAAATTTCTTTAAGTAATCTGCGCATTATTTTTCCACTGCGAGTTTTAGGTAGAGCACTAGTGAACCGGATATCATCCGGTTTTGCAATTGGACCTATCTCCTTACTGACATGAGAGCGAAGCATTTTTGCTAATTTCGTGCCATGCTTAATGCCTTCTTTGACAGTCACGAAAGCAACGACTCCTTGACCTTTTATCTCGTCTGGCCTTCCTACTACGGCAGCTTCAGCTATTGATGGGTGTGAGACTAGTGCGCTTTCTACTTCTGCAGTTCCTAGTCGGTGACCTGATACGTTAAGGACATCATCGAGTCTGCCCACGATCCAGAAATTGCCATCATTGTCTCTGCGAGCGCCATCACCAGCAGTGTATATTCCATCATAATCATTCCAATAGGTTTTTTTGTACCTACGTTTGTCTCCGTAAATAGTCCTTAGCATTGAAGGCCAAGGCTTTCTAATAACTAATCTCCCGCCTTCGTTTGCTTTGCATTCCTTGCCTGTTTCATCCAATATCGCAGCGTCAATGCCGAAGAAAGGGAGGGTTGCTGTTCCAGGTTTGGTCGGTGTTGCTCCGGGCAAAGGGCTAATCATGATTGCTCCGGTTTCAGTTTGCCACCAAGTGTCTACTATTGGGCACTTCCCTCCACCAATCTTTTCATGGTACCACATCCATGCTTCTGGGTTGATAGGCTCACCGACTGATCCTAGTAATCGTAAAGAGCTCAGGTCATGAGCTTCAGGTAAATGATCGCCTGCTTTGATGAAGGCTCTGATTGCAGTGGGAGCAGTATAAAAGATTGTGACTCCATGTCTTTCGATAATATCCCAGAACCTACTAAAGTCAGGAAAGTTTGGTGCGCCTTCATACATTAAGCAGGTCGCCCCGTTCAGTAATGGTCCATAAACGATATAACTGTGTCCGGTAACCCATCCCACGTCAGCAGTGCACCAGTAAATATCATCGTCGCGTATATCAAAAATGTATTTGGTCGTAGAGTAGGTGCCTGTTAAGTATCCACCGGTAGTATGTAGAATGCCTTTAGGCTTTCCGGTGGATCCGCTCGTATAAAGAATATAAAGTGGATGTTCGCTATCGAGCTGGGCCGGTGGGCAATCAGTTGATGCAGTTTCCATAGCCTTGTGCCACCAAACATCGCGGCCTCGCTTCATTTTCACTTCATTTTTACACCGTTCTAGAACAATGACTTTCTTGACGAGTTTTGATTTTTTTAGAGCTTCATCCACATTTGCTTTGAGGGGTACCACCTTGCCTCGTCTCCAGCCTCCATCTGCTGTTATAATTGCACTTGCTCCAGAATCCTCTACACGATCTAAGATGCTAGTTGCTGAGAAGCCGCCGAAAACGACAGAATGAACTGCTCCTATTCGCGCGCAGGCGAGCATTGCAACTGCGGCTTCTGGAACCATTGGCATATAAATAATTACGCGGTCACGCTTTTTGATGCCTTGGCCCTTGAGGACGTTGGCGAACTTGCAGACTTCACGATGAAGTTGCGCGTATGTAATAGTTCGAGTTTCTCCCGGTTCACCTTCCCAAATAATAGCGGCTTTGTTTTTACGTGGACCAGTCAGGTGTCTGTCTAAACAATTCTCCGAGGCATTTATTTTTCCACCTACAAACCATTTTGCGAATGGTGGGGTCCATTGAAGGACCTTGGACCATTTTTTCTGCCAATGCAGCTCCTTAGCTTCTTTTGACCAGAACTTAGAGGGAGACTGAATTGATTCTTTATATATCCTCTTGTATTGAGCAAGGCTACTGATGCGAGCACGTTTTGAAAATTCTTTTGTGGGTTTGATAACCCGATCTTCAGTGAGGTGGGATTCTATTTTTTTGGTCATGATTTTTTAACCAGCATTATTTTTTATATAAATTAGCGATCGAATGGATTGTTCTCAATCCTTTGTTGCATTGAATAATTTATTAAGATCTTTTTTGCCGATAAATCGCCAAGACCCTGGTTCGAGCGAGGTATCAATCAGGTTGCCGATCCTGACCCGTATCAGTCGCGTCACTCGATAATTTAAAGCCATGAGCATATAGCGTATTTGGCGTTTAAGGCCTTGCTCTAAGGTGACTGCGATGTTTCTTTTTGATACTTTTTCGACTGATGTTGCTCGAGCGAACCCTGAATCTATTTCGATGCCTCTTAGCATTTGTTCTTTGTGAATTTCTTGAAATGGGGCGGAAACTGAAACGAGGTACTCTTTTTCAATTTTTGTTTTTGGATGAGATAGTTTTTGAGAAATGTCACCTGAATTTGTTAACACAATTAGGCCTTCGCTATCAAGGTCAAGACGACCTGCATAATGAATATTGCGTTGGGTCTGTAAGTGTTTGGGAAGTAGTTCAAAGATGGTAGATCTTCCTTCTGGGTCATCTCTTGAGCATATATAACCTCTGGGCTTGTATAAAAGTATGTTTATAGGCTCGTATTGAGGTTTGAGTATTTGACCATCTACTTCGACTTGATCCTCGGGCCCAACCCTAGTCGAAAGAGAAGTGCAAACATCACCATTAATGACAACTCTGCCCTCAGTCACAATGACTTCGCACGAGCGTCTTGAACCTAATCCACAATCTGCGAGGAAGCGGTTAATTCGGAGCTTTTGAGCGCCTGAGGATGACAAAGAATGTGGACCGGTGAATATTGCCGGTAAGAAGGATTATTCTAATGGCTTGGTTTTTGGAAGTCCAATTGGGCTATTGGAATCTTTCCATTTTCCACTGGCTTTAAGAAGTTTAACACGCTCAAAGCGCTTCAATACGTTTCGTTTTGCACCAACGGTAGAGGAACCTTTAAGACTGCGGTGTTGAGACATGGCGTATAAAATTGATTAAATGAATCCGATCATTTGAACGGGCAGGGAATTTATAGGGTTTCTGGATACTCGCAAGCCATTTTTATTAAGAAAAACAGCTTAAAAGTTTAGCTTAGTCTAAATCATGCCCAGTTTCATCTTTCCTTCTTCAGAGATCATGTTCTGAGTCCATGGGGGATCCCATACCAATTCGACTTTTGCTCCATCTATACCATTAATATTTTTAATTTTATTTTCTGCATCTGCGGCAATCGTTGGTCCCATTCCGCATCCGGGTGCAGTGAGTGTCATTTTTACACTCGCTTGCTTTGTGCCGTCCTCTTCAATCACATTACAATCGTATATGAGTCCTAAGTCGACAATGTTAACAGGAATCTCAGGATCAAATACTGTACGGAGCTGTTCCCACACAGCTTCTTTGTAATCATCGTCACTGACATTGGCATCTGAATTCACTTTTTCAGTTGCTGGTTGCTCAGTTTTCTGTTCTTCCAAACCTAAGGCGTCAGAATACTGTTCTGAGATTCTAGCTAAACCTTTATCGGTTGCGACTGTGTAGGTTCCACCGAGTGACTGGGTAAGTATGACTTTAGTTCCTGCCGGCAATTTGAAGGTGTCACCACTTGGTATTTGAATTGCTTCTACTTCGCGTGACAATTCTAATTCACCGCCATTTGGATTCGTTTCGTTCATGATTTCTGACCTTCTGTATCTGTTATTGGGATTATTTTAATCTTACCAGCAACTGTGCCTGCTTGCACGAGGCTTTTTGAAAGAGTTGATTCGTCTTTATTTGGTGCTTCTAAGTTTTCATTTGAATTTTCCTCTAGGGCCGACCTTAGGGCGCCCTCTACCATCTCTCCGCAATGTAATTTCATTGGAGGAAGTGATCCTATTTCAGCTGTCATTTTATCTGCTGAAAGATTTTTTGCTTCATCAATCGTTTTTCCTTTGAGCATTTCCGTTGCCATGCTTGCAACGGCGATTGCAGTTTGGCATCCAAAGCTTTGGAAAGTAGCCTTATTTATAATTTTCTTTCCTTCGCTTTCATCAAATTTCAAAAACATCCTGACCATGTCACCGCATTCCGAACTGCCGACAGTCCCGACCGCATCAGCATCAATCATCTCACCCATATTTTGTGGATTTTCTATGGACTCTTGAATTTTTTTTTCTAGAAACTCTTCCTCTTCGTTCACTTCTCTAAATAAATGCTTAGTGAGAAAATATGCAAGTGAAGCGATGGGTGAAATTTCTTACAAGAATTCGCATATGGGATTTACTTACTGTTTAAGTATATTTATTAGAATCAATTAGCGCCACCATATTCTGGAAAATATAACGTTCCGCGAGTGAATTATTGAATAGATGAAAACATTTTCGATAATGTTGGATTATTTTATGGAATTATCTTTAATAATTAATGATGGCGAAACTGATCGCTAATTTCTGTTTTTTCTTAGCTCTTTCAATTGTTCAACTCCACGCTGACGAACAATCGCAGGAAGATTCATTGTCGGGCTCAATGCCTGATGAAGCTTTGTTGTTCTTTGAAACGATAGGGTTTTCAAAATTTCTTAAAGAGGTGAAGCAATCTGAAGTGCTTCAATCATTGCTATCTAGTGGTGATCTTGAAGATATTAAGTCTAGCCATTTCTTTAAAGAGGCCGCATCTGTGTGTCGAGTCCTTGAACTTGTTCTACGTACAGATATATGGAAATTAAATGACAGGTTTCTGAGTGGGAGAATGGCTATTGCTGCGTATCCACCTCATGATGACTCTGATGATCCTGAAGTGGTGATATTAATTAGGCCATCAGAGTCAAGTAGCTGGCTTAAAAACCGAATC
The DNA here is from genome assembly GCA_902591645.1 of uncultured Verrucomicrobiota bacterium. The sequence goes on along the minus strand of CACJBM010000030.1, from coordinate 8,513 downwards.
CGTTTTGCTCCTTTGCTGCGTCTAGGAATAAAGCGCATAGGGAGGGAAGATTTTCAGAGGGGTGTATTTGCTTATCGGACCCGAGGAAAAATAGAGGATGCCACATTATTTGCTCTGCATGATGAATGGATTTTAGCAGCTACAAATAAAAAGTTACTCAAGAATGCAGTTGCTTTACAGGGATCGAAAGTTGTTGATTTGGATGACCCATTACCAATTTCAAAGGATTCAAAGTATCTTAGGATGAAGAGAGCCATGGGTAATAAACATTTGGCAACTGTTTACCTTAATACTGAGAAGATTTCTGAGATCGATGGAAGGTTTGGTATTCCTGATCAGATAGATGATCCGATGTTGTCTCTATTTTTAGGAGATGCTATCGAGACTATAGGGCGTAGTTCCTATGCAGGGATTACTTTGAATTATGGTACGAATGAACTTCTTTTAAATGTTTCTATGGATAGAAATCTATCTAATTCAAAAGAAAGTTCTCAAAATTCTATAGCGGTTAAAAATAAATACCAAATTTTAGAGCCGCCGAAAGTCTCAGGATACTTAGGAGGCATTTCAATTTACCAACCATTTGCGGAATCCTACAAAAAGCGAGAGGATGTTTTTAAGTCTACAATCATTCCCGGTTCTGAGTTAATTAAGGGAAAGCTTGGTGATTTTCTTTTTGGTGAATCGAAGGATCTAAATGAAGGATTTTTTGGTGATTCGGTTGTGTTTTTATCAGCTCAGGCCAATGACGCTGGTGTCGATGAGCATGGAATTAAGCTTCCGGGGTTTTGTTTTATACTAGATCTCAAAAAGACAGAGGGAGCAGAGGTAGCAATGGAGAATCTTTCTGAAGCGATGTTATCGGAAATAAGTCCTAATAAGGGAGGGAAGGCTGATTGGATCGCTGAGAACGAGCTTCATAGAGGTGTGAATGTTTTGGTTTCGCGTATCAAGGATACACAGGAGGTGAATCCACTTACTCCTGCATCGGCTCGTGTTCGGGATTTATACGTTCTGAGTTCTTCCCGTGACCTTTGTGTTGCGGTGATTGATTACCTCTTGGCTGAGGAGAAAATAAAAATGATTACTAAGGGACTTTTATTTAACGTTGAATTTTCTGAGCTTGTACATTTTTTCTCAACAAATAGGGCTGCATACGAAGCGGAGTTTGTTAGAGGAGGGAGGAGTAAAGAACAAGCTAAAGAAGACTATGAAAATCTTTATAAGATCTTCAATGGTTTTGATTCAATTACGGGTTCGTCAGAAACAGTGGATGGAGATTTTAATTTTCAGGTTACAGGAAAATTAAAGCCTTTGGAAAAAATAAAGGTACAAGATTAACGTTTTCTTGATTGTTTAGCAGCTGGTTTTGGTGTCCTTTCGCTGCTGCCTCTTACGATGCGGCGTTGAGGAGATTGTTTGATTGTGTTGCTGCTAGTTTTTGGGGTTGGTGATTTGCGTTGGATTGCTTGTCTTTGTCTCTGTTGTGCGGCCTGTTTTTGGGCGATTTGATTTCGCCTTGCCCTATCGTCAGCGACTCTCTTGGCTGCAGCGATTTCTTGCTGCTGCCTTGCTTGAACAGTTTGTCTTTGTCTCTGTTCTGCGGCCTGTTTTTGAGCGATTTGATTTTGTCTTGCTCTATCGTCAGCGATTCTCTTGGCTGCAGCGATTTCTTGCTGCTGCCTTGCTTGAACAGTTTGTCTTTGTCTCTGTTGTGCGGCCTGTTTTTGGGCGATTTGATTTCGCCTTGCTCTATCGTCAGCGACTCTCTTGGCTGCAGCGATTTCTTGCTGCTGCCTTGCTTGAACAGTTTGTCTTTGTCTCTGTTCTGCGGCCTGTTTTTGAGCGATTTGATTTTGTCTTGCTCTATCGTCAGCGACTCTCTTGGCTGCAGCGATTTCCTGCTGCTGCCTTGCTTGAACAGTTTGTCTTTGTTTGCCTAGATTATTTTCTTTTATTGGAAGTGCTTTAGGTGTTTTGTTTTCACTGATTGGAGGAACGATTACATTTGATTGTATACGGTCATTAGTCTCTTTAGATATTCTCCGGCTACGGTTTTCTACATTTGGTATTTTTGTTTCTGATATGCGACTGCTCCTGTCAGGTTTGTTAGTTTCATTGATTAAACTAACGGCTTTTATTTTGTTGTTATTAGATTTTTGGTTTACTGGTCTTCCCAGATGCTTTTCCTTTTCGGAATCATTGTGGATATGTCGTCTCAGTTTTTTTTCTTGATCATGGTTAGCCAATTCATTCCAACCATTATCCACTTCTACTTTGTGTATTTTTCTTAATGCTGGTCGATTATTGGGTCTTTCCGAATGGCTAGATTTAATTCTTTCATGTATCACAATATGATTTGATGAATGATTCGTCCGATTAATGGCTCCGCGTTTCCCCTTATTCTTTACTATATGAAGAGTTGGGTGTTTTTGCTGGTGATGCCTTACTAGATGGTCTCTATTTGGACCTCTACTATGGATGTGGTTGTTACCCCCTCTAGAACTGGACAAAATAAGAGTCACATTGTTGGTCGACAGAATTAGTGATGCATTCTGGCGGCGATTGATGACTGAAGTGCGGCAGTTCCTTGAGCCAAAGTCTGTAATTTTAACAAAGCTATAATGGCTTGGACCAATATTGCAGCGAGAATCGACCCAACGTCTGATGCCTATATTATGGTTCCATGTTGCCGTTGGAGGAAGTGGAGACCAACCGATGTGGTTTGAAGAAGTTCTCCAAGACACCCACGCAGGTGCCCATTCTCTTCCAGGTACCCAGCACCATCCAAGTGTTCTGTATCTGACCCATCTTCCGTAATGATAGCAAGCCCATCCCCATGGTTCTGGTGATGTGAAATGCCAACCCAGTTCAGTGTAATTCCATTGACCCACGGTGTATGGTGACCAATCTACAGTTTGGGAAGTGTTGGGTCTCCAAACTTCACCATAGTTATCTGTGGATAACCAGTCTCCGTATGGATCAAGAGCTTCTCCGAAATCTTCTCTGGCTTGATTGTCAGGTACGAATTCAGGGAGATCTTGCTCGTTTATATCTGTAATATCTTCAGGGAACAGATCAGATGACGGTCCCAATTCTTGTGGATTTTCTTTAACTGATGGATCTGATGATTTTTCAGTTAGCTGTTTTTCTAATTCATTAATTCGCTCAGTAAGTAGATCTATTTTTTTTAATAGTAAATCTTCTCGTTGGTCCTGATCGGGTTCAATTTCATCTTCAATTTTTATAGGCTCAATTGTGGCAGGCTCAGTTACTGGAGGGTCAATTGTGGCAGGATCTGGTACGGTTGTTTCTTTAGTGAGAATCTGATCTGCTCGAATGAGCAAAGTGGAGACAACGCTAATTAGTAGTGTTATTACTATAAAATTCGAAATTTTCATCCTTCGTTTGACCTGATAGGCTTTAGTTTTATTCAATAAAAAATAAAAAACTTTTGCTACAGACAAAGTAATCTGTTCGTAATCTATTTATGGTTATTTAATCATGTTTCACAAAAAATGAACATTAAAAGCATTTCATTAAGCGTATTTTTCTCTTTAGCCCTTTTTTCTAAGTTTGCTTTAGCTCAAATCTCGTCGAGAGAAGGGTCTGGCAGGGGTGGTTCAGGTAATCATCCCGTGTTAAGAGCGCTGGACATTAACGGGGATGGGTCCATTTCATCTAAGGAAATTGAAGAAGCATCGGAATCGCTTTTGAGTTTAGATAAGAATAGGGATGGGATCATTTCGGGTAGTGAATTAAGACCTGATCGTTTTGGTAGGGGGCCTCGAGCTGATGTTGATGAAGGTGAAAGGAATGGGCCCATCCGAGGTCAGGGCGGACCGAGGCGAAGAGCTGGCGGACCGAGGCCAAATGATTTAGGGGAATCTTCATTGGATTTGGGTGAGCCGAGCATTGCCTGGTATCCTAGATTGGAAGATGGGATCTCAGAGGCCAAAAGGATGAATCGGCCAATACTTTTTATGGCGGTGGCGTCACAGTGTGGTGGTGTTCCTGGTGTTTTCTGACCCGGTTATACTTCCACAAAGAACAGTTTGTTCAGCGATCCAGATGTCATTAAAGCTTCCAGAAAATTTATTTGTGTTCGAATAGAGTCGTATGAAAGTGAGGAGAATCAAAAAATTGTAAGGAGTCATCTAGGAGGAAGATTTGAGAATACCGCTTTTTGCGTCATTGCTCCTGACGGCCAGAAAAGATTAACCCGTAGCGGCCGTGGCCCTCAGCACATATCCCGGAATTTTGATGATATAGCTGTTATAGCTGACCGGTACAAATCAAGGGGAGATATTCTGGACTCTCGTATCCCAGATTTCAATAGTTTTGCCTTGGCGCTGAATGTTTCATCCGCGGATCAAAAGATTCTTTTACTTATTGCAGGTGATGAGGACGAAATTGCTGATGCGGGTAAAAGAATTCGATCAGTTGCATGGGGTGCAGACGTTGTGGGCCGGTTCAATTATGATTTTGAGTCCGATAGTGAATCTTGGACTGCTCCTTTATCGTCGAAGAGTAAGAAATCAGGATTCTATATAGTGAGGCCAGGAGAATTTGGCTTAGAGGGAGAAATTGTTAAGTCACTTCCTTTGAACGCATCAAATGAAACCTTGCTTCAGGAAATGGCCTCAGCGAACAGAGATTATGCTAAGAGGACAAAGAAGAAAGTATATAGCAGTCATGTTGTTGAGGGGCGCAAACAAGGTAAAAGAATTGAAATGGCAATGCCTTTTGGTGAAGACCGTGATGGTGATGGGAAGGTCGATAATCGTGGGGGTTCAGGCAATAGAAGGTAGTGACTTTATTGATTAGCTGCCTTATTTAGGAGGTCCTGATATAATGTCTTAATTGATTTTGGAAGTTGCTTTTCTGTTCCTTGATATCGTCGCATTTTTTTATCGAGAGTAGAGTGGAGGGCTTCATTTGCTTTTTCGCTATCAAATTTGATATCTAAGAATTGGAAAAGAGGTTCCATTGCGTTTGATGGAATGTCTTTTTGAAAGAGAGAATTGTAATCTACTATGTGGACTGGGTATTTGTGCTTAATATTCCAGAAGTTAAGGATTGAATCCTTCCATCCTGCATAAGTTAGGGGCAGGGGTAACCCGGTCTGACGTGTCATTGAGCTGGCTGATTCCCAGGGATGACGAAGGACAAATAATACCGAATCAATGCTTCCATGAGTCTGCCATGGATCCATTAAATAACAGAACCTAGGATCCTTAACGATTTTGTTGTTAAGTTCTTTTGATATTGAAATTATCTGGTCAGATTTTTTTCTGCTGCGTTTCTGAATTAACGATTTTCTTGAAACTAATGGGGCCAAGGCCAATGAGGATATTTTCCGCAATCGAATCAATGGGTTCTTTGGCCACATTGATTCTATCCATATGTTAGGTGATGACCATGGTCCGAAAAGGAGTTCGTGATTGAGCTTATTTACGGATTTGTTTTCAAAGTACCCTTTACTGTTCCACTCATCAGCTCGGACTAATTCTTTATCGGATCCGAAATCTGCTCCTAAACGATGTAGTAATTGGCAGATGAATGAACTTCCACTCCTAGAGCAGCAGGTGACAATACGCATTAGATTTAGATGGGTTTTCTAAGCTATAATATCCTTGATGATTTTACCATGAACATCAGTTAAACGAAAATCTCTGCCGGCATATCGATATGTAAGATCCGTATGGTTAATGCCCATTAAGTGGAGGATAGTTGCATGCAGGTCGTGGAAGTGTATCGGATTTTTTTCTGCATGGTAGCCATAATCATCAGTGCTTCCGTATTGGATGCCAGGTCTAGTTCCTCCGCCAGCCATGAACATGGTGAAGCCGTGTGGATTATGGTCGCGTCCATTGTTGCCCTGAGCGACTGGGGTTCTTCCGAACTCGCCTCCCCAGAGGACAAGAGTGTCTTCCAAAAGTCCACGCTGTTTTAGATCTGTGATTAATCCCGTCACTGGCTTGTCCATTTCTTTCGAAAGTTTCTCATGTTCACTACGTAAATTTCCATGCGAGTCCCAATATCGGTGAGTTACTTGAACGAACCGTACTCCTGATTCACTGAGTCTTCTTGCCATAATGCATTGTTTAGCAAATTCTGCAGTTGGGCCTTCGTCTGATCCGTAGAGTTTATTGATGTGTGCTGGTTCTCCAGAAATATCTTGAATCTCGGGCGCTGTCATTTGCATGCGGAAGGCCAGTTCGTAAGATTCTATACGTGATTCTAAATCAGTGTTGAATTTGTGTTTTTTTAGATGTTCGATATTTAAGGCATTTAAGAGATCGATTTCTTTTCTTTGCTTGGATCTGTCCTTTAAAGGGTTGTTTATGAAAGGAATTTTCATTTCCTTACTGTTTCCTCGGATCATGGTTCCTCCATAACGAGCAGGAAGAAATGCTGAAGACCAGGCCCCAGATCCTCCGTGACTACTGGGAGGATTAATTGTTATGAATCCTGGGAGATTATTATTTTCGCTTCCAAGGCCATAATTAATCCAAGATCCCATAGATGGACGAGTGAAGGTGTCTGATCCTGTGTGAAGTTCAAGAAGGGCCCCACCGTGCCGGGAATTTGAACAATGCATTGAATTTAAAAAACAGAGATCATCTGAAATGGATGAAATATTAGGTAGGAGTTCGCTCACCCATGCTCCGCTCTGACCGTGTTGTTTAAAGTTCCATGGAGATGCCAAAAGGTTGCCAGTCTTGGATGATGCAATGCGTGGTTTATCGTACGGTAAAGGTTTACCATTATTTTTCTTGAGAGACTCTTTTGGATCAAATAAATCCAGGGTCGAAGGGCCTCCGTGCATGAAAAGAAAAATGACTCTTTTAGCTTTAGCTAGGCTCGGAGAGAGTTGCGTTGATGAGGATCCAGTTGTCAGCATTGCGTTCAATGCGAGTGATCCAAAGCCAATGCCGCTTCCCTTGAGCATATCTCTTCTGCTAAGGGGTGAGGGATGGCGATTTAAGCAAAGTCCCATTATTTCAATTCTATATTATTCAATATATAAAAATTCGTTTGATGCAAATAAAGTTCGAGCGAATGCGGCCCATGCGGCTTGTTCGTTACCTGGTGAATATGCATGAATAAAGTTCTCTGCACGCAAGGTTTCTTTTTTGGTCGCGGGTCTAGATAAAAGATGAAGAATCATCCAGTTTATTCTATTTGATGTGGGTGCATTCGATGTGGCATTTTTATGCATTTCGGCCAATGCAATAGAACATTTATGGATGAGCGGACTGTTCATGAGATATAGTGCTTGAGGCGCGATCGTAGAACTTTTTCGGTTCCCATTGATCATTGCTGGATCAGGGAAATCAAAAGCATTCTGCCCATCATATCCTGAACTTCTCATGACTGGGAGGTATACTGTTCTTTTATTGCTTTTTATATGCTCTGAAAGTTTATCGCGGTTTGCATATTTATTTTTTGCGGCAGTTAGCATCGATTTCCCTATGCTTAAATCTAGTAGATTGGCTTTAAAAAGAATCGAATCGCGAAGAGCCTCTGACTCTAACCTGCGCAGCTTCCACCTAGCGAACAACTCATTGTCTGGATCTGCATTTTTAATGGATTCATCTGTAAAAGATGATTGCTGATAAGTTGCAGAGTTCATAATTAATCTGTGCATTGATTTTATGGACCAATTTGAATGAATGAATTCGAGTGCCAGATGATCAAGTAGTTCTGGGTGAGTTGGCTTTTCTCCCAATGTTCCATAGTTGTCTGGTGTAGGAACGATGCCTCTACCAAAATGCCATCGCCAAATTCTATTAACAATGACTCTAGCAGTTAGTGGATTTTTTTCAGAAGCGATCCAGCGTGCTAATTGCAGTCGTCCGCTCTGGTCGTTAGGCATGGGATGCTGAAATTGACCCGCTATTGCCGGTGGGAGTCTCCTTGGCACTGTGTCTCCTAATGTCTGGTAATCACCCCTAAGATGAACTCGAACATCTTTGGTTGGATATTCAGTCACGGCTAAAATATCATAAGGAGGAGTTGAATCTTTTTTCAGTGTCGCAACTTCATCTTGAAGTTTCTTCTTGGAATCCTCTTGAATGTCTTTAGCGGATATTTTTTTCTCAATCTGTGAAATTTTATTACGTCGATCCTTCTCTTCCTTTGTTGATAAATCATGGTGGTGAAGTTGCGCAACAACGCTATATTTGATCAGTGTTTTGGTGGACATGAATATTCCAGCGAGTCCGTAATAATCCTCTATGGAAATTGGGTCAAATTTATGGTCATGGCATCTTGCGCAACCGAATGTCATTCCCATGAAAGCACGCCCGGTCGTATCAATTTGTTCATCTGCAATGTCCCTTCTCATTTTATCAGGATCATCACAGGCGAGCATTTTTGGGCCAACAGATAAGAATCCAGCCGCTATTGTTTGTTCGCGTTTTTTGCCGGAGCTTTCTGCCGGTAATAAATCCCCAGCGATTTGCTCGATAATGAATTGATTGAAGGGCTTGTCCTGATTGAAAGCA
>CACJBM010000029.1 GCA_902591645.1 uncultured Verrucomicrobiota bacterium | reverse complement strand
TCAATGCGGGATTGGCCGATGTGGTGACTTGTGCGGATGGAGAATGATATCTAATGATTCGGAAATAAAACCTGATGCAATATCATGGGCAAAGGGATTGGGTGGGGGATTTCCTATAGGAGCAATATGGATAAGAGACAAAATTGTTAAAGACTCATTGCTCTGTGATTTATTAGGGCCTGGAACTCATGGTTCAACTTTTGGAGGATCTCCGTTAGTCAGTTCAGTTGCATCAGCAGTAGTTAGAAAAATTATTGATGAGAATATTTGTGACGATGTAATAAAGATGAATGCAATGATCAATCGAGAGGTGCAATCGCAACCGATACCGTTTATTACTGAATTGCGGGGCCTTGGTCTTATGCTTGGATTTCAGATTGATGTTAATGCAATTAATGGGATAGGGAATTTTCAAAAAACTGATAAAACACCAGCTCTTTTTCTCGTTGAGTTGTTGGCGGAATCAGGTTTACTGACTGTTCCTGCTGGTCCAGATGTTGTTAGGTGGCTTCCTCCTCTCATTGTGAAGGAAAACGATATAATGGAAGCGCTGGGAATTATGAGAACTGTTTTTGAGGAGATTAACACATGAAAAACTTTCTTTCTATCGAGGAATGTAGCCGAGCAGGAATTGAAGAACTTGTTGAATCTTCGATTTCATTAAAAGAGGCAAGGCATAATAGGGATTTTTCTAGTAGACCCTTACTGGATCAATGTTGGGGTATTATTTTTAGTAAAGCTTCTACCCGAACTCGAATTAGTTTTGAAGTTGGAATAAGGGAGCTAGGAGGTTCTGCCATGTTTTTATCTCCTAGGGATTTACAGCTTGGTAGGGGCGAGCCGATTAAAGATACTGCGCGTGTAATGGGCAGGATGCTTCATGGAGCTATTATCAGGAATGACTCGCAGGTCGAAGTTGAGCAATTCGCAGAGTTATCAAATATTCCGACGATCAATGCTCTCACTGATCAAGAGCATCCGTGTCAGATCATAGCAGATTTACTTACTGTTCGGGAAAGTCTTGGAAGTTGGGAAGGTAAGAAAGTGGTTTTTCTAGGTGATGTTGACTGTAATGTCGCGCATTCTTGGGTTTGGGCGGCAAAGCATTTAGGATTTGAACTTGTGCTATCTGGCCCCTCTGTAATTTGTTCGCCTGAGAACTATCTCGAGGAATTAGATTGTTCTAATGTTTCTTTTGTGGAGGATCCATTTGTTGCCGTTGCAGATGCGAATGTGCTTTATACTGATGTTTGGGTAAGTATGGGGATGGAAGATGAAGCGACTAAGAGAGAAGGTGCTTTCACTGATTATCAAATTAATGAAAAGATCATTAATTTAGCGGATTCAAATGTTATGGTCATGCATTGCTTGCCGGCTTATAGAGATAAAGAGATAAGTGAGAGCACTTTTGAAGCTCATGCAGAAACAATATTTTCTCAGGCTGAGAACCGTTTGCATGCTCAGAAAGCAATCATGAAAGACCTAGCCACTTAGATTAGGCAAGTTCTAGAAATCCTAGTCCTTTCAGATGATCTAGTATGAATTCACAAGATTCTTCAGCTGTTTGATTGTCAGTCTGTACAATTAATTCTGCGTCTTTAGGTTCTTCATAAGGATCGGATATGCCTGTAAAATGTTTAATTTCTCCTGACCGGGCTTTGGCATAGAGTCCTTTCCTATCTCTTGCTTCACAAACATCTATGGGAGTTGCTACATGAATTAGTATAAATCTAGCATTGGGCTCGATGCTTTTCCGTATTTCCTTACGTATTGAATCATAAGGTGCAATGGGAGCGCAGATTGCGATGCCGCCATTTTTACTTATTTCATTCGCCACGAATCCGATACGTTGCAAATTTATGATTCTATGATCTTTCGAAAACCCAAGTTCTGAACAAAGGGTTTTCCTTACAACATCACCATCTAGAAGAGTGATGCGCTTCTTGGTTAATTCTAGCATCTTAATTTGTAGAATCTTGGCGATAGTTGATTTCCCAGATCCTGACAAACCTGTAAAGAAAATGGTTATCCCTCTTTTCTTTGGTGGGGGATTGATTGAATTAATTTCTTCTAAGACCGTATCGAAAGTTTCTTCTGGGGATCCTTTTGGCAAAGTGAAGACATTGATAACGGAGTGTTCCTTTACCAAACTCATATCACCATCCGAGATGAGGGAAGAGCATCCAGAGCCTTCCAATAAGATTGCGTATTGGAGCCATTCTTTGGCATTTTCTGGAGCATGACCAGGAAGAATAGATAAAGTGCATTGGTCAGTAGGTAATTCCGATAATGCCGCTTTAATGCATCTCAATCTGGAGTGGCTTTCTATTGGGTCGTTGGCAAATAGTTGAATTGTTATTTTTGATTTATGGACTTTGATATGTTCTTTCAAAGCTTCCACTTCAACTTTATGTAATAAATTAGTACATGTAAGAACTGTACCGACTTTGGGGTTCGCTTCTTTTTGATATAAGCGTAGCTCTTTATGATCGTAATGCGTTGGCATTTCGATACCTTCAATTGCCCCCCCCAAATAGTGAGTGTCTTTAGAAGTGAAGAGGCTCTCGATTGATAAGATTGCAAGGAGAACGCCTTCTTGGTCTCGGAGAGCGAGCCGATCTCCCTCATTGAGGCTTTTAAATAATCTCTCATCTACTTCGAGTGATATTGGTTTTGCCCATAATGTCCCATCAGTTAAATGCATAGAACTAACTACAGAAACGTGGTCGGATTCGTTTAGATATCCAATCAGTGGTTTGTAAGCTCCAGCAATTAGGAGTTCAAGTTCATGGGTTTGATTCTTTGTAAGATCATGCGAAGCGTACTCATTTGAGTTCACTTTTAATTCTGTTGCACGCTCTGTATCTACCAAGAGGTTGGATTTCATTAGATAACAAATCAGACAATGAATTTTTTATTCAGTAACCTTTGAGCTTTGATCAGATTGTTGTTTTCCATTTATTTGGGAAGATCCGTCATCACTTTCAGTTTTTCCTTGATTGGTTTTTGGGGGTTTAGCTTTAGCTAGTTCTATTTTCCCGTCTCCAAAAGCAATCACGGCCCCTTCCCGAAGTAACCAGTTCAGATCCTTAAGTACTTGAATTTGTTCAGGCCCCAATTTTGTTTCAGCATTAGATGATTCATTGGTATTTTCTTTTTTTGAGGAGAGATTGGCTTTGTTCTCATTCCCTTCGGTTCCAGTGAATTCTGTGGATTTTTCTTCAGTTGTTTTGTTCTTAGAACTTTCACTATTAATATTGTAGGGGGCAATGGCATCAATAAGTTCTTTACTAGTTACCCGTTCATTTTCACGAATGAACGTTACAATTGCATTAATGGCTTCAGATAACTTGTCATCTGGAGAAATAGGCTTTGGTCGACAAACACATGCAAAAATTTTCTTGCCGCGTTTAAAGAATTTCAGTCCTTGATCACCTAATATTTTGCACAGTGGATTTACAAGGCTAGCTGGATGTTTCCTTGAATGTGTAGAAGCATTTTTAAGTAGAGATAAAAGGCCAGCGGATAATTGCTTTCCATCTATTCTCCCTGGAACAATAGCGCTTTTCGAGGATTGAATTAACTCATCTGAATGATTGGCTAGGAAGTGAGCTTGAGCTTCCTCTTTGTTTTTCAAGACTAGGCTTTCATCACTTTCAACGGATCCTTTGTAAGTGTACTGCTTCTGAAGGCTTTGCTCTTTTTTCCATTTTTCGATTATTTCCTCATTCTGTTCGACGCGGATTTTATTTTTGAATTTTTCAATCGGCATGCTTGCAAAATTACTGCGATGCAATTGCGCGATTGCTGTTTGATAGGAATGATGATTCGGTGGAGCGATGAGGGCTCCGCTCATTCCGCAAATAGCTATGGAGTTAAAATTTCCTTTTGGTGGATCGACTTCGATTGTTTCCTCATTGTAAAATTCGGAGAACTTGTCAGTTCTAATTAGGTTGGCTTCAGCTTCATCCCGGCTCAGCCAAATAGAGTTATCAGTTACTCCAAAGAAAAGTTCTTTTTCAAAACTCTCATCGCATTCGAAGGATACATTGTAGCGTTCTCTATCAGCTAATATTAGCCTGGCTATTTCAAATACTGAATATGCTCTTGCTGTTTTTTTAATTTGGTCAGCAATTTTCAATAAGCTATCTTCACTCGGTTTTAGGGTCGCCTTGATGCCTTGAGGTGCTTGAACATGATGAGCTCTTTTTTTGGGATCAGTTGAGCGGTTCCTGTTCCGATCCTTGTCTCGTTCCCATTTTTTTCTTTTAAAGGGTCTTTTACCTGAGTTGTCATTTTTTCTTGTTTTTTTGTCGCGATATTGACCCTTTGAATCAGTTCTCTTCGCTGGTTCTTTGAGCCAATCTGGCATCAGTTGCAGATCAGATAGATCAACGGGAGTAGAATCGGTCATAATTATGAATTGGAAATCAAGTGCTCAGGAAAATCCATCAGCTCAAATAAAACTCATTATTAAGTAATAAATGGTTTTTGTAGTCTATTAAAGAATTACTTAAAGATACAGAATTATTGATCCGTTTCTGGTCTTGGGTTTCGGGCTAACAGATCTTCCATTGCTTGTGCGGGATTCTTGTCGCCGATAATAACGGAATAGGCTTCGTTGATTATTGGTGTTTCAACACCGTTACGCTTAGTTGATTCGTAGAATGATTCAGTATTAGGGACGCCTTCAGCAACCATATTCATAGAATTAACTATATCGTTAATTTTCTTGCCTTCGCCAATGAGCCTCCCGACTCGGTTGTTTCTGCTGTAAGTGCTGTAGCAAGTTACTATAAGGTCGCCAACACCTGACAGCCCTTGGAAAGTTTCTGCTTGTCCCCCTAATGCAGTTCCTAAACGTGTCATTTCAGCCAAGCCTCGAGTAACTAGAGCTGATTTTGCATTATCACCGAGGCCCAACCCATCCGAAATTCCTGCACAAATTGCATATACATTCTTTGCTGCTCCTCCCAGTTCTATTCCAGCGACGTCGGTACTTGTGTAGGTTCTAAACCAAGGTAATGAAAAGATCGATTGAAGGGAATTGGCGATTTTTTCATTTTTACAGCCTATGACTGCTGCTGTTGCGAGACGCTTACCTACTTCCTCTGCGTGGTTAGGACCGCTCAGCACCGCGGTAATATTGTCTGGTAAATGAGAGGAAATAATTTCACTCATGCGGTGCCCCGTTTCACGTTCAAGGCCCTTGGTGCAAGATAAGATGATAGATTCTTTTGCTGGCTTTACTTTAGCTAATTTCTCAGAAAATTTCCGCAAACCTGTGGATGGGACTACGCAAACTAACAGCTCGGATCTGGCGGCGAGTTCTAAATCTGTAGTGGGGCTTATCGATCCTTTTAAATTAACACCTGGAAGGTACAATTTGTTTTCTCTAATTTCTGCCATCTGGCTGGCATGATCGGAGTTGCGACACCATAAAGTAACGTCAAGGCCCTTTTCGGCTACCACGGTGGCAAGGGCGGTTCCCCAACTACCAGCGCCAAGGATTGAAACTGTTTTCATCATGCTTTATTTTTAATTTTTCGTTCGAATCGATCCTCTTCTCCTTTGATGAGGCGTTGAATGTTTGATCGGTGCCTCCAAACCGCCATGACAGCCGCAATGATTCCGAAAATAATTACAGGTGCTGACGAATTAATATCAGGAAACACATAGTTGTGGTCTAGAGAAACTGTCAGGATTGGTATTGAAAATGCAGCAGCCATTGAGGCGATGGCAACATATCTGCTAAGGAAAAAAACTAGTACCCAGACAAGTGTTGATCCAATTAAAACTTCTGGCAAGAATGGCATTATGGCGCCGGCGGAAGTGGCTATGCCTTTACCACCTTTGAATCCGAGCCAGAAAGTATAATTGTGACCGAGAATTGCTGCTATGGCTAGGAGCACAAAAATTATTCCCTCAACTTTTTCATCGGCTAGCATGCTGTCTGGAAGATGGTTGATGATTATTCCGCTCCCGATCAGAACTGGTAAGTATCCTTTCAACATATCTAGTATTAGAACAATTATTCCGACTTTGCGTCCAAGAGTTCGTAGCACATTTGTGGCTCCGATGTTGCCGCTGCCTTGATTTCGTATGTCTACGCCAAGACACTTTGATATCCAAAATCCAAACGGGAATGAACCAACTATGTAAGCGGCCAAGACTAATGTTGCGCAAAGAAGATATGGAAATTCCAATGTATTTATAGGTTTTGTTTTTTATTTAATGTGGACTCGATTTCATTAAGAGGGAGGCAGTTAATGATATCATTAGGTTCGAGCCATCCTTTTTGAGCTATCTTGACCCCAAAATGAAGAAATTGGAAGTGTTCTATTCTATGAGCGTCAGGATTGATTGAGCACTTTACACCTTTATCTTTTGCTTGTCTCCACCATCTCCAATCCATATCTAGTCGGCGAGGGTTCGCATTAATTTCGATGTGGGTGTGGTTCGAGGCGCAGGCATCGATAACTTTGGGGACATTGATAGAGTATGGTTTTCTACTCAATAAGAGTCTGCCGGTTAGGTGTCCAATCATTGTGACGTTAGGATTCTCAATTGCTTTGATGACACGAGAAGTCATTTCTTTTTCTGTTAATGAAAAAGAACTGTGAATAGAAGCAACGCAGTAATCTAGTTTTGCCAGAATTTCATCATCATAATCTAGGGTTCCATCCTTGAGTATATCACATTCTACACCTGAAAAGATTCTAAAGTCATTAGGAGAAGAGTTGTTGAGAGATTGAATTTCTTTTATCTGGGCCAATAATCTTTCTGTGCTGAGCCCGTTAGCTTGAACTGAACTTTTGGAATGGTCGGAAATTCCAAGGTATTGCAGGCCTAAATCTTTTGCTGCTTCCGCCATTTCTTCGAGTGTATTTTTGCCATCGCTTGCCGTGGTATGATTATGGAAGGTTCCACGCAGGTTTTCTAGAGTCACTAGTTTAGGCAATTTATTTTCCGATGAGGCTTCAATCTCACCGGAATTCTCACGTAAGCAGGGATGAATCATTTTTAATCCTAATGCTTCGTAAAGGTCAGATTCTGTGTGGATAGAATCTGAAATTGAGGAATCAACATCGCTCTTGGGTATCAGGCCATATTCATTTAGTTTGTATCCTTTATTTAACGCGAGTGCACGTATTTGAATATTATGCTCCTTACTGCCAGTGAAATAATTAAGAGTGAATGGATATTCAGCATTCGAGACTGCTCGAAGATCGCATTGAAGACCATTATCTAATCGGATGCTCGATTTAGTCGAACCTTTTGAAATTATTTCAGCCACTGTATTCATCTTTGTGAATGAATGAATAATTGACTCTGGTGACTTTGTTGAAACTATGAAATCAAGATCGTGTAATATTTCTTTGCCTCTTCTATAACTTCCCGCGATTGTAGCTTGTTCTGTGTCTGGATGAGAGCGAAGAAATTCAAGGATATTCTCAGCAATGGGGGCTACATCACCTGATCGGAAAGTATTCGCGTTATTTTCATGGAAAGAAATAGAATCAAGAATTTTGGAGACTGATTTTTTACCGAATCCAGATATTTCCCCGACTTCGCCAGATTCACAGAATTGTTTTAATTTTGAGATAGAATCAATTCCTAATTGATCGTAGAGGATCTTAATTTTTTTTGGACCTAAATTTGATATGTTAAAAAGGTTAAATATACTTTGTGGAAATTCACTTTTGAGATTTTCGAAATACTCAAGTTTTCCAGTGGCAGCCAATTCATGTATTTTTTGTGCTAGGGCCGTTCCTATTCCCTTAATATTTTTTAAATCGTCATCAAGGGCGAGCTTAATGATATCTCCACTATAAGTTTCTACGATTTCGCTACCTGTTCTATAGGCACGGATTTTGAATGCATTTTCACCTTTTAGCTCAAGGAGAATTGCAATTTTCTTTAGCACATCTGCGATTAGATCGCGTTTATCCATAATGGAGTCTTAATTTATATATTATCCAATTGGAAGGGAATGCGTTTATGAGCCAATGAATAAATTAAGGCATTTTTAAGGAAAATATTAAATTATTAAAAAATTTTGATATTTATTAAAAACTTTTGTAAATTTAAGGATTCCCAATCGACTCCATCAGCCAAATTCATCAAGGTACTAAATTTTATCCGAAGCATTTATTGTGATTAGTCAAGGATCAGACAATTCGGGAAATGTTTTTCAATGGGGTGATTTACTCAGCGATATAAGTTTACAGCGCTTACTCATTGTACAATGGGATAAGCAACAAGGGAACGTGCGCGCCAATGTTGCAGGACGTTTGGGATTCGAGGTGACCAATTGCTCATCGCCATCCGACGCACGGAATCTATTAGATGGCACGTGTTTTGATTCGATACTGATTGGTAGTAAATCTTATGATGATGAATTGAAAAATTTTCTAAAATGGATTTCTTCTTTAGGGACAGAAAAACCATATGTGATACTCGCAATGGAGGAAGGGCTTGATTGTGACTTGTCAGGTCTTATCGAAAGTGGTGTAGATGATTTTTTATCCATTGATTCAGGTGAAGCTGAATTGATTGCACGACTACAGATAATGGAGTCAAGGATTTGTAGCGGAAGAGAAGATCAAGAGAATCTTGCGAAGATAAAACGTGATCGAAATCGGTATGAGAGTCTCTTCCTTGAGTCGCCTGAAGCGGTTCTTGTTCTGAAGAATCGGCAAGGTAAAGTCATTGGGGTGAATCGGGCAGTTAAATCAGTTCTCGGCTATGACGGGAAAGCATTGCTTGGTAAATATATGTCATTGATATTTCCTCAAATTTTCGGGAAAGATGGACATGCTACAAGTGGTGAGGTTTTGAGTGGGTCAACTATTCTGAAAGCGATTTCTTATCGTCGACCAGACGGCAAGCATATTTATCTGGATATAATGATGTCAGCAATCCCTTGGGATTCTGGGTATGCAGTGATGATGTTATGTCGTGATGTGAGTTGGCGGGCAGGTGAAGAGGGGAATAGGATTAAGGATTCAAAGGATCAGGCTCTTGCGCGTTTTGCGGCAGGAATTAGTGATGAGTTCGGTGATCTGTTTACTTCTCTTGGAGGTAATCTTTCATTGCTAGAGTCGGCTGATTTCCTCAATGAAGAATCGCGAGATACCATTAAATGTTCGCAGCAGGCCTGTGAGCGTGGCCGTGAAATAATTAAGGAGATCACATCAATTCGTGGAGGAAGGAAAGCCAAGATGAAAAACAAATTGGATTTGCCTGAAATTATAAGGAAAACAGTTCATTTCTCCTTATTTGATTATGATAGAGTTCAGCCTGTTTTTAATTTTGAAAGGGTCTTGTCTTCAGTGATGGGAGATGAAGAACAGATAAGGCAGATGATTAATTGTTTGGTAGGGAATGCTGCAGAGGTAATGAGCGAATCAGGAATTAGAAATGGTAGGATCATAATAGACGGATCGAATGTTATCATTGATGAGGAGAGTCTACTCCCATTGAGTTTAGGTGATTATGTTCATTTAACCTTTAGGGACAATGGACCGAAATTAACGGACTCTGAAATTGATCAGATATTTGATCCCTATTTTAGCAGAGATAAAAGTGTCCGTGGTTTTGGATTGAGTCGTGCCGCTTCAATTTGCCGTTCGCATAATGGATATATTTCGGCCAATTCTGGAGAAGATGGAGGAGCTTTCTTTGAATTGTATCTTCCTGCAAATAATAAAGATAATTTTCAACTCAGTGGCGAAAAATCTAATGATTCAGCATTGCGTGTTCTTGTCCTTGATGATGAGCCTCACATATGTTCTATGGTTGAAAAGGCATTAACTAGAGAAGGGCATGAAGTGTTTTGCGTGTCTACAGGAAAAGCAGCTCTCAGGGCCTATGATAAGGCTGAAGAATTTGGGCGGTCTTTTGATGTGCTGCTCTTTGATTTAGATATTCGTGGTGGAATGAGGGGTGATGAAACGCTTTCTCAGATCCGCTCAAAGAATCCAGAGGTTAAGGCGATTGTTACGACAGGTTATGTTGATGATACTGTCTTAGAAAATTACCTTGAACATGGATTTTGTGGTATTCTTACCAAGCCATTTAGAATTTCTCACCTGACTTCAACAATCGAAAGACTGGGGCATCAGAATAGTGACTGATGGGAGCAATATTTTTTCGGGCACCGTAAAAAATTAAAGTGTTACAAGTTTGGCGCTGTGGATACTTTCATATGCCAGTAATTCATCGCGTGCCGACTGATCAAGGTCATCGTCCAAGTTTAGTACAGTGAGTGCAAGATCGCCTACTTGATTTCGACTTAAGCACATGGTTGCAATATTTGCCTTATACTTTGATAGAACTGTGCCTATGGCACCCACAACTCCTGGAACATCGGTGTTGCTGACTAATAATACGTGACCTACTGGGTCTGCTTCTACTCGATGGCCGTTAATCGTTACAATTCTCGGTGCCGCTCCATAGAAAGTTCCTGAAATCGAAGCGCTTTCATTTTCATTGGTAGTTTCGATTTCGATTAATTCAGTGAACTCATTTTCATCTGATGGCCTAGTTTCACTCAATGTAAGACCCAATTTTTCAGCTACCCCAGGAGCATTGATGTAGTTAACTGATTCTTCACCGCAGGCCCTTTCTAGATAACCTTTTAATGCTGCTCTTGTCACAAGTGATGTATCCATTTCTGCGACTTTACCAGAGTACCGTATACATATCGATTCGGCCCCTTGTGGGGAAATTTGCGATAGCATCTTACCCATAGATTCAGCCAAATTTAGATATGGCTCTAAGAGTTGAGCTGTTTTACTGTCAACACTTGGTGTGTTAACTGAGTTGATGATGGTGCCGTCGACTAAAAAGTTTCTAACATTTCTAGCGATCTCGATACCGACATTTTCCTGAGCCTCAGCTGTTGATGCTCCTAAGTGTGGTGTGAAAACAATTTTCTTGGACTTTAATAAAGCATATCCTTCGGGAGGAGGCTCGCTTTCCTCGTATACATCCAAAGCGGCTCCAGCGACATGGCCAGATTCGATGGAATCTAAAAGAGCATTTTCATCGATGAGACCTCCTCTTGCGCAATTAATTATTCTCGCTCCTTTTTTACAAATTTTTAATCTTTCTTCATTGATGATATGTTTTGTTTCATCAGTTAGTGGCATATGTAACGTGATAAAATCAGCTTTCGCTACTATTGAATCAACATCTTGAAAGAGTTCCACTTGTAATGTTTTTGCTCTGCTTGGAGAGAGGTAAGGATCATAAGCAAGGACGGTCATGCCAAAGGCAATTGCTCTGCGAGCAAATTCTGTTCCGATGCGTCCCATTCCTAAAATCGCTAGAGTCTTTTTGTTTAACTCGACTCCCTTATAATCTTTTCTGCCCCATCCGCCTCCTGTAACTGTGGCATGTGCCTGTGGTATATTTCGCGCCAGAGATGCCATTAGTCCAAAAGCATGTTCTGCAGTCGAAATGGTATTACCGGCCGGAGTATTCATCACAATGACTCCATTTTTTGTGGCTGCTGGTATTGCGATGTTATCAACTCCGACTCCTGCCCTGCCTACGATTTTAAGTTTCGCTGCCTCATTGATTACGTCTTCGGTGATTTTCGTCTGTGAACGGACAATTATCGCTTCATATAATCCGGCATCTTTTAGCAATTCTTCTTCTGAAATTCCGATGCGAACATCAACATCAAGCGAATTATCAGCTTTTAGCTCATCAATTCCTGCATCGGCGATTGGGTCTGCAACTAGAACCTTATGTTTTGACATGAGGCGCCATAATTAGTGGATGCTGAAGAAATGTCAATGGGAGTAAAATATTTTTGGTCAAAAACCTGTTTAATATACGGTCTGAGCGATTCTTTTGAGCATTACAGAGATCTGCGCTTGACCTTATCATGTGGGAGGCCAAAATCTGCGGCAAATGCCCAAAAAGAATACCGTGAAAAAAAAGGCAACTAAAGCCACTAAGAAAGCCACTAAGAAAGCCACTAAGGCGAAAAGGGCTAAATACAAGCCGCGCGAGTTTTCTTCAAAAGTTGTTGATGGAGATGACCGTGCTCCGAGTCGAGCAATGCTTCATGCCGTAGGTTTTCGTAAAGATGATTTCACGCGCTCACATGTGGGTATAGCTTCTACTTGGGCCAATGTTACTCCTTGTAATATGCACATCGATAAGCTCGCTCGAGAAGCCGAGAAAGGCGTTAACTCGACAGGTGGCAAGGGCGTCATTTTTAATACAATAACTGTTTCTGATGGTATTTCTATGGGGACAGAGGGGATGAAGTATTCGTTAGTTTCAAGGGAGGTCATCGCGGATTCAATTGAAACTGTAGTTGCGGCTCAGGGTTATGATGGGCTGGTGATGGTTGGAGGTTGTGATAAAAATATGCCTGGCTGTCTCATTGCTGCAGCTCGATTAGATAGGCCAGCTGTTTTTGTCTATGGCGGCACTATAATGCCAGGTGATCATAGGGGGCAGGATGTTGACATTGTATCAGTTTTTGAGGCGGTTGGGAAACGTGCGGCAGGTGAGATTAATACTCTTCAACTTGAGGCTATTGAGGAGTGTGCGATTCCAGGAGCTGGTTCTTGTGGAGGCATGTATACAGCTAATACGATGGCCAGCGCGATAGAGGCGATGGGCATGAGCCTTCCTAATAGCTCTTCTCAAGCGGCTATTCATGCAGATAAAATGCGCGATGCAATGGATGCAGGCGCTGCAGTTAATTACTTATTGGAAAAAGGTATTAGGCCTTCAGATATTCTGTGCAAGGAGGCGTTTGAAAATGCCATTACTATGGTCATAGCTTTGGGAGGTTCAACTAATGCAGTGTTGCACTTATTGGCTATGGCTGATGCTGCGAATGTGCCTCTCACTATTGATGATTTTACCCGGTTAGGAGAAAAGACGCCAGTCCTTGCAGATTTGAAGCCTAGCGGGGCTCATATGATGGCAAATCTTGTTCATATTGGGGGCACAGTTCCGCTGATGCGGATCCTCATTAATGAAGGCCTATTAAATGGTGATTGCCTGACAGTTACAGGTAAAACTCTTAAGCAAAATGTTTCTCGATCAGAACTTAAATATCCTGCTGGGCAAGACATAATTAGCCCATTGGATGAACCTATTAAAAAAACGAGTCATTTAGTTATTATGCGGGGAAATGTTGCGCCTGAGGGAGCAGTGGCAAAGATTAGCGGGCATGAAGGTGAAAGCTTTAAAGGTAAAGCTCGTGTCTTTGATTCTGAGGAAGAGGCGCAAAAAGCTATTCTAGCTGGAAAGATTGTCGCTGGTGATGTGGTTGTGATTCGTTATGAAGGGCCCAAGGGTGGACCAGGTATGAGAGAAATGCTTGGACCTACTTCAGCAATTATGGGGAGGGGTCTTGGTGAGGATGTTGCTTTAATTACGGATGGTCGTTTCAGCGGTGGAACTCATGGATTTGTGGTAGGGCACATTACGCCTGAGGCTTTCAGTGGTGGACCGATAGCATTGATCAAGGACGGTGATCAAATTACTATAGATGCTAATAAGAGCGTAGTGGATCTTGATGTGACATCTGCAGAGATGACGAAAAGAATGAAGTCATGGGAAAAGCCTGAGCCGCGTTATAAACGAGGTGTTCTCGCAAAGTATGCCTCGACAGTCTCTTCTGCATCAGAAGGTGCTGTAACTGACAAGAATCTTAATTTGTAATTAAGAATTAGGTTAAAATAATTATAGCCTTGATTGCTTAATTGGTCTGAATTCTAAGGGTTCCAATTTAACTTGGTTAGTCCCTTCAGTTCTCTGACAAAGAGCTCTTTGCCACATACAGCAAGGTGCGCCCATGTAGGTTCATCAGATATTTTTTTTGAGTCAATGAGTTTGAACTTTGAGGGATCTAAATGAAGTAATAAGAGTTTTCCATCAGCAGTAAGTGCTAGTGCTTTTTCATTATTTGCAACTAGAGAAGCGTATTCACTAAACTTTTCTTCTGAGCTCCACATAACTTTACCTGAGCTGGCTTCGATGCAGTGGAACCTTTTGTCTCTCCCGTGCATGTAAACGTAGCCTTCGTGAGTAATGGGGGATGACATATAACCTTCTGTTTTGTTTGACCAGGTTTTTGAAACGTTCATGCCTTTTTGATCAGTTGCTATCTTGAAAAGAAAACTTCCTCCTCCATAGCTGCTGGTAAAAAGGGTGTCTCCGATCACTGTTGGTGTGAGTATATTCATTCCACGGAAGGCTTTGACTTTGTATCGCCACATCACATTACCGCTACTCAAATCTAGTCCGGCGAGTTCTTCTCTGGTCTGTGCTAGGAGTTGGTTCTTGCCTGCGACTTCTGCTATAATAAGTGATGAGAAAGCGCTGCCATTCATGGCTCGATCATCTTTCATTGCGCCCCAGACCTTTGAGCCGTCCGAGCATTTAATCTTAACAATTTGGGCGCCTGCCTGAACATACAAATGGTCATCTGATATTATTGGTGATGATACAAACCCAAAAGTGGGGACTGTCGATTTCTCTTGAGCGACAAAATCAATGCGCCATTTTTCTTTTCCTGTTTTCCCGTCAATAGCTATTAGAACATCGCGTATTCCCCCAACGTATAATGTTCCTTTGGAGTATATTGGTGTTGATCTGACCCAGCTACCATTCTTACGGGCAAAGAATGGAACCTTCATTGCTCCTTTCCAGGAAAGTTCCCATATTTGCTTGCCGCTTTTTCTGTCAAATGCCCGAGTGATTTCATCCGATTTATTTTTTGTTTCAACAGTAAAGACCGTGTCAGCAGTTACTATGGGGCTTGAATAGCTTTCGGAGAGTTTATTTTGCCATTCTTTTTTGATGCCTTTTAAATTTCCCGGCCATACGAAATCTGAATTTGTAATTTTACCGTCTCTGTTTGGTCCGCGCCACTGTTCCCATGTTATCGGAGCTGATAGAAGAGGCGTTACTGTTAAAGTGAGAAGAAAAATGGAAAGAACGGGATATTTCATAATAAAGTAAATTATAAGAGTTCAGATTTTTATTTTATTTTTGGATTTGAATGGGTCATCTGTCAGTGGGATTGCCATTTTTAAATCTTTCGAGTTGGCGTTTTACCTGTGAATCGCCATCTAATAGCTTAACTGCTTTTTCAGATATTTCTATTGCTTTGGTTCGATTGTTTCGCTGGAAGTGAACTTCAGCGAGAGTGTCTAGGAATGCTCCATTTTCAGGTTCTAGTTCTACGGCTCTATTTGCATGTTCAAGTGCCTCATCGAGTTTCTTCGAGCAACGAGACAATAACCATGCATGGTTGTTATTATGCTGTCCATGGTTTGGGAATCTTACAATGGTAGCCTTGGAAATGTTGTAAGTTGTTTCAAATAATTTGTTAGCTTCTTCTGTTTGTCCTGCGTTCACAAGTAATTGGTACAAATCTTCGAGCATGGAGCTGTCCGAAGGGTTGACTCGTTGTAGATTTTTAATGCTGATGATTGCAGCTAATGTGTCCTTATTTTCGAGTGAAGCCTTTGCTTGCATGACTCCCAAGTTGATCAGATAGCTTAATGCATTGCGAGGGCTGATGACGCTGTTGGCATTCACTGCTCGCATCCTTGATAGGAGATAAAATTCCAATGCATGTGAGCATTGTTTTGCAGGAACTCGTCGAATTTTCAGATCAGCATATTTTCTTCGTAATGCTTCAGGATGAACGCTCTCATGGGGAGAAGCGAGGCGGAGAATGATATCATCTTGGTTTCTTGCAAGTTCATCGTCTCCATGGAGCCACATTGAACTGGCTAGGAAGTGCCTTTTCGTTACATCACCTGTGGACATGATGGAAGCCTTCTCTTTCAATTCTAATCCCTTTTCTTTTTCTCCGGATTGAGAAAGGGCCACGCCTTTTAAGTAAAGGGGTAAAGGATCGGACTTCTTGGCTTCCCAGGCCTTATCGAATTCTTGAAATGCTAGTTTTGGCTTTCCGGCATTCAGTAATGTGTTTCCATATCTCATGAAATGATACCCCACCGCTTCCTCGCCTATTAATTGAAGCCATTCTTTATTTGCTTCCGCTGCTAATTCCCATAGTTCATGAAGTCGTGCCAAGTCCTTCGTGGCTCTAGTAAATTCTTTTTTGCGTTCATTGTTTGGACAGATCTTTGCGTAATCAGACATGGCCTGAATTAATTTGCGTGTATCTTCTGGTTCATTGTTAAGATCATTAAAATCAAAAAGTGAGGCCATGCTCTTTAAGGCCTTTTCCTTGGGTTCCTTTGGAAACTCTAGTTTTATAAATTCCCAAGAAATTATTGTGAGCCATGAATACTCTGCGCTGGTTCTAAAGAATGCATCAATTACGTCTTCTTCGGACTCCATCTCCATTGCTTGAATTGCATGTTGAGTTGCTTGCTCATCAAGGCCAATGAATCGTTCCCACCTGATTAGTGGGAGTAAACTTGCGTTATTTTTAATGAGTAATTTTTCGGATATTTTCATGATCCGTTTGGCTTCCTCATCTTGTCCTGTTAATGAGCATGCAGTAGCTAATTGGCCTGCAGGATCTAGTGATTTCCTTAGTGTTTCTTCAGTGTCAGCTTTAAAACTTTCTTCGTATTTTTTCAGCCAATTATCATAAGGGGCTTTTTTCGTTTTAATTCCTATGGACTGAAATGCGGCATCAAAGTTATATCTCCACATTTCCATATCAAAAAGCTCAGAACCACTTGCTCTTTTAGCTAATTCAAAGGCCCGGGAAGCTTCGCCATTAATGATGAGTGCATTTAAACATCTTCCAAGCTCGTCCTTCATCGCCATGGCATAATCCTCTATTTCCTTGGTTATTTCTTTAAATTCTTTTTCCTTGCCACTGAGGCGCGCGGAAGCTGCAGAAAATCCTAAAGTATCGGTAGTTCGGCGGCTAGGATCGACGAAGGACTTCGCGTATTCGGATAAATTTCCTCCTGCAGCTAGAGAGTGTCTTGCTCTAGTTTTATCCCCCATACTTTCAAATATTTTTGCGGCCTCATTGAAATTCCCGTGAGCTCTTAGCATCCATGCAAGTAGTTCGGTATCTACTTGGGTCTTACCTGCAAGTTCACGTTGCTTTTTAATCGCGGGTTCAATTAGATCTCTTTGTAATAAGAATGCGACATAATTGCGTATGCCATTTTGATCTAGCGCTGCCACTTCTAGAAGATCCTTTGCCTGATTATAGTTACCTTTAATTATAAGTGCAGGGACTTCTTCAGCGATATTTCGACTGACTATTTGAGCAACCATTTTGCGAATTCCGGGATCCCGTTCGCGTTTAACAAGTTTCATTAATAGTTCTGTTTCTCCTATCTGGGCGAGTTCAACAATGGCCACCTCTCGTTCTGCTCCACCTCCTTTTCGGAACTGATTAACGAGTTTTACGATATTCTTTGGCGTTTCTGGATATATTCCTAAATCAAACTCTTCGAGAATTTTACTGCCGCGATAACGCATTTCTGCATTTCCATTCTTAATGGCTTCTCTTAGGAAAGGTTCAGCGGCATGTCCCATCTCCCACACTGTCTGCATGGCCTTTTCTCTTAATTTAAAATCATCTGAGCTTAATTGTTCTATCGCATTTAGAATCTGTTCATGGCCAGTTTCTTTTTCTGGTTTAGATTCCTGAGCCGAATGTTCCGGAGGGATCATTAAGCTTATGATTCCAAGCAATGCAGTGAAAAGCTTTTGCTTTTTAGTAAGTGCCATATGCTTTATAATAGTTGCTTGTGTGCCTTGATGAAAACCTGAATTTAGTTGGTTAATCGACTGATATATGATTAATGCTAATTCAGTTGTTTGTGGAGCAGTTTTTAGGATTCAGTCGCATTTGCATGTTTCGGTTTTGACTCCTAGAGCGTGCGGGGTAATCTTAGAGCAAATATGAAAGAAATATTCTATTATTTTATTCTTTTCGCTCTGTCATCGTTACTCACATTTCCTGCAATTTCTCAGGAAATGAAAGTAGGTATTGTTGATATGAATAGAGTTTTTGGTGAATATCATAAAACTAAAGAAACTGAAAAAGAAATAGAGAAAAAGCGAGACACTGCGCGTAAGGAGGTTTCAGAGCGTGACAATGAGCTCAAAGAAAAAATAAAGGAGCTTAAAGATTTGGAGCGTGAAATAGCGGACCCAGTTAGCAGTAGGGAGGTTCGGGCGGCTAGTCAGAAGCGTGCTCAGAAAGTTGCTAATGAGGCGAGAATTATGCGCGATGAGGTTCTTGATTTTGCAAGAAAACGTGAAATGCAATTAATGGAAATGTCTAAACGCAAGAGGGGCGTTATCTTGGAGGAAATTCAGCTCGCTGTCAGTGAGCATTCGAAAAAAGAAGGATATGATTTAGTTTTTGATAAGTCAGCCCGTGGAACTAAAGGTATAAGTTTTCTTCTGTATTCAAAGGATGCTCGTGATTTCAGCTCAAAGATGATTTTGGAGTTGAATGGTGAATGACCTAATTTCTGGATCTTTTATTTATTCCGGTCAGAAGACTATTGATTGTGGTGCTTTTGGTGTTAGATACATTCTGAGTTCACAAAGGTAATGCCAAAAATGAAACTTAACCAAATTGTAGAGGCAATGCTATTTGCCTCTAAGGAGCCGATTACAACTAAAGTAATCGCAAAAATTATACGTAAAGTTTCTAAGAGGGAAATTCCTGACGATAAATTATGTTCGGTTAAGGCTAAGGAAATTGAAAAGGTTGTTGATACACTTAATCGATCCTATGAAAAGAAAAGCTCTCCCTACGTAATTGAAGAACGTTCAAATGGCTGGAGTTTATTTACGAGGATTGAATATGGGGTTTACTTGCGAGAGCTGTTTCCAGATTTAAAACCGACCCGATTAAGTGCTCCAGCTCTGGAGACGTTAGCGATTGTGGCATACAGGCAACCCATTACAAAAGCTGCCATAGAAGCCGTTCGTGGAGTTAATGTTGATGGTGTATTGCAATCATTAATTGAAAGAGGTTTGGTTGGAATAGGGGGCCGAGCTGATTTGCCTGGGAAGCCATTTTTATATGAAACATCCAAAAACTTTTTGGAGCATTTTGGGATAAAAAATGTTGATGACTTACCTAATGCTTCTGAATTGAGGCAAGTGGAACTGCCACAACCTGAGGCTGAAGTAGTTGATGGAGAACAGTTGCCGTTAACTGGTGTGAATTCAGCCGATGAGGGCGAGTCGAATGAAAATGATGACGATTCTCTTGTAGTTTCTGAAGAAAATGAGGTTCGCGATGATCCTGTAGAGGAATAACTAGCTACTGACTTGCGGGATCAATGTGTCCCAATTAGAATAATATATTTATCATTAATATGTCTCTTGATTCCATAAGGGAGCAGATAGATGCCCTCGACACTGAGTTGCTTAAACTCCTTAATGAGCGAGCTGATTTAGTGCATCAGGTCGGAGAGATTAAAAAGAAGGATGGAATTGAAATATATGCGCCAGAAAGAGAAGAGAGTTTGCTAAAGAGGTTGGCTGAAAAAAGCGAAGGCAGGTTAACCGAAGAATCGATACGTGCTATTTATCGGGAGATAATGTCAGCGGCGCTATCTCTGGAGGAAGATCTCAAAATTGCATATCTTGGGCCTCAAGGCACATGGACTCACCAGGCTGCCATAAGTAAATTTGGTCATAGTGTCAGTTATTCCCCTCAAGAAAGTCTATCTGCGGTATTTGATCAAGTGGCAAGAAAAAAGGCAGATTATGGGGTGGTTCCTATTGAAAATTCAACAGAAGGTGCGGTCAATCATACATTGGACATGTTTGCAGATTCGCCTTTGAGGATTTGTGCTCAAATATTGCTGCCAATAGAAAATGCATTAATGGCAAAAGGTCCGCGTGAAGATATAAAGAAGTTATACTCTCACCCTCAAGTCTTTGGTCAGTGCAGAGAATGGCTGCAAAAGAATTTCCCCAGCGCAGATTTGATCGAAGTCTCTAGCACTACCCGCGCGGCGTCTATAGTCGTTGATGAGTCTCATGCAGCGGCATTGGGAGGGAAGCTTGCTGCAGAGTTGAATGGCTTGGATTTATTGGAAGAGAACATTCAAGATCGTGCGACAAATACTACAAGATTTTTGGTATTGAGTCATAACATGTGTCCTCCAACTGGTAATGACAGGACATCCGTGATGTTTTCTGTACGTGATAAGCCGGGTTCATTATTTGATGCGTTGCAACCTTTCAATTCGTTCAAAATCAATATGTCTAAAATTGAGAGTAGGCCATCTAAGCAGAGGGATTGGGAGTATTATTTCTTTGTAGATATTGTTGGGCATTGCCAGGATCCAGACCTCGCCCAAGCACTGAGTGAACTTGAGGAACACTGTAGTTTTATCAAGGTTTTGGGCAGTTATCCCGATTCTGTAGTAAATTAGGCACATTTTGTGCTTAAAAGTCCTCGGAAAATAAAGAAAACTGCTTAAAACCCTAGTTATTAGGGTGTTTTGTAAACCCAATAATTAAGTCTTTTGCTTTCTACTTGGTTTTTAGCTGTAGCTGGTTAGATTACGCGCCCTTTTTTCAGGTTATCTGGGAAAGGTCAAAACCCGCTACATAAAGGATGATTACGGCGAACCGGAACATTCTTAAAATTCAACTACACCAATATTGCAATAAACCATGCCTTTAAGGACATTTCCAAAAAAGCACGGCCTCTACGACCCTTCGTATGAGAAGGATAGCTGTGGTGTTGGATTTGTCGCTAATATGAAAGGGAATCCGGAGCATCAGATTGTTTTAGATGCTCTTGAGATGCTCGCTAGAATGGAGCACAGGGGCGGTTGCGGATGTGAGGCTAATACGGGTGATGGAGCTGGAATACTTGTTGGTTTACCTGAAGGTTTCCTAAGAAAAGTTGCAAAGAAAGATCTTAACCTTGAATTGCCTGAAAAGGGTCAGTTCGGGGCGGGGCTTGTCTTTTTACCGAGGGATGAAGGAGAGAGGAAAGCTTGCATTGATGTAGTGGAAAAAATCATTACAGAACATGGTCAGGTTTGTTTGGGTTGGAGGGATGTTCCGGTCTGTACTGATGAGGCGGATGTAGGTCCAGCTGCTAGGGCGGCTGAACCATGCATTAAGCAGTTATTCATAGGTGCAGCAGAAGGGATTGAGGGTGACGATTTTGAGCGTCAATTATATATTATAAGGAAACGAGCTAGTCATCAACTCAGGTTCGACGAAGAATTAAATGAAAGGTTGCTTTTCTATATTTGTAGTCTTTCTACAAAAGTGATGATCTATAAGGGCATGTTGAATACTGCTCAGGTTATTAAGTATTTTAGTGACCTGGCAAACCCCGATTTCGAGACTCATCTTGCTATGGTTCATTCGCGGTTTTCCACTAACACTTTTCCTAGTTGGGATCGGGCTCAGCCTTTCCGTTTCATGAGTCATAACGGAGAGATTAATACTCTCAGAGGGAATATTAACGCTATGCGATCCAGAGAAGGTACACTTAGTACGGATCTTTTTGGTGATCATTTATCTAAGCTCTACCCGATAATGGAGGAGGAGTGTTCTGATTCGGGGAATTTTGATAATGCATTAGAATTTCTCCTAATGTCTGGCCGTTCTTTGCAGGAGGCTGTCCTTTTGATGGTTCCTGAGGCTTGGCAAAAGCACAACCAGATGGATCAAAAGAAGCGCGATTTCTATGAATATAATTCATGTATCATGGAGCCTTGGGATGGGCCGGCTTCTATTGTTTTTACTGATGGTAAATACATAGGTGCCGTTTTGGATAGGAATGGCCTTCGCCCTAGCCGCTACTATTTAACAAAAGATGACCGCGTTATAATGGGTAGCGAAGTTGGAGTCGTTGATGTTGACCCTGCTGATGTTGTGGCTAAAGGAAGACTTCAGCCAGGCAAAATGTTTTTGGTCGATTTTGAGGAAGGGAGGATGATTCCTGATGAGGAGATAAAATCAGAATTTTCTGCTCAAAGGCCATATGGGGAATGGTTAAAAAATCAGCGCATCGAACTCAAGGATATCGATACGAATAAAGATGCGCCAGGCCTTGATGATGACAATCTTCTGCAAAGAATGCAGGCTTTTGGTTTCACTGCTGAGACCATGCAATTCATGCTATTGCCTATTGTTAACGAAAAGCGCGATCCGCTTGGATCAATGGGTAATGACGCTGCTCTGGCATGTTTGAGTGATAAGCCAAGAATGCCGTATGATTATTTTAGGCAGTTATTTGCTCAGGTCACTAACCCTGCAATCGATTCCATTCGAGAGGAAGTGATAATGTCTTTGGAATGTTATATTGGTCCTGAAAAGAATCTGCTTGAAACGACTGAAGGGCACGCTCAAAGGCTAAGGCTTGATTCCCCCATACTAAGCAATGAGCAGTTGCATGCTTTGAAGGAAATGGATTGCAAAGGATGGAAGTCCAAAGTTATTGATATTACTTTTCCGAGATCAGAGGGTATCAAAGGTGTAAGAAAAACTATTGATAGAATTTGCAGTGAAACTCAAGAGGCTATTAAAGATGGTTATACTTTAGCTATTTTGAGTGATCGAGCACTATCTGATGATCGTGTTCCTCTTAGTACATTACTGGCCAGTGGAGCCGTTCACCAGTACCTTGTTAGGAATGCTTTAAGGACTCAGATTGGCCTTGTACTTGAAACTGGTGAAGCGAGGGAAGTCCATCATCATTGTTTATTGATCGGGTATGGTGCGGACGCTATTAATCCTTATTTGGCCTTTGAAGCTTTGTGGAAAGCTAGACGCGAAGGTTTGACTGCTCCTGAAGAGTTCATAGATGACAAGTCTCTTGTCGATGCATATCTAAAAGGTGTTGCAAAAGGAATGTTGAAAGTCATGGCGAAAATGGGCATTTCTACTTTGCATTCATATAAGGGTGCTCAGATTTTTGAAGCGGTCGGTTTAAAGAATGATGTTATAGAACTTTGCTTTCGTGGAACGGCTAGTCGGGTTCAGGGCCTTGACCTTGATGAGCTTGCCGAGGAGATGTTAAGGCGTCATGCACTTGGCTATCCTCCTCGTAATGAAGTTAGGTTGCCAACGCTTCCGAATCCTGGAGAATTTCATTGGCGAGCAGATGGAGAGAAGCACATGTGGAATCCAGAATCGATATCAGCTCTTCAGGTGGCTGCTCGAACAAATGATTTCGAATCATATAAACAATTTTCTGATCATATTAATAACAGCAATAAGGCACTTTGTGCATTGCGAGGCTTAATGAATCTTAAGTCTGGTGTGAATGGTGGATCGATTTCGATTGATGAGGTAGAGCCTGCTTCTGAGATCGTGAAACGTTTTTGTACAGGAGCGATGAGTTTTGGTTCAATTTCTGCTGAAGCTCACGAAGGATTGGCAATTGCCTTGAATCGACTTGGTGGAAAGAGTAACACTGGAGAAGGTGGAGAGGATCCGGCTCGGTTTGATCCTCTTCCTAATGGCGATTCTAAACGTTCTGCTATTAAGCAAATCGCTTCGGGTCGATTTGGTGTGACGATATGGTACCTGACAAATGCCGATGAACTTCAAATTAAGATTTCTCAGGGGGCTAAACCTGGTGAGGGAGGTGAGCTTCCAGGTAAAAAAGTTGACGATAACATTGCACGTATTCGTCATAGTACGCCTGGGGTCGGATTAATTAGTCCTCCACCGCACCATGATATTTATTCGATTGAAGATCTTGCCCAACTGATTCACGATCTTAAAAATGCGAACCGAACCTCTCGAGTTAGCGTTAAGCTTGTATCTGAAGTTGGTGTGGGAACGGTTGCTTCAGGTGTTACAAAGGCGAAGGCAGATCATATTGTAATAGCTGGAGAGACTGGTGGTACAGGGGCTTCTCCTCTCACTAGTATCAAACATGCAGGGTTGCCTTGGGAATTAGGTGTAGCAGAAACTCATCAAACCTTAGTACTTAATGACCTAAGAAGTAGAGTTGTTCTACAAACTGACGGGGGGCTTAAAACGGGCCGTGACGTTGTTA
>CACJBM010000028.1 GCA_902591645.1 uncultured Verrucomicrobiota bacterium | reverse complement strand
ATTCTACTAAAGGGCACTGATGGAACAGTTCACATTTTCCACAGCAGCGAAGCAGAAAATCCTGAACTGCGGCCACAACTCATTGTGACTTATCAGCCAAGAACCAAAGGCTAAGCCGTATTCGAAAATTTGTTCTTGAGCTCAAAACCTTCTTTTGCGTAGAATACAACTCATTGGATATGAGTTATTTGCGTATATTAAATTTGGTTTTATTGGGTTCTTTTTGTTGTTTAAACCAACTATTAATATCTGCCACAATTGTACCAATCGGTGTCGATGAAGAAACGAACGATGCCTGGAGATCATCGGACATCCAAAAACCGTACGGTGACGAAGATAACATTTATGGTACGGATGGATGGCTAATCGCTCAGTATCCTGATGGAGATGAAAACAATACGTTACTGCCTCCATACGCAGAGATAACCATCCTTGGTAAAGGCTATGAGGGTGTCGGCGCAGAACAATATCAAGCCAAATTTGATGACGTTACCCAGACAGGAACAGGCGATGTTCCAGACCTCGTCTGTGGTGATTACTGGGCAAACTCTGGCCCGACAGGTACGGTTGATGATTTTTTTGAGATTACTCTTACAGAAGACACTAGTTTCCGACTTGGTGTCATTACGGACACGACCCCTGAGGGCCCTCCAGGACTTATCTGGGAAGCATCCAGATCAGTTAAAGTTAGCGGGCCCGACGGCATCGAATCGGACCTTGTTGATGCTGTCGGAGCCGACGAGGAATGGCGAGATGCAGATGTCGATTACGTTATCTTCGATATTAGCGGAAATGCTGGAGACGTATTCATTGTGGCTGGAGAACAGGATGAAAGGTGGGAAGCTAATGCACTTGGAGGCATATTTTTTGACCCTCCATTTTCAAAAAGTTTTGAAATCACTCAAATAATTCGGAATCCAAATACCGGATCAATCACTATTGAATTCAGTTCCTCGGCAGGTGCAGTGTATGGTATTGATGCTTCTACTGATCTGAATACTTGGGATGAGCTTGATGATGGCCTGATTGGAAACAAAGATAGAACTGAATTCGTGGACGATTTCTTAGCGCCGGAAAACAAAATTAGCCAACTTTTCTACCGTGTAAGAAAATTAGAGTGAACTAATGGCTAAAGAGTCTAATTAATTCCCCATGAAAGGGAGAAATATATTTTTAAGACTATAATCAAATACAACAATTAGGCATGGCAGTCATTAAATGGCGAAACTTATTACTGTTTTGCCTAGTTTGTATTTTTTCCACATCGTATCAGGCAGCAACAGCAATCACAGTAATCTTTAGGAATGATGCAGATTATCAGGGAACTGATGATACTTTTGTCCGGAACGGGAACGCTTTTTCAGGTGGGATGTCAAATTTCGGGAAATGTACGACTATAGAAATCAACGCAGAGACAAGAATCGGTCTGATCAGATTTGATGTTTCCTCATTAAAAAAAAAATACCTCCAAATTAATTCTGTCACTTTAAGACTTTTCAGCAAAAATGCTCCCCAAAATGGTAGCGTCTCAGCACACAGACTTAACATTGCAAATTCGGCTTGGCGTGAAGGTGGTAATTGCGGTGGCACAGTATTTGGAGGAAATCGTCACGAAGCGACATGGTTCCACCTTGCTGATTATGGTGGATTATCATCAAAACCAAGTTGGGCAAGCGGAACTGCAGGGCCAACTGATGCGGGAATAGACTATGATGATGAAGCGCTAGGTGTAACAGATAATTTAGATTCAAGTGAAAACACAAAATTTGATATTGAGTTTGATGGTGACCTGAATGGCCTGATCGATGATTGGTCCATTTCAAGTCCAATTCAGGGACTCCGTGATAGGGGTGGAAATCCATGCTGGACATCTGATTGGAACTGGACTCAGCCGGCACCAGAAACTACTAACGAGGGAATTCTTTTGAAGGGTTCTGACAACACAACTCACATCTTTCACAGTAGCGAAGTGGCAGACAAGCAGCTGCGCCCGCAACTCATAGTGGCTTATTCCTCGACCTTTGAAATTATTAAGATAATTCGTGATCCAGATACCGGGGCCGCAACTATTCAATTCAGCTCTTCACCAGGTGAGGAGTATGCTGTTGATGCTTCATATGATCTTAATGCATGGGAAGAACTTGATGACGGAGTCATTGGGGAAAAAGATAAAACCGAATTCGTGGACGATTTTCTGGCACCAGATAATGAAGGAGGAGAGCTCTTTTATCGTGTAAGAACATTGGACTAAATAATTACCCACATCATTCAGCTATTCACTGCATGGCAATTGGACGCATGGCAAATCCTACGGTAGTGCCCGCTATCTTTAATGATGCGTTCCTCAATCTATGAGAAGCTCTTTTTCAGAGTCAATCAGGATTAAGATCGGTTGATGAACCCGGCTCCTGAGGAGCCTGATATGCACCGTCCCTGACAATGGCAGGAAACCGAAAATAATCCCTCAGATGAGGAATGTACTCCAGAAAATATTTTTCATGCCCAAGTGCAATATGATTGAAAAAGACCAAATGGTGATGGATCTGACCCATGTCTCCGACATGAGGTATGACCTTAACCGGATACTTGGTACAAAGAATTGACACAGCTAAGTATTCACTGATTCCTGCTAACCTCGTGCAATCGGCCTGAACCACACCCACTGCTT
The DNA here is from genome assembly GCA_902591645.1 of uncultured Verrucomicrobiota bacterium. Next base: position 22,399 of record CACJBM010000028.1, on the reverse strand, counting down.
CCGCTTCAAGAAAATTTTTCCAGATGACCCGGTTACTGACTGCCTCACCAACGGCCACGGGAACCGGACTAATCGCCTGTGCTATTTGTCGGTGAGCAAGAATATCATCCGGTTGCGTAGGTTCCTCTACCCAGTAAGGATCCATTCTTTGGAGCTGCTCACATACTTCTAGGGCCCTCGGCAATGACCATGCCTGATTCGCATCGACCATGATTTTCGCAGAATCACCTACCGCTTCACGTACCAGTGAAGCTCTTCTTATGTCCCGTTCCGGTTCGGGAGAACCAACTTTAAGTTTCATTGCAGTGAAGCCCTGATCCATTGCTTTGCGGGCATTTTCCATGATCCGCTCATCGCTGTATGCAAACCATCCAACGGATGTGTCATAGCCTGGATATCCTTCATTGAGCAGTCCCTCCCTGTCCTTTCTTGTCGGTAATCTTTCTTTTAATATGGAAAGAGCCTCATCAGCCGGGAGGACCTCATCAAGGTAAGAAAAATCTATTAGTCTAATGACTTCATCAGGTTCAAGATCCAGAAGCAATTTCCATAGAGGCACACCACGGGACTTGGCCCACAGATCAAAACAGGCATTGGTGATGGAGGCCAAAGCAAGATGAATGACACCCTTATGAGGGCCGAGCCACCGGATCTGGTGATGCTCAGCAATGGAGCGCTGGAAAGCACCAAAATCAGACATCAACTCTTCAATTTCTTTACCAATTAGCGACTCTGAAAGTAATTTAATTGCAGAGCTGACCAGATCAGTGCCTCCGCCTAGGGTATATGCAATTCCAGTCCCAGAGCATTGTGGATCAGCAGTAATGAGTCGAGTAACCCCGTACCCGTATTGGGGATCTTTGTGAACTGCATCAGATCCGGCTCCGTCCAACAGATCAAACCTGCGGTCCTCAGCCCTTATCTCTTTAATGACTGTCTCCACGTAACGTATTCTTAATTAGCCAAGTTGTAATTGGGAGGCTCAATGCCTAGCAGATACTTGCGGAAAAAATCCTTGCGCCTTCGATCCCCGTGCCGACCTCCACCACCATGACCTCCACCTGGAACAACAATCATATCAAAGTCCTTATTTGCCTTAATGAGTGCATCAGCAAGCCTAAGAGTTGACTCCGGTGGAACATTTGTATCCAATTCACCAACTATTAAAAGCAAACGCCCCCGCAACCGATGGGCATTATCAATATTGGATGATGCTGAATAATGCGATCCTACCGGATATCCCATCCACTGCTCATTCCAGGACGCCTTGTCCATTCTATTATCATGGCAGCCACACGATGACACGGCGACCTTGTAAAATTCGGGGTGAAAGAGTAGTGCTCCAGTCGAACTTTGGCCCCCAGCTGATCCTCCATGAATACCTACCCTTGAAATATCATACCATGTGTTCTTTTCAGCGTAAGCCTTATGCCACAATATCCTGTCAGGAAACCCAGCATCTTTAAGGTTCTGCCAGCAAACATCATGGAAGGCCTTGGATCGGTTCGCGGTTCCCATACCATCAATTTTTACTACTACAAATCCCATGTCCGTCCAGGAAGAAAAACGTCTGCCAGCGCTGAATTGTTTAGGAACATAGGAATCATGAGGGCCCGCATACATGTCTTCTATTACCGGGTATTTCTTTTTTGGATCAAAGTCCTTGGGCCTTGCCACGATGCCCCAGATACCAGTTTTCCCATCGCGACCATTGGCCCTGAAAACTTCAGGTGCCTTCCAGCCACTCGCTTCAAGTTCGGTAATGTCTGCCTTTTCAAGTTCACATACTAGGCTCCCGTCCGAGACGCGTCGCAAATTATGGACCGGCTCCATGTCTACGCGAGAATATTGATCAATGATATATTTGCGATCAGGAGAATAGGTAATGTTATGCCAGCCATTGCCCTGAGTGAGGGCCGTGAATCCCGTCCCATCAAAATTGACTCGGTAATAGTGCATAAGATAAGGGTCCTGTGCCTCATTTAGGCCCGAAGCTCTGAACCATATCTGCCTCTTCTCCTTATCAATCCAGTCCACATAGCGAACAACGAACTTACCCTTGGTAATTTGGTTCTTGGTCTTGCCTGCCTTAACATCAATCAGGTAGAGGTGCCGCCAGCCGTCCTTTTCCGAAAGGTAAATGATTTCATTTGTCTGATCCAACCAATTGACCAAGGGAACCCCAAGATCCTTAGGATGCTCTGTCCATATAAAAGTCTTAGCAACATCATCTATGATATTGCGAAATTTCCCAGTAAATGTGTCCACCTCAATGACGCGGAACCGCTGATGTCCACGGTCAATTTTTTGATACCTGAAGTGTCTGCCATCTTGAGTCCACCTTAGTCGGGGGCTCCTGAAATCAATGATACCGACCTCGGGTTTTGTATGGGTTTTCTTTTCAACATCGAAATGATTCAGTTCATGAGTAGTGAACTTATCCCCGGGCAAAGGATAGCGGCGAGTGCGAAGGTTGGCTCGGCCACCTCCCTTTGGAGATGATTCAACTAAGTGAACGTCTCCTATAGATCCAGGCTGTACCCGGAAAGCAAAGAGTTTCTTTGAATTAGTTGCCCAGTAAGGGGCCTGATAGGAATTTCTATCCTTGCCATCTTTACTTAACTGAATTTCCTCGCCTCCTTCCGTTGCACGTATAAAGATATTGTGATCACGAATGAAAGCTCTCCAATTACCGTCAGGAGACATTTCCCTGCTCGGCCTGTATGATCTGGGCTTTCGCTCTTTGTTATTGTTGGGATCTTCTGTTTCAGATTTTCTCCGCTTAATTACATTCTTAGGTTTTTCAAGTTGAGTCAGTGCATGGGTCTTGAGTTCACAAATGAAGAACCGCCCGAAAGCACGAAAAGAAACCGTGTCATTACTTAAGTCAAAACTCAGCTCATCAATTGGAAGTTTATGCGCCTCTACTTGATTCTGACTAATTTTGGACAATGCGTCGGCCAACTTTTTATGATCAAAAGCCAAACGACGCATGCCTTTATCCATATCAACCAAAACAAATTCACGGTGCCCCTTAGCCAAATCATTGCGGTACCAAAAATGTGTATTATCCTCGGACCACTGAGCATTGATCCGGCTCTTGTATACATTACCTTTCGCAATGTCAGTAAGGATGCAGGAAACCCCCATGAAGACTGAGGCCTTAAGTAGTAAAAATGATAAAATTAAACGACAAGATGCTTTCATGAATTATTGAATAAAAATGATCTGAAATTGACCCTAAGACAATACACAAAACTTTGTTATGCCTACAATAACTCAAAAGAAAGGCGAGGGCGGGAATCGAACCCGCGAATACCGGTTTTGCAGACCAGCGCATTACCACTTTGCTACCTCGCCATTTGCCCGAATCGTAATCGGTCTCGCCTCGTGAGGCGAGCAAGTTAGATATCCTTAACTGTGATGGCTGTCAATCCCCTGAAAAACTTTTTCACTGAGGATATTACTTAAGCAATGCTTATAAATTCCCAGATCTAATTGCATTTTGATTTCCTGAAGACTTTATTTCGAAGGTAAAAATACATTATAATAGAATAAATCAATCTACTACATTCTCCTTCAGTAGATTTGAAATGATTCATGCGAGTACTAATTCAAAGAGTAAGAAAAGCTTCTGTTTCTATTGGAGAGGAGACTTATAGCGAAATTGGAACTGGACTCCTTGTTTTACTTGGAATCGAGTCTGCCGATACAGAAGAGGATTTGTTGTGGCTAACGGGCAAAGTCTCAAAGATAAGGATCTTTGATGATGGGGCCGGACAGATGAACCTTTCATTATCTGACGTCGGCGGCGAGATGCTAGTCGTGAGCCAATTTACGCTTCATGCAAATACCAAGAAAGGAAATCGTCCATCCTTCATCAAAGCAGCTAGGCCAGAGCATGCAATTCCTCTTTATGAAAAATTTATTTCTGAAATGGAAAAGGAAATTGGGAAGCCAATATTAACGGGAAAATTTGGAGCTACAATGCAAGTCTCTCTCACTAATGATGGACCTGTAACAATATGGATTGACTCTAGGAACCGGGAATAGATTCTGTATCTTCAGTTCCTTCATCAGGTTCTCTTTTGAGGCGCGGCCTTAAACGTATGGCTGTTCCACAATACATACACCGCATCCATTTGAATAAGATAAGATGAAGCGCCGTGGCAACAGAATATCCCATCAAAGGAAGATCGTGTGCTAGACGGTGCTTGTCACAACGGCGCATCCTAAAAAATTGGCAACTGCACACGCGGCACCTCGTTCGCAATGTGGCTGAAAAATGCATGAGGCCAATGACCACAAAAACCACCATGATGGGAAGAGCAACGGCCAGGCCAAAAAAGGTAGAATCAAAATATAATGCAAGAGGCAAAACAATGACTGTCGCCAACAAAACGAATCGGTTAATTAAAACTAAGAAACTAGTAAATGCGAGTCTACCTGGTTGTGGATAGGGCACGCCTCTCTCAACTGCACGAGGCAATCTCCCATCAAGAAACTTTGGTTTTTCAGCAAAATTATTCGCCCCACGAACACGGCCACCAGCAAGAGGATCGACTCTACTTTTCCCTTCGCGATATTCTTCAAGACTAACAACCTTGGATTTATCTATTGTATCCTGCTTGGGCTCATCAACGTAGACTTGCTGCTGAGTAATGTTTGCCTTTGAAACGGAATCCTCATTTGAAGCCACCTCACTACCTGCATTTGTATCAATCAAGTTATCAGTTTGTAGCATCTTTGACTGCAACTCTACTGTTCCTTTGACAACTACTTCAGCGACTTCTTCAATTTCATCAGCAACGTCAGCCTCAGCCGATTCCCAATTTAAGGACAAATCTTTAGCTTCTGATAATTCATTCTTATCAGTGCTGTTTTCAGGAATATCTTGCTTCGTATCCAATGGACTAACGATCATTAATTTTGTCCCTTACAATACCATAATGAGACAATGAAGAATAATGGTTTTACAGCCTTATGATAAATTCTGCAACATTTCGTGAAGCTGTTCTAACCTTTTTCTAAGATCATCCTTGCGATCAAGGTTCTCCTGGACAACTTCTGCAGGGGCTCTTTCTGTGAACTTGGGATTAGATAATTTACCACTAATTTGTTTTAGATCCTTCTCGGCCTTATCAATATCCTTACTGATTCTCTTCTTTTCTGCCTCAATATCAACGAGTCCCTCAAGGGGCATGTACATTTTCCCGATAGGCGTTAAAAAAGTCGGAGTACCTGCACTGGGATCATAAGACTCCGAAACAGATATCTCGCCAGCACCGCTGAGGATTTTCAATGTTTCCAACTCTTCTGTTGCCCATTCAACCGAAGGACTAAGGTAAAATTTCACATTACGATTTGCAGCAAGATTATATTGAGCCTTTAGATGCCGTGCACGAGCAGTTGTCTCGTGAATTGCGCTTGTCCTTTCCTTGGCCTGCTCAATTAACTGGGAATCAAGCCCTTCCATCACGGGAACCTCTGGGAGGCGAACTGACATCAGAAGCACCCCATTTTCTGTAAAACCAAGTTTTTCCCATAATTCTTCGGTAATATGAGGCATGTAGGGATGCAATTGCTGAAGGAACCGTGCAAACACAATATCAACGACAATGAGAACGGTCTCCCTGCGGCCAGAATCCGCATCATCCCTAAAATATTGCTTAATAGACTCGAGGTACCAATCACAGAACTCACTCCAGAAAAAATCATACAGCTTATTTGCGATTTCCTGAAATTTATATGCTGAATAGGATATGCTTATTTCTTCTAGGAGCGCGTCCAATTTTGAAAGGATATCAATATCGTAAATTGATAAATTATTAATATCAGGTAACTGACACACTCCTTCAGGACCACCTTGCATCTGACGGAAGCGTGATGCATTCCAAAGTTTATTTGCAAAGTTACGCCCCTCCTCAACTTGTGGACAATCAGCGCCCTCAGAAGAATCCTTCTTCTTATTTTCTATGAACCGAACGTCTGTTCCAGTGGGTGCGATTCTCATAATTGAAAAACGCAAAGCGTCTGCTCCGTACTGAGCAATGAGATCAAGAGGGTCAGGAGAATTTCCCAGACTCTTGGACATCTTCCTCCCCTTCTTATCACGAATAATGCTCGTGAAAAATACATTCGCAAATGGTCTCTTCCCTGTAAATTCATATCCTGCCATTATCATACGCGCGACCCAGAAAAAGATGATATCTGGTCCAGTAACTAAATCGGTAGTTGGGTAAAATTTCTTCCTGGTCCTTTCATCCATAGTCGCAAAAGGCCACAGCCACGAACTAAACCATGTATCAAGAACATCATCGTCCTGAATCCAATTTTCTTCATCAGAAGGAGGTTCAAGAGAAACGTGCAAATCGTCCCCGCAGGTTTCCTTGTCCAGTGATGGCGCTGATTTAAGTTCTTCGGCCCTGTCCTTACGGTACCAGACCGGAATCCTATGGCCCCACCAGAGTTGGCGGCTAATGCACCAATCTTGTATATTTTCCATCCAATGAGCATAAGTCTTTGCCCAGCGCTCAGGTCGAAACTTAATTTCACGATCAGAAACAGCCTTAGTAGATTCACTTACCTGTGGATATTTAAGGAACCATTGCATTGAAATTCTGGGCTCAATAGGCACATCTGCTCTCTCACTGTACCCAACATTATTTTCATATTCTTCTACACGAATCAGTAAACCCATCTCATCTAACTTCTCCGCAACAAGTTCACGCGCTTTGAACCGGTCAATGCCTTCAAACTCTTCTCCAGCCAATGCATTGAGTGTGCCGTCAGGATTAAGCACATCAATTATTTCTAGATCATTCTTAATTCCTATTTCAAAATCGGCTTTATCGTGAGCCGGGGTCACTTTCAGTACCCCAGTTCCAAATTCTGGATCAATATGTTCATCAGCAATGATTGGAATTTCTGTTCTTGGAAAAGGACGCACCGCGTTCTTACCTATTAATTCTGAATACCTATCATCATTAGGATTCACTGCCACCGCACTGTCTCCCATGAGTGTCTCGGGCCGTGTCGTTGCTATCTCTAAAAATTCTCCTTCCCGATCTGCAATCTCATACCTCATGTAATAGAGTTTGCTCTTCTGCGGTTTCATGATCACCTCCTCATCAGAAAGAGCAGTCAAGGAAGAAGGGCACCAGTTAACCATTCTCTTGCCGCGGTAGATCTTTCCGCTATTGAAGAAATGTACAAAACAATCCTGGACTTGCTTTGAATAATCATCGTCCATCGTGAATCGCTCACGGTCCCAGTCACATGAACAACCTAACTTCTTGAGTTGTTTAATAATTATTCCTCCATGCTTTTCTTTCCATTCCCAGGACCGTTCCAAAAAAGCATCTCGGCCGATGTCACGTCGCCCTTGACCCTCAGAATCACGCAAGTGCTTTTCAACTTTCGACTGAGTGGCAATGCCAGCATGATCAGTTCCTGGAAGCCAAAGCACCTCTTTACCCTCGGCCCGAGCGCGCCTCGCCAGAATATCCTGAATCGTATTATTTAAGACATGACCGAGCGTAAGAACCCCGGTCACGTTAGGTGGCGGGATTACAATGCTGTAATGCTCATTTTCTACAGATGGATTTGCATGGAACGCTTTAGCGGTTATCCACTGGGAAAACCACTTTTCTTCTACTTGACCGGGTTCGTAAGCCTTGGGTATTTCGACTGACATTGAAGGCGGAAATAACTTGATCGAACCCCAATTTGCAAAATTTAATTACTGTTCAGCTAAAATATTTAATTTGCACTAGAGCTGTAAAAGTACAGAAATTAACTATAACCCGTAATTTTGACCCTGTTTACTCTATTCAATCACCCAAAACAAAAATCTATCCTCATGTGGAGAATGATTAGCATTTTGTGCATTTTTTCTTTTGTCGAAAAATCCGATGCCGCTGCTTGGACAGTGATCAAGCATAATGGTCGGGAATATGTTACTGCTCAAAACATCAAAGATTTTTACCGATTCAGTTCCCTAGAGATAAATAAAGGGTCATTGAAATTCAGATCGCCCAAAATTGAAATGCGTATAAAGAATGGGTCTGATAACCTTTACATTAATACCGTTCTTTTCCGATTAAGTTACAAGGTCATTCAAAAAAATAATAACTATCTATTTTCTAGAATTGATCTGGCAAAACTCATTGATCCGGTACTAAGGCCAAGCTACATCAAAACAGCAAGACGGTTCAGAACTGTAATTATTGATCCAGGTCATGGAGGCACTGATCCCGGAAGTGTTAATGGTTACGGAAAGGAAAAAGATTTTAATTTGAAACTTGCCAAAATCTTACTGCGCGATCTTGAACGTAAAGGGTTCCGTGTCAGAATGACCAGATCAACAGATTCTTTTCCTACACTTGGGCAGCGAGTCATATACGCTAACCGAATAGCCGACTCTATTTTCGTCTCGTTACACTTTAATTCGTTTACTAACAAAACAGCTAAAGGCATAGAGACTTATGCGCTCAGTCCTCAGGGATCTGGCACCCATAACGAAAGAGGGGTTAAAAATAATTTTCTCAAAGGAAATGCCAGAGACTCAGAAAACATTGCCTTGGCAACGGCAATACATGCATCTGCAATCAAAAAAACTCAGGCAGATGATAGGGGAATAAAGAGAGACAGATTCACGGTCCTAGCCGGTCTTACAATGCCTGCAGTCCTAGTCGAAGGCGGATTCTTAAGTAATCCACAAGATGCTCGCAAAATCGCAAGCACGGCGTACTTGTCCCTACTTTCAAACGGAATAACGAGCGGCATAGTCGCTTACCGTAACGCTTTGCGTTAGGGTGCCAATCTGGTAACTCTCATCCTTTCCGCTATCAAGATAGAGGATAAAACCCTAAAATCCTCTTCATGATCACCACTAAGAATACAATAGGTGTAATCTTTCCACCTCTTAATTTCATCAAGTGCTGTCTGCATACGCAATTGAAAGGTATCCTCGTCTTCACTGCCCCTACCCCGTAGCCTCTTTTCAAGTTCAGCTGTATTTGAAGTAGTAAGAAAAATATCAACGAGCGCATCTGATATCACTGGGTCCTTTGAATCTCGCACTTGGTCTGCTCCCTGAACGTCGATATCCATAATTACATCCTTCCCATCATTTAATATATCAACTACAGCATTTGATAGTGTTCCATATTGCCACTTATGAACTTCTGCATGTTCAAGGAATTCATTATTTTCCACTCTTTTTGAGAACTCCTCATCGCTAAGAAAATGATAATCCTTCCCATCAACCTCTCCTTCGCGTGCTGACCGGGTAGTGCATGATATTGAAAAGGCTAGGTTTCTATCTTCATCCAAAGCTCGGCGCAATAGGGTCGATTTACCGGAACCGGCCGGGCCCGATAATAAAAACAAAATTCCCTTACGGGAGCCTTCAGTTCCTGACAGATCTTCAGTGCTCATCTATTCAATATTTTGTATTTGTTCCCTAATTTTTTCTAGCTCTGTCTTAGATTCTACGATGATCTGGGCAATTGAAGCATCATTTGCCTTACTGCCAATCGTGTTTATTTCACGGCCCATTTCCTGAACAAGAAAATCCAAAGGCCTGCCAACGGCTTCATCACTCTCAAAATATTTATGGCATTGAGCAAAGTGGCTCTGGAGCCGGGTAACCTCCTCTGAAATATCACAACGGTCAGCAAATAATCCAATTTCCTTAATGAGCCTTTCGTCATCAAGGTTCAATTCAATGCCTGCCGAATCAAGTCTCTTAATTAAATTTTCCCTATGCCTTTTCACAACGCTGGGAGCCTGCTCGGAAATTTGTTGCAGAAAACTTTTCAGTGCCGCGAGTCTTGATTCCAAATCAGATTTTAAATGTGCCCCTTCAGTAGAACGCATCTCTAATAATTTAGAGAGAGATTCTTTTAATGCTTTCTGAACAAATGGCCAGGCGTCCTCTGGCTCTGGGAGGGTTTCTCCGAGCTGAATCACGCCAGGGGCTCGGCTAGGATCAAATCTGGAAACGAGCCCGTTCAATCCGAGGCGCTCCTCAAGCTTTGCAATTGCCGCTGCATATTCTTCAGCCAACGGCAGGTTAATCGTTAATGAACCGCTCTGAGCTTCTGCCGATTTCAGAGAAATCCCCACATTTATCCGGCCCCTTGAGACTACCTCACTCACTTGCTTTCTAATGCGTGAATCTAATGCACTTAACTCGCGGGGAAGGTTCACAACAATGTCTGATTGCTTACGGTTCACCGATGCAACCTCAACTCGATAAATGAGGTCATCATTCAAGGCCTCCCCGCAGCCAAATCCAGTCATGCTCTTCATATATGATAAAGGAAAGAACGAAGATTGCTTCATGACAAACTGAATCTCATAAAAGAGTCTATATTCTTGGATGCATCGCTCGGCCCTGTAGAGATATATTAAAGATAAAAATACGTTTATTACTGATTTTCCAAGTATAATTCGAACGCGAAGAGGGCAAGAATTGACTTCGTGGCACGAGGTCGTATCTTCTCTCTCGATATAAGAAAAATGACTGCGTTAAAAATAAAGCGTGAACAAAAAACCAGAACTTATTTATCTGGAGCGCAAATTCTTATACTGCTCGGCCTTTAGGCCAGAAATTAAATTCCTCCCATTCTGTACTCCCTCGCTTTAAGGGTGAAATGTATCCAAAATCAAAATGAAGTCATCAAGCTTGAAAAAATACAGGCCTTTTAGCCCAGTAGACCTTTCAAACCGTCAATGGCCAGATCAGGCAATAACGGTAGCACCGACATGGTGTAGCGTGGATTTAAGAGACGGCAATCAAGCCCTTGCCGTTCCCATGAATGTTTCTCAAAAGCTTGAACTTTTTGAGCTGCTTGTGAGTATCGGCTTTAAAGAAATCGAAATAGGATTCCCTTCAGCCTCAGACACTGAATTTGAATTTATACGCAAGCTTGTTGATGAAAAACTAATACCTGATGATGTAAAGCTTCAGTGCCTAGTTCAGGCAAGAGAGCACCTGATCCGCCGAACCTTCGAAGCTATAGAGGGTGTCCCAAAGGCAATTATTCACATATACAATTCCACTTCCCCTTTGCAGAGAAGAATTACTTTCGGTGGCGCAAGTCAGGAAAAAATCAAGCAAATCGCTGTAGAAGGAACTGCCCTGATAAAGGAACTAGTTGATACAGTTTCTGAAACTCAAGTGGATCTAGAATATTCACCAGAGAGCTTCTCAGACACTGAACTTGAATTTGCTCTTGAAGTGTGTCACGGCGTCATGGACGTATGGAATCCATCTTCAACAAATCCAATTATATTAAATCTTCCTGCTACTGTTGAATGGACTACTCCAAACGTGCATGCCGATCAGATCGAATGGTTCTGCCGCAATCTTCAAGACCGTGACTCTGTAAGGGTCAGTCTTCATACCCACAATGATCGGGGCACTGGCACTGCCGCAACCGAATTAGGACTTATGGCTGGAGCTGACCGCGTAGAAGGAACATTATTTGGAAATGGAGAGCGGACTGGAAACTTAGATATAGCAACTGTCGCGTTAAATATGAATAGTCATGGAATTGAAACCGGACTGGATTTTTCAGACATACCTAGGGCCAGAGAAATATATGAACGCTGCACACAAATGAAAGTGCCTGATCGCCATCCATATGCCGGTGACTTAGTATTCACGGCGTTTTCCGGCAGTCATCAGGATGCTATCAAGAAAGGGATGGATCTTATCGAAGAAGATAGTTCACATTGGGCCGTCCCTTATCTCACCATTGATCCTACCGATATTGGAAGAACTTATGAAGCGATCATTCGTATTAACAGTCAGTCAGGCAAGGGTGGAATCGCTTATATTCTAGATAGGGAATACGGTTTCGACTTGCCTAAAGCCATGCAGCCTCAAGTCGGCAAAAAGATTTATGATATGGCAGACTCTTTAGGCAGAGAGCTAACTAATCAGGAAATATTTGATGCCTTCAAAAAACAATTCGTAAACGTCTCCAATAAAATATCTCTCGCTGAATACGAACTCTTACACAACGACGTGGGCCCGGGACAGGTTCGTTGTGAAGCAAAGATTGCTATTAATGGAACGGATCATGAAGTGACTGGTATTGGGAACGGTCCAATCAATGCTTTTGTGAATGCCCTTGAAACAATTGAACAGAAAGATTTCAAACTTAAAGATTATCGCTCACATGCAGTGATGGGAGGATCAGACGCTGATTCAGCTGCCTATATTTTGCTACGTTCTGATGACGGTAAAGAGGCATGGGGGTGTGGCGTTGACCCTTCAATTGAAATTGCTGGGGTCAGGGCACTTGTCAGCGCCTGCAATCTTCTTAGAGATTAAGGAGCCTGAGTCGAAAGAAAAAACTAATAAACGACTTCGACAAGGTAAAGGCCTTCACCAGTAGCGCAGTATTGGCATTTGGAAGTTCCCGGACTCTTAAGCATCGCCTCTAACCAGGGAAGTTCTTCTCTTTGTTCAGCCACCCGCACTGCAGCGCCTACCAATAAGCGGACCATTTTGTATAAAAATCCATTCCCACTAAAAGTAATACTCAAGCCATGAGGGATCTCAGCAACATCAACAGAATTGATTGTTCTTACAGTGTTAATTTGTTTTCCGTCCTTACGGTTTGCAGCGAATGAGGCAAAATCGTGCTCTCCAATATAAATGGAACATGCACGGAGCAGAATCTCAGGATCAATTTTTTCTGGATGATGCCAGGACCTAGATACTCTCAAAGGATTTAGGACAGACCCTATATCAATTTCGTATCGGTAAGTTTTTGCTTTAGCTCCAAATCGAGAATGAAAATCATCCTCGACCATTGATGCCCTGACTATTCGAATAGTGGGTGGCAAATTCACGTTAAGGGCCCGTTTCCATTCATCTTCATTCATACTACTAGCTTCTGGCGCATCAAAATGTGCGACTTGGCCAAGAGCATGAACTCCTGTGTCAGTTCGACCAGAACCGGTAATCCGCAAATCGTCTCCAGAAACTTTTAAAAGAGCTGTCTGAATATAGTCCTGAATCGTATTTCCTCCTCGCTGGCTCTGCCAACCCTGAAAGGAGCTACCATCATAAGCTATCGTCAGTCTGATACGGCTCATTCCTAAAAATATTTTTTCCAATCCGCAGGTAACCTTGTCGGCTTTCCTTCTGGCATCCTTACCAAGGCAAGTTCTTGCCTTGAAGATACTAAGAGCTCATTATCCCCGGCTCGATGGATTTCAAATCCACACCAAAACTTCACTTTGTTGACTTCTTCTAGCCATCCACGCACTTGTAAATCCTCTCCTAAGCGCCCAGGCCTGCGATAATCAATCTCGATACGAAGAACTGCTCCGTAAATGCCTGAGTCCGCCATTTCTTTATAATTAAGACCCAATTCAGATCCCAACAAAGTTCGATTCTTTTCAATGAATCTCAGATAAGAAATGTTGTGTACGACTCCGGCAGCGTCTGTATCATAAAACATGACTTGTTCTCGAGTCTCAATGCGCGGGCCTTTCACTATAGGACAAACTAACCTTGGTCCTTATTGTCTTCCAGAAAAGAACGTGCCAAAGCTTGATTATTCAAAATAAAGTGATACGACCCAGTATATTTTAGGAGTACTGAGTCATACTAACTTGTTTGATATGTAACTTATTTCCTATTAGTTAGTTATTAGACCCATATGTTTGAAGTCCGCGAAAAACCGCAACTTGTCGAAAAGGCCTTACTGGTAGGTGTCTATTATGATAAGTCAGAATCAGATGAAGCTGCTAGTCTTATTCAAGAATTGCGTGAGCTAGTTGAAACCTTAAACATAGGAATTGCACAAACTACTCTCGTTAAGGTCCGCGAAACGTATCCTTCTCATTTGATGGGAAAGGGTAAAATGGCCGAAACTATTGAATTGGCTAAAGAGTTAGGATGTGACTGCATTATTTTTGATAATGAATTATCCCCAAACCAGCAAAGGAACTGGGAAAATGATTCTAATATTTTAGTCATTGATCGGCATGAAGTCATTCTTGATATTTTTTCAATGCGGGCCCGATCAAGGGAGGCCCGCCTTCAGGTACAACTGGCGCGAATGCAATATACTCTGCCCAGGATGGCCAGAATGTGGAGTCACCTAGATCGTCAAGGTGGTGGATCGGGCGGCGGAAAGGGTGGCGGTGGCGCAGCAAGAGGAGAAGGAGAAAAACAAATCGAAGTTGACCGGAGACTGGCCCGGAAGAAAATAGACCGTGTAAAAGCTGAGCTAGAAAAAGTAAAAAAACAACGCCGGACACAACGCAAGGAAAGGAACCGTGCTGACCTGCCTCACGCCGCAATCGTAGGTTATACCAATGCCGGTAAATCCTCACTGCTGAATCGCCTGACTGAAAGTACCGTCCTTGCAGAGGATAAACTTTTTGCAACTCTGGACACTACGACGAGAAAACTGAATTTAGATGATGGTCAAACAATTCTACTGACTGATACAGTTGGCTTCGTGAGAAGGTTACCTCACGACTTGGTGGAAAGTTTCAAGGCCACGCTCGAAGAAGCACTACTTGCCAACTTCCTCGTTCATGTCATTGACGGAAGTTCCAAAGATGTTATCGATCATCATGAAACTACACTGGCCGTATTAAAAGAACTCGGGGCAGACGAAAAGAAAATCGTCTCGGTAGTTAACAAAATTGATTTGATTGATGAAAGTAGGCTATGGGAACTTAAAAATAATTTCCCTGAAGCGATTTTTATTTCGGTCAAAAATGCCCATGGTATCAACACTTTAATGGACAAAATGGCTGATATGTTACTGCAAAATATCGTACGCCATACTATGAAAATACCTCAGTCTAGACAGGATTTAGTAGCCCTTTTGCACCGAGAAGGTAAGATTTTAAGCCAAGATTATGTCGGGAACGACATAATCTTAACTGCAACTTATTCGAAACGTTTTCTTGCGAAGTTTGCGGAATTCGTTATGGCTGAAACTATGAAGGGTCCCGCTACGGGAAAATAAAAAATAATTAACTAAATTATATGAAGAAAATTTGGTCCCGTCTCGAAGGTGAATTAACATCAAAAGCAAGTGCAATTCTAGAATCACTTAATCCTGGAGTGGATGAAGCAGATGTAGATGCATTAGAAGAATTTATTGGTCAGGAATTACCTACTGATTATAGAGATTTCCTTGTCATGCACAATGGCCAGAGTCAGGAAAGCAATCCCGGATTCTTTGACATGTTCAGTCTAATGCCACTTGATCTGGTGCAGGAGTCTTGGGAAGAGCTGGAAGGGCTCAGGGATGATGCTGGAGAAGATGAAACGTGCCCTGGAGATTGGTTGCCATTTGCTGAAGATGGGGCAGGGGACATGCTCTGTGTTGAGTTAGAAAGCGGAGCAATTAGTAAATATGTAAGCAATGATGAGAATGAGGAAATAGCCGACTCGTTTGAAAGTTGGTTAGCCGATATTCATGCCACCATAAAGAATGGTGAATATAACTTTGATCCGGCTAGTGGATTCGGAATTGAACCTAAAGGTCCTGACGATCATGACGAAGAGGATGATCACGGAGTCGGCGAAGAGGATGATGATGGCGGCGTCATGGACAGTGATGATGATGATGATGAAACTGCAATGACTTATAACTTCACTGCAAAGATGATAGAGTTATATGAGGACGAGGAAAAGATAGGCTCAGTGCCTTGGGGCGACATTGTAAGAGTTCGCGTATCATCATATGCCGGAGATCCTCTTATTTCTATCAATCTGCCAGATGGAAGTGATCATGAAGAAATTGAAATTCCAACCAGTATTGCCAATTCTAACAAGCTCTTTAAGTATTTGGGTAAACTCAAAGGTTGGGACAAGGATGCTTTCAAAGAAGCTTTAGCTAACACTGAAAAAGAAGGTGAAATTATTGTTTGGGGATAGCATCCCAATACAATTACCTCTTTTGGGAATATTAACGAATTAGGGCACCTTTAGAGCTTCTGCTCTAGCATCCTCATAAGCTTTCTTTGCCATATCATACCCCTCTTGAACGCGGTCAGGAACTATCTTAGCTGCTTTTTTGTCCCCTTCTTTCTTTGCAGGTTTTGCCTTGGCCGCGGTGTCTCGCTTTGATGCAGCATGGTTAGCAATTTCCTTAAGGTAGAGTTGTGCGGACGCAAGAACAGGAACAGCTTTAGGGTGAATCTTTGGTTGGATCTGCTTCATCTTATTGGAAAGGTCCCTCACATACTTACGTAATTCACGGTCTACAAATTTATCCAAGGAATTGCCCCTTGCTGTTATGATCTGCTGATCCACATGCGAAAGGCATCGATCTAATGAATATGTTTTAGCAACTTTTCTTGTCCTCAAACGTGCATAAGCGTAAGCAGTCTTATTATTTTTGCTGGCCCTTCCGGCAGCAACTACTCTGCTCCATACCTGTGCATTTGATAACATTCTTATTGATCTTTCACGAAGAACTTTCTGAGCCGCACTCAAATCAATTATAGATTTTCCGGTTTCTAATCCTTCTGAAAGCTCCCTTGCAACGTTCAATGCATCATCAATATGTTCACAAGATATTACCTGAGTAGAATTAATAACATCCCAACTATCATCTAGTATCAAATCATCCAAGATCCCGTCATCAACATTACTAGTTAATAAATAAAAACTTTTATTAACTACTAAGGCCTTTTTCCCCAATGCACTTGGAGTCGTAAAATTACTCTTAACCTTTCCTTCATCCGGATCGACTCCTGCCTTTTGCGCAGCCTCAGCAGTCAGTTTAATTGCATCTCCGATTGAAGCATCACACCGCTTTTTATCAGTTGTGTAATTTAACCGGCCTCCAGCACCCATTCCGCCAAAGAGCACCAAATTCTCAGGGACCTTGATGCCTTTTAATAGGCACTCAATGAGAAACGCTGCTGCAAAATTTGGAGGAGCGGGGTCTGCCTGAATTTCATCAACTACAAAATGAACGGCTTTGTTTTTTGGCCACCCCTGACTGAAATATTTTTTGGGAAGATAAGTCATGACCGAAATCATCGGCTTATCGGTAATTTTAGGCTTGGTTTCAAAACTTGCCTGCATTGGCCCTCCTTCCTCAGCATCAACAATTTCAGCCTTCACTTCAGAGACCAACATGGTAGGAACCTCAGTAGCATGCATCGCCAATATCACCTTGACCCTTGCTTCCGTTGCCAATGGCGCCAGATTCTCCTTACTTGGCTTCACGGGTAAAATGGCCCCAGGTGAAACCGGTTCAAATTTTTCTGGACCATCCTTCCCTGGTTTATTTGAGGGAGCCTTGACTTTGGTAACGTCATCCGCGCTCGTTGCCATCTGATCCGGAGAAGTGAGGTTAATCTGAATAAAGTCTCCTGACCGAATCACTTTACCGTGAACAAAAACTTGTTTGCCAATGACTCCGTCAATTCCCCAGTCTTCTTTGGAATCATAAACATCCGATTTAATTAGGAGGCGGAAACCGCTATCAGAGAACCAAACTCGGACATCTGCAGTCTTAGGCGAACTGTCAGAATGCCTCACCTTTCCTGTAACCATTACTGCTTTACCTATTGAACTGGTAATAGCATCCTCATCCGCAACATCAATTGCATCGGCCACATTCCCTTTGGTGGCATCCTCTTCCTGAGCTGATAATTGAAGAGCACCGATTAGAATCATTAAAATTCCTAGTAGGTAATGTTTCATGATTGATTTTTTCTAATTTACTATTGAAAAATTATAAATGATTAACCAAAGACATCCTCTCCAAAGATTGCCTTTGCGGCCTGCGCCACATCCTTGTCTCCTCTCCCTGAGCAATTGCATATTATCAGCGCGTCCTTTCCGAGCTTAGGGGCAATTTTCCGGACCCCAGCAAGTCCATGGGCAGTTTCCAGAGCAGGTATTATCCCCTCCACCTTTGATACTTCCTGAAATGCCTCCAACGCCTCATCATCAGTCGCATAAGTATACTCGACACGCCCTATGTCTTTGAGGTTAGCGTGTTCCGGACCAATTGCCGCATAATCGAGGCCCGCGGAAACCGAATGGGTTAACTCTATCTGACCATCCTCATCTGCCAGTAACCAGGTCTTAGTTCCCTGAAGAACACCCAACTTACCTCCCTGGAACCGGGCAGCATGCTCGCCCTTACGTATACCACGACCGCCGGCTTCAACTCCAAGCATCTTAACTGAGTCATCGCCAAGGAATGGATGAAATAAACCAATGGCATTGCTGCCACCACCAACACAAGCGACCAGATAATCAGGCAGCCTCTCTTCTCTCTCCAGTATCTGCTTACGGGCCTCTTCGCCTATCACGCGATGAAAATCACGAACCATCATAGGGTAAGGATGTGAACCTAGAGCAGAACCCAAAATATAGTGTGTGTCCCTTACATTAGTCACCCAGTCCCTCATAGCTTCATTGACTGCTTCTTTAAGGGTCCTTTGGCCAGCAGCCACTCCACGCACCTCGGCTCCCAGAAATCTCATGCGGGCAACGTTCAGTGCCTGTCTCTCCATATCGACTTCCCCCATATAAATAACACAATCAAATCCGAACCGGGCACAGACCGTGGCCGTAGCAACTCCGTGTTGACCGGCTCCCGTCTCGGCTATGATTCGATTCTTGCCGAGCCTTCGGGCTAATAAAATTTGTCCCATCGCGTTATTGATCTTATGAGCACCGGTATGAAGAAGGTCTTCTCTTTTCAAATATATTTTAGCTCCTCCGAGCATTTCGGTCCATCTCTCTGCAAAAGTGAGAGGAGTTGGTCTTCCGACATACTCTCTAAGCATTTCGTCAAGTTCCTGTCGAAATTGTGGATCCGATTTGGCCTTAGTATATTCACCAGACAACTCTTCCAGAGCAGACATTAGGGTCTCTGGCACAAACATTCCTCCGTATGTACCGAAATGGCCGGCTGAATCCGGAAGTTCTTCGATGAGTGGTTCTGACATTTTTAAGACCATAACATTAATCCCTGACCGGGTCCGTATCAAATGCCTATAACTCCTAAGAATAAAGGAAATATGCTATTCACCGTGACTAAGGCTTCGGTAAAGGCTAGACTAAAAGGATGAAAAATAAGGTTTTCCATATTCTTCTGAAAGTTGGAATTTTTGTAACCGTTCTAGGACTGAGCTCGGCCCAAGAATGGACTCAGTTCCGTGGTCCTGGAGCCTCTGGTCATTCACCAGAAAACGGTATCCCTGAAAAAATAGGAAAAGATAATATTAAATGGTCCATTGAATTGCCGGGTAGTGGACATTCTTCTCCGGTATTATGGGGAGACACAATATTCTTAACCGTCACTGACAAAGACTCAAGAGGCCTCAGGTACATCATTGCTTTTTCTTCCAAGGACGGGAAAGAAAAATGGAGAAATAAGCAGACTCATCAGGTTTATAAGCAACACCGATTCAATGATTTTTCTGCCTCAACGCCATGCTGCGATGAAGAGAGAGTCTACGTAACTTGGACCTCACCGGACGGAGTCGAAGCACTAGCACTTGACCATGATGGTAAAGAAATTTGGAAAAAGAAACTTGGTAAATTTTATGCAAAGCATGGAAGCTCAGCTTCGCCTGTGTTGGCAAATAATACTCTGGTCATTGGTAGCCACGGCGAACAAGGGAAAAGTTATATTGTGGGTCTAGACCCAAGTAACGGTACTGAAAAATGGCGCATTGAAAGAGAATCCAATGATAAGGGAGCCTATAGCACTCCTGTTGCGCGGAAAGCAGATGACGGTACTGAAGAGCTTATTTTCAGCAGCACAGCGCATGGGATCACCTCGATTGATTCTTCTGAAGGAACGATTCGCTGGGAACATGATGCAGGATTTTCGCAACGATGTGTCGGTGGCCCCGTGATCTCAGGAAATACAATTTTTGTATCTGCAGGTTCAGGGTCCGGAGGCAAAGAATCAGCTGTTGTAAGAGTCAAAGGAAAAAAAGCTTCTGTGGCATGGGAGGCTGGGCTCAAGGGTCTGCCTTATGTGCCTACGGGACTTTCATTTAATGGCATGATTTTCTTGCTTAACGATGGTGGCATCATGACATCTCGGAAAGCGTCTGACGGGAAAATACTATGGCAGGAGCGTGTTGTGGGAGCACCTTACAGTTCACCGATACTTATAAATAATAAAATATACTGCTTCAGTAAGGAAGGAGACATGACGGTCATTGCTGCCTCAGATAAACTTGAATTGTTAAGTTCATTCAAGTTTCCGGAAGGTATTTATGCAACTCCTGCAGTGGCAGATGGTAAATTGTTTGTGAGGACTTTTTCCAATCTCTACTGCATTAGTAAATAGAAATAAATCCAGCATAAGTTATTGACGCTCATGCAGTTTTGATAATCTTTCTAGACTCTCAATGTATTTTTCCAAGGCACTGTGAGGTTCAATTGCTTGAGCATTTTTTAACGCATCTAGGGCCGCACTATAGTCCCCTCGAAGAGCTAAAATTTCTCCACGTCGACGCTGCGCCTGGACCGCAAATTCATCAATAGATACGGCTCGCTCAAGGAGCATCAATGCCTTTTCAGTTTCTTTATTTTCTACAAAATGTTCTGACAATGTTATCAGGATAAGACCGTCAAGAGGATCCTTTTTTAACAATGATTGGAGCCTGGATGCTCCTGCTTCAGGGTTCCCTAATTCAATCTCTATCATTGCCCCTGCACGCTCAAATTGATGGGCCGCTTTGCTGTCCTCTTTAATTTGCGCGTCATATTCTGCTACTTGTTTTATTTCCATGACGAACTGACTCGCTTGGTCCCAGAACTGATACCTGACAAGATAATCAACTGCATCGGCGAATTTTTGAAAGGCTAAGGGGACCGGGTCCTTTAATGCCTGCCGATAACAACTCATTGCCTTTTCAGTCAACGCTTCGTTCAAGTACATATGACCCAGAGAAAGAATCGCAGAAGCGTCAAGAGCATTGAGTCTTCGAGCAACTTCCAAATCTGCAATGGCCAGTATTTGCTGTCCTTGCCTAAGATGCACATCTGCCAAGTTCACCCATATGGCAACCCTTTCTGGAGATACTCTTAGAACGTGCTCATAAATCGATGCTGCTTCTTGAAGTTCATTAAGATCCATTAGTGCCGTTGCTTCACCTAACTGCCACTGTAATTCATCAGGCATGGTAAGTTTTGCCATCCTATAAGCCTGCAATGCATCATGGGATCTTCCTGACTGGCTCAAACAGTAGCCCAAGAGACCCATCGTAAGACCATCCTGCGAACCCAGTTCCATTGCCCTTCTTAGGCTAGGCTCTGCTTCTTTATAATTTCCTGCCTGAACATGAGCGATTGCTAGGTTCCTATGAGCATCTCTAAAATTAGGCTGGATTTTAAGCGCCTTACGAAAATTACTCATTGCTTTAGTTGACTGACCTTCTTCGAACTGAAGGCTCCCAAGATTGAAGAGCATCGCTGGACTCTTCTCCAAAAGTGCGCTCTTAACCATCAATGATATGGCCCCTAGTCGGTCCCCTGCAGCCATCTTCTTAGCGACCAAATCCAGTTCCTCTTTCTCTTCGGGATTCAATTTGGGTTCTATCCGTGAATCGACTCCATAACTAGCAGTAAAAGCTTTGCGAAAAGATTCAGTGTTCCATATCGGATCAATCGGAAGCGGTGCAGCACCTGTTAAACAGGTACATACTAGCATTAATGTGAATTGTATTTTTAACATTATTTCGGTGGCTGTAATGTCATCGGCCAACGGTAAATGGCATTGACCGGTTGCCCATCTTTTCTCGGAACTGAAAAACGGGCCCTAGATGCAAAGGATGTTGCCATCTTTGTCAGTTCAGGGTGAGAGCTCGAAAGTACCTTCCTGACCTTGACTCTACCGTTCATTGAAATACCCACTTCAAGAATAACAGTTCCACTGCGCACGCCGCGCCTCAGTAAAGCGCTCGGATACCTTGTAGAGGGTCTATTCATCAATCGCGGTCTCGAGTCCAAATCGCCAACGGATACGAGTCCCTGAACTTTTGGCCTTGAAATGGGCGCTGGTGCCGGCTTTGCGGGTTTTGGCGTCTTTATTGGAAGTGGTGACGGTATGAGCTCAGGATTTGATTCTAATTCAAAATCTGCAGTCCTCATGGTGAGGTCAAGGGTCGCAACTAATGGAGGGGCTACACTCTCAATCTGTAACTCAAGCTTAGGTAATGGTGGTGGTGGTGGAGGAGTCTCTTCCTGAATTTCTAAGGGAGGAGGAGGAGGAGGAGCCATTTCAGGAACAGTTTCCATTGTTCTAATGGTTCGGTCCGGGATCCGCTTCGCATCCAAGAGGCGCATCATTATGAGAAATGAAATTAATAAGATTACCAAGAAAAGCCCACCCACGAGTCTTCCTATCAGGCTCCT
>CACJBM010000027.1 GCA_902591645.1 uncultured Verrucomicrobiota bacterium | reverse complement strand
TCTCCGTCACCACCCACCTCAGGTATTGTTCCTTTAGCTTTGACTTGAAACCAAGTATCTACCGGAATATCGCCGACATTTGTTATCGCATGTGCCGTGGCTCCCGTATTGACTGCATTCCAGCGCAGAATCATTCGGATCGTGTCATCCGTTGCCATGCCTCCCTCAGCGGGTCGATAGTACCAGGCACTGTATTCATAATTTTTTCCAATCATGTCTGGTGTCACTTCGAGTGCCTGTGGATTATCCACGGTCGCTGGTGGTGATGGTGCAGCGAGTCGAGCCTCTCCCCACTGAGCACCGCCTGCCAGATTAAATACAGCAGCTCCTTCACCTGCTCGGACAACTTCAGATGTAAAATTAAAACGATTATTATCACGCCAGGCTGATAGGTCCCCTGATTCAAAGTCTCCATTAATGATTAGCTCCTCGCCTTGGAAAGGAGGAAGAACTGTGCCACTAAGATTAATTATAACCTCAGGATCATTTTCATCATCACTTTCCAAAGTGATTGTACTTTCAAAGAGTCCAAGCCGCACACCAGGATCAAATATCAGCTCCAGATCAGCACTCTGACCAGGGCCCACTTTGACAGGGAATGTATCCTCAGCGAACTGAAAGTCTTCCTTGCTTGGACCAAGTAAAGAGGCCTTACTAATGTTCAGATCCTGAGTGGATCCGGAATTTGAAACCTGAACTTTTCTCATGAATGGACCCTCTCCCTGAACCAATTCACCAAAATCAAGCACTGAACTGACAGCAAGATTGGGATCTTCGTCAGGAGTGGTCACTTTGAGCTTAAAATTATCCACATAAGCTGCTACTCCTGGCTCCGCATTATTTGATCTGTCATAAAAACTAAGGATAGGAATGACCGAAGTGGTCGGATTACCCTCAGCGTCCGTCTCACGTATGGTTCCGGTCATGTTTAGGGTGTGCCAAGTGTCTGCTTCAAGAGAATCCCACTCCCATTTTTTATTATTGTTCTGTTGATTAATACCATTCCACCGAAGGATCATATTAAATCGATCAGGAGCACCGTTCCCTTCTAGATCTGTGTCAAATGTGGTATCACTGGGAATATAAAGATCAATCTGCATATCAAAAGTGTCCAAGCCGGGGACAGACTCAGTGGGAAGATTAATTGAACCGGGCCAGGGTGCTCTCAATTCACCCCAAGGACTAGTTCCGGTAGGGTCTCCTATATTCACAGATCCCACATTACCACGGCCCGAATCTGTAGGATCAGCTATGATTGTAGTCTTACCGGCATTGTTTCCACTGCCTAGGCCCCGGACATTATCAAAATTATCCTCCAGTATAACAATCACATTCGCCTCTCCTACCTTACCACTAAGATTCACTATTTGGTCATCATCATTGGAATTGATTTCGAGAACTGCCTCAAAGAGACCCAGTTCACCATCAGGGTCAAAATCAATATCAATGTCCACACTCTGACCAGGATCCAAATTCAAGGGTAAGTCCGCAGAAAGGGAGAAAGAGTCCTCATTTTCACCCGAAATTGTTAGACCTGTCACTTCTAGGACTTCATCCTCACCGTCATTAGTAATAGTTAATGCTTTTGTATAGGGGCCTTGCCCCTGCTCCAAATCACCAAAAGAAAAATCTGATTCCACGATCAAATTCGGATCGTCAGGCGCTGCGGGAACAGAAACCTCCAATACAAAATTATCTATGTAAGCAGCGACTCCAGGTTCAGCATCATTCGTCTTATCGTAAAAACTTAATATTGGGATAACAGAAACGGTAGGATTACCATCGCTATCAAGCTCCTTAATAGTTCCGGTCATTTCTAAAGTGTGCCAAGTATCTGACTCCAATGTATCCCATTCCCATTTTTTGTTATTATTTCCCGCATTAATACCGTTCCACCGCAGAATCATATTGAAGCGGTCCGGAGAATCACCGTCAGCAGTATTGAATGTCGTGTCACCTGGAATATACAAATCAACTTTCATGATAAAAGTGTCTGTACCAGGAACTGACTCTGAAGGTAAATCAATGGATCCAGGCCAAGGAGCTCTCACCTCACCCCACGGAGAAGTGCCGGCAGCGTCTCCAATATTCACAGAACCCACATTGCCGCGACCCGAATCTGTAGGGTCCTCAATGGTAGTGGTTTTAGCTGCATTATTACCTGTGCCTAATCCGTTAGTCGTATCAAAATCATCCTCCAAAATAATGATATTCTGGGCATTCAGGAACGCGCAAAGGAAAAGACTTGAGGTAAGAGATAAGAATACTTTTTTCATATCAAATAATAAAATGAAGAGCTTAACAGTTCTTGCATGAATGCATGCTTAACGCTTTTTTCTTTGCAGAGAAAAGCCCGTAAATCATTATAAGGAAAACTTTAACGTCTACGGCGCCTGAGGAAAAGCAGAGAACCGAGGATTCCAAGTACACCAACGCTTGGTTCAGGAATTGCACTTGTCGTTACTGAAATACTGACATTATCAATGTAAGCGGCAACACCAGGCGCTGCGTTATTTGATCTGTCATAAAAACTAAAGATTGGAATAACAGAAACGGTAGGATTACCATCATTATCAAGCTCCTTAATCGTTCCAGTCATACTCAAAGTGTGCCAGGTATCAGCAGCAAGAGAATCCCAGTTCCATTTTTTGTTATTGTTTCCCGCATTGATGCCATTCCAGCGAAGGATCATATTGAACCTGTCAGCTGCACCGTTACCAGTAGGATCCGTATCAAATGTCGTATTCGAAGGTATGTAAATGTCAGCCTGCATCGTGAATGTATCAGTACCGGCAATAGCATTAGCAGGAAGGTCAATGGATCCTGGCCAAGGCGCTCTAAGCTCTCCCCATGGGGAAGTCCCTAAAGGACCAGTACCATCTGCTTTAAGCTTTCCGATATCAACGGCTCCCACATTGCCACGACCTGAACCAGTCGGGTCGGCTATCGATGCAGTCTTGGCCGCATTATTGCCTGTGCCGAGTCCGTTAGTAGCACCTGCGCCAATATCATCCCAGTTATCTCCTAGGATAGTAACGGCACCATTAGATACCAAAGAGGTGATGATTAAGAAAAGTAGAATGGGGTTAATGGGGTTTTTCATTTTAGAGGCAAATTATTTACCATTCAGATCATCAATAATCAAGAGAAAACCAGTGCTTTTATATCATTTCCGCTACAAAATGAATTGGCCCTTGGGTCTTCTTTTTACAGGTTTTTTGATTCCTAAATGCTATTTGGATCTAAACAACAGTAATTTATCGTTGTTTTGGCTCAAAAGTAACTCCAAAGCGCCGTCCCCATTAAGATCTGTAGCAATTAGGCGCCTCGGGTCGGCCCTTGAGAAAAATCCACTATCATTGGGCCAAATTTCATCAAATTGACCATCATCTTTCGCAATTAATATGACACCGAGTCCTGCATTCATGCGTCCGGTTTCCCTTTGAGCAGCGTTAAAGTTTTGGGCAATGATAATGTCCTTCCGGCCATCTCGATTGACGTCATTTAATGAAATATCCATAGCCGGAGCCATTTGAGAAAGTAATGGGAGGGGCTCAGCGGTGAACTTTCCTTTACCATTATTACGGAAGAGAATCGTGGAAAGCGTATTAACTTCCAAGCGTGTGGCATCCTCGATTGCCTTGGTTGTATAAATTTCACCAATGGTCTTACTCGCAAAGGAAGAATAAGTGGGGACCCTGTCAATCAGATGCGGCATGGCCGTGGTCGAACAACTGCGACCGCGGACAGGAAGTAACTTTCCTTCCTTGTACTGAGCCTCAACGAGCTGCATTTTTCCATCGCCACCAAAATCAGCCGCAAAAATTGTCGCAGGTTTTTTAACTGATGCACTGTACTTGGTATTAGTACCAAAGTTCCCCGCAACTATATCGTTGTCCCCGTCCTGATCCACGTCACCGATTACAACACAGTTCCACCAGCCATTAAAATCATCAAGACTCAGACTCTCTGTAATTTCATGAAACCCATCATCCTTGTTCTGGTAAACCCGGACCGGACCCCACTCAGTTGCCAACACAAGGTCCGCCCGCTTGTCACCATCAATGTCTGCCCATTTCACATCAGTGACCATGCCTGATGAACTGGTAGCGTATCGGCCCTTTGTAAATTTCCCCCCCTCATTGATGAGTAATACACTCTCGGGACCAGTCGGATAGTTTCCAGGAACGAACCGGGAACCAACAAAAAGATCCAAGTCCCCGTCATTATCAAAATCATTAGCTGCGACCCTACTACCACTAAATTTTAAATCCGGTAAAATGCCTTTAGGGGCACGAGTCAATTGTCCTGACCCATTGTTAATGTAGAGCCGGTCCTGATAATGCTCATGGCCGGCTTCCTGACTAGCCCCACCACTAACGACATAGAGGTCTTGATCACCATCATTATCGAAATCGAACCAAAGAGCATCAACGTCCTCATAAATTTGATCCGCCTTTAGAGCAGGGAATGAAACGCGTTCGAATTGGCCCTCCTCATTCTGTATCAATACAGCACTTTGCCTGTCCCTTGCTCCGCCAATGAAGACATCCTTATCGCCGTCAGAATCCACGTCACCAATTGCAAGGGCCGGACCGAATCTGGAAAGACGGTTAGGTAATAGGGGTTGAGAAGCAAAATCATCGTAAAAGTTCTCACTATGAGTAAAATTAATCCCAAGAGCTTCATCGATCTGAGAGAATAACCGATCCTTAGAATTCGAAACTTTATCAGGAGATTCTATAGCTCCTGTTCCTGACTCAGTGACCCTGTAATGCCAGCCCGATACGAGCCCCTCAATGGACTGAATGCGCCCGCTCGGCCACTCAATATTTAATGATTCAGCTTGTGCAGACGCTGGCCATCCGAAATGAATGACTGGTTCGGATCCACTCATATAACCTCGTGAACTTGTGAGAATTCGGCTCAAGGATTCCCCGGTAGACAATTTCAAATTGAGTCGAGCGCCAATCCCGAAATGATTACTGGACCCACCCCTAAGACTAACAAGCATGGAACTGAAATCAGCGGGGTTCTTTTTGAGAGAATCGCTTGCCAAATTCATATAAATGCCGACCGGATCATTCATATTATTGACAACGACATCAAGATCACCATCACGATCAAGGTCAGCGAGGACAGCCCCATGGCTAACGGTCTCATCGTTCAGTCCCCAGTCATTACCTGACTCCTCGAACTTAAAGTTCCCACGGTTACGAAAAGCTAAGTTCTTTTCTTTAAACCGAGGTGAATCGAGAAACATTTTTCTGAGCTCCTCCGAACTGGCACCTCGGGCACCTGCCTGCTGCATTCTAATGGTCTGGTCTGAATCCTGAACATTTCTTTCAATACCATTGGTAAAAAACACATCCTCAAATCCATCATTGTCCAAATCACCGAATATAGCAGCCCAGGTCCAGTCAGTGCTGTCAAGGCCCGCATGGAAAGCGATATCAATAAATTTTCCGGTACCAGTATTCACATGCATCACATTACGCATGTACTGGCGTGGCTCGAGATTATCCAGGAACCATGCAGTGTCTATCATTGCCCCCATCATTGTCTTTTGCTTGAAATGAGTCGTGGCAGACATGTCCGTACTCAGATAATCAAAGAGACCATCATTATTGATGTCCGCAAAATCGCTACCCATCGAATTCCATGAAGTGTAAGCTAGGGAATCTTCCGTAACTTCGGTAAATGTTGAGTCCCCATTATTTCGATAAAGATGATCCGGCGTATGGAAATCATTGGATACATAAAGGTCAGGCCAACCATCATCATTATAGTCCCACCAGACAGCTGCGAGGCCATGTTCGCGGGCAATATTTATACCTGAATCACGGGTCACGTCGACTAACTTGGGCATGCCTCCCTCTCCTGAACCATCATTACGAAAGAGCCGGTCATAGGTACCGAGTTCCCGGGGAAGTCCGTCAATCATTTCGAACTGGTCGGCCTGGCTCGAGTGTGCCCGGACAATTCCACTATTATCTTTTTTGGTAAGGACCTTGCCTTTGAACATTTCATTAATCGAAATGAGGCGTGTCGCGGTACGATAAAAATCCAGATCCCCGTCCCTGTCATAATCAGCAAAGGCAACCATCGTAGGTGCACGGTAAGGTTTTTTGGATCCTCCCACAAAGCCACCACTGAAAGTGCCATTGCCCTGATTTATATAAATTTCGTCAGGATTTCCTTTGTTACATACGTAAAGATCAAGACGCCCATCATTATTAATATCAGCAAAAGCAGCGCCTGATCCCCATGAATTGGTATCAACAATTTTTGCCTCTTCTGTCACGTCCTCAAATTTCCAGGGAGCCGTTTGCCTGAAAAGTTTATTGGGCCCGTCCTGAGAAACTAAAAAAAGATCGGGCAATCCATTATTATCAAAGTCTCCAACGCTCAGACCAGCACCGCTTAAGAGATAGTTTTTAATGTTCTCATCATTGAGTTGATTGCGAAAATCCACTCCTATCGCTGGACCATTCCTTCGGTAGAACCTTGATTCGGAACTTTGCTTAAGCTCGTTAGGGCCGGCCAAAATTTCATTTTCTCTCAACTTTTTTCTCTCTAACCAATCATCTATCTTTTTGAAAGGGATCGGCTCCCATTTCGTTTCAATATCACGGGCAAGCTGTTCTGGGGCCGATCCGCCACCACACGAACCAAACATCAGGGGCAAAAATATACAAAGGATCGGGTACGGCTTCATTTTTTTATCCATTCCTAATGGCCATTTATAGCCCAATTTTATGAACTTTGCTTCAAAGAAAATTATCCCTCCCCAGAAACTGAAAAAAGCGTTATGGTATGAGCCAAGTCCGTTTGAGACTGCTCAACAAAAAACCTCAACTGCTCAAAGTAAAAAATGTCTATTCCTCGCATTTTAAAGTCTGCATTGACCGGACTCCTTACCATTTGTCCGTTCCTTTGCATTGCCCAGACGATCGTCATCAATGAAATCCATTATGATGAAAGTGATAAGACTGTACGTGCCGAATTCATCGAGCTATATAATTCAGGCGAAGAGACCGTAGATTTGTCCGGATGGTATTTTTCCGAAGGCATCGATTTTAATTTTCAGGAAGGGACCACTTTAGGAGCTGGAAATTATCTCGTCATCGCAGAAAATCCTCAATCCATTGAGTCTCAGTTTAAAATTAGTGATGCTCTTGGCCCATTCGAGAACGGTACCACCTTAAAGAATTCCGGTGAAAAAATTATACTGCGTGATCCGGATGGAAATAAAGTAGATGAGGTAAATTACTCGCTTGGATTCCCATGGCCCATGGTCGGAGATGAGAGAGGGTCTTCTTCGGCCAGTCCATCGATCGAACTCATCAATCCGGGACTGGATAATGATCTTGGAGGGAACTGGAGAGCTTCAGGTTTTCCTGTAACCACAGCAACTGTTGCTGGTGGGCCAAAAAAATTCATCAGCTCGGGCGATACCTGGGAATACTTAGATAACGACAGTGACCTTACCGAATCTGACTGGGCCACGGACTCCTCTAACACTGATAATTGGAAGAGCGGACCGTCCCAACTCGGTTACAATGAGGGTGACGAGGCAACCCTAGTCGGAGACGGGGATGGAGACTTTAGTACTGCCCCACGTGCAGTCACGACCTATTTCCGTACAAGCATTGAAGTTAATCAAGTCGAAGGATTCTCCAGCATGTTATTCAAGCTATTACGTGATGACGGGGCCGTCGTGTATGTAAACGGCGTAGAAGCTTTCAGGGACTCAATGCCCGAAGGAAAAATTGATGCAGAAACTCTGGCCAGTAGGAGTCAGGGAGGATCCTCTGAGAGGACCTTCTATGATCATAGTGTTTCGCCAAGCCTTTTCATAAACGGAACTAACGTGATTGGTGTAGAAGTTCACCAAAGAAGTACCGGCAGCAGTGACATGAGTTTCGATCTTGAGTTGATCGGTGAAGTCGGAGGGGCAGTTTCAAATGCAGCACCCACGCCCGGCTCAAGGAACAGATCCTATTCCTCGAAGTCGCCTCCACAATTAAGGCAGGTCAAACACGGTCCCGTAGGACGAGAACTTGAAAGAGATAAAACTATAAAATCAGGTGAAGAGGTTCTAGTCAGCGTCAAGGCCACTGACCCTGAAGGCGTGGCTCAGATTAGTTTGGAATACCAGATCGTAAAACCCGGAGATTATATCGAATATGATGATCAACGTTACAATAATGATTGGGTAGTTATGGAAATGGTTGATGACGGGACCCGAGGAGACACTACGGCAGCGGACAATACTTTTTCAGTCATTATACCAACAAGTGTTCAAAAGAACCGGCACCTAATCCGTTACAGAATCCTTGCCACTGACGTGAGCGGAGTCTCTATCAGGGGACCTTATGAAAATGACATGGGTCACAACTTTGCTTATTTCGTTTATGACGGCACACCGGACTGGACTGGTTCGGCCCGTTCGAACGGCCCAAAGACAACCTTCCCCGGCTCTCTCATGTCGAGCATCCCTACTTATTTCTTGCTGACCAAGGAATCATCAGTGACCTCTTCCCAGTTCGGAGGATACGGGGGATCAGAATACAAATGGAAAGGAACGCTCATTTACGACGGTAAGGTCTATGATCATATCCGGTACCGGCCCAGGGGCGGTGTTCATCGGTTCCAATTCGGAAAAAATTTCTGGAAATTTGATTTTAACCGTGGAAGACGGTTTCAGGCCCGTGACCGGGCAGGTGAAAAATATAAAACCAAGTGGGATAAGTTAAACTTCTCATCAATCGTCCAGCAGGTGAACTTTGGTAATAGGGGTGAGCAGGGCCTATTCGAGAGTGTTGGATTCAAGTTATTCGAGCTTTGCGGAGTCGAGTCATGCAAAACTCATTACGTACAATTTTACGTAATCGACAATGCGAGTGCCTCAGGATCGAACCAGTACAGCACAGATTATTATGGTCTATTCCTCGCCATCGAACAAATGGACGGGCAGTTCTTGGACGAACATGACATGCCGGACGGGAACCTGTACAAGATTGAAGGACACAGTGGGTCATCCAATAATCAAGGCCCAACGCAAGTCACTAATAGATCCGATGTATCCTCATTCATCAGCGGTTACCGAAACAAGAACCCCAGCGCAGACTGGTGGAGAGAAAATCTGGACGTTGAAAAATACCTGAGTTACAGAACGATCGTGGAGGGGATCCATCATTACGACATCGCCTATGGTAAGAATTACTTCTATTACCATAATCCTGAAACCAATAAGTTTCAGGTTCACCCTTGGGACCTGGACCTGACATGGGCCAATAACATGTACGGGAATGGAAACCATGACTTTAAAAACAAAGTCGCCAATAATTCCGCTTTCAGAACCGATTATAGGAACCGTGTCCGTGAAATCATGGACCTAATCTATAACGAAGACGAGGGCTACAAACTCATCGATGAAATGGTCCATGATGTCTGGTCCCCTGAAGGTCCGACCCTAGTCGATGCGGACCGCCGGTTATGGGACAATCATCCGCGATTAAATCACAAGGACCGTTACTATGACATTTCACCGACGCGTGACTTTGCTGGAATGATTCAAGTCGTAAAAAAATACATTATTTCGCGAGGGAACTGGATGCGCTCTAGCCTCCTATCAGACAGAAATTCGATTCCACAGAAACCCACGATACGGTTCACTGGTAACGGGAACTTTGAAGCAAGTGATCTTCGCTTCTCCACTAATAATTACAGGAGCCAATCGAACACCGCATTCTCTGCGATGGAATGGCGGTTGGCTGAAGTTTATAATCCCACTGTAAAAGGTTATGTGGAAAAAGATCCTTACATCTATGAAATCCAAAATCCTACCCTTTCTGGTGAACTGACAACTTTCGAATCAAATTATCAGTTCATACCAACATCTGCTAGGGTTGGTCACACTTACCGTGCACGGGTACGGCACAAGGACACTCAAGGCCGGTGGAGTCACTGGTCAGATCCTGTCCAGTTCGAAGTCACGAGCCCAGAGACCGGTACCTATGTCGATTCACTAAGGATAACAGAAATTCACTACCACCCTAACGAGGCAAACCTTACGGAGCAGGAAAAGGGATGGAGCACATCTGACTTTGAGTACATTGAATTGCAAAATGTCAGTGGATCGGACCTTAATCTTACAAACTTACGACTCACGAAAGGAGTGAACTTTGACTTTGAAGATGGAACCGTTATCAAAAGTAAAGCATATCTACTCGTGGTAAGAAATCGTAACGCTTTCGAGTCCCGTTTCGGTGCTGGTCTTCCAATCGCTGGAGAATGGCAAGAAGGGAACCGACTCGATAATGGTGGTGAGAACCTTAAGCTCTCCTACGGTGCCGGAATTCCAATCATTGAATTTACCTATGATGACACGGACCCCTGGCCAGAAGGACCGGACGGGAACGGTTTCAGTTTGAACCTTGAGGACCCGGAAAATACTCAGAATCACGAAAATGCCGTTTCTTGGTACTCTGGTTCAGCTTCTCCTGGATCAATAGCAATTAAAGCAGAACCTCCCCTACGCCTAATCGTTCTTGAAGATCCTTTCCGGTTCGAATTCAATAGCGTTAAAGGCAACGCTTATCACATTGAAATTTCTGATGATCTGAGCAAATGGACCACTGTAGAAAAGATTGTGGCCGAGGGATCCAAGACCCTTCATAAACCAACCTTAAACCCTATAGAAAAAGTTAAATTCTTCAGGGTCCGTAAAGAATAGAATTAACGCCAGGTTAAAATGAGCCATCCTTTCAGGGTCATCAAAAGAAAAGCTTGAAGTGCTAACTGCAGAATTGAGTTCAGATTAATTATCTAAATAAGAGTTCAAAAATTATCCCCAGGAAAATAGGGGAATGGTGGGCAGGAGAGGATTCGAACCTCTGAAGGCATAGCCAGCAGATTTACAGTCTGCCCCGTTTGACCGCTTCGGTACCTACCCATTAATTGGTGGGGGCTGAGATAAAAGCTGAAAAGAGCAGTATTTGCAAGAAGTTTTAATCTTTCTGGTCCTTCTTCTCCTCTGCTTTTCCGGGATTTAATACTTTTCGCTGAACCAATTGATACCTTCCTCCCCTCCCAACGGACTCATAATCCTTATCTGCATCCTCCGTTTCTTTTCTTCTATCATAAAAATGGACCTGCCCTTTGCCCTGAACCAAACCGACCGGCCCTTTGACAATTAGAGCCGTTCCCTCATCTATCCCAATACCCAGTATCTGAGGAAAACGGTCCACGACTGAAGCTAAGTCCTTGAAACGATCCCTCTCAGCAAAGTGCTGGTCAATAGCAACTCCTTTCAAAAATCCTAGGCCCTTTTCATAGCCCTCGGCCATCATATCCTGATTACCGAGCGGATTGCCCCGAACCAGATACTCTGCTTGGATCGATGCCCCAGCAGAACTACCCATAATGGCTCCACCCTTTTTAAGAACCTCATGCATGAGTCCGAGAGCCTTCGTATCATGATATGCATCAACAAAACGCCACTGACGTCCACCACCGAACCAGATTCCGGTCGCTCTTTTAAGGATCTGCAGATATTCATTCCCATCGACTTCGCTTAGAGTCCTCTTTGATAAGACAGTCACTTCCTTTGCACCTAATTTTCGGAACGCATTTGCAATGGACCCGCTATCTTTGACCATCGAATCCGGAACTGCAGTCGGTAAAACAACAATAGAAGCTTGGTCTCCTCCCGCTATTTGAATGAATCTCTTCGTCACGGATCTGGGCATAGGTCCACCTCCTATGATAATTAGTGTCCCCTTCTCAACTCTAGGATCAGAAAGTTTTTGCGAAGGAAACTCCGAACCATTCCGGGCAGTTGCAGCAAACCTCAATGCCGTAAGATCAGCGACCCTTGAATCCTCGTTTAAAATAATCTTCTTCTCTTTCCGGGTATCAGAAACAGCCAAAGAAATGCTAATTTCACCTTCACCAAGTAACCGCATGGCACGACCCCTAAGGATAAGTGAGGAACCTTCTGCAAAATCATAACGAACTGTTCCTCTTTTCTGTTTTAATTCCTTTGCTGTCGAATGTCTGATCTCAGCGCCCGGGAAAATATCAGCTCCTGAAATTCCAAAACCTTCAATGAGTTGCCCCCCGACACCGAGCACAGCTCGTCGATTGATTAAAGATTTAATCGAGTCAAGGTACTTACAATTTTTAAGGGATTGAGTGCCCTGGCCAACTAGCCAAAGACCAGTGGCAGTTTGAATATTCTCCTGAACTTTGTCTGACTCTAATGTCAGTAACTTGCTATCTTTAACATTTTCCTTAGAAATCTTCTCCTGGATTGTAGTAGCATAATTCCTCGAAGTCTCAGAACCATCCAAGACCAAGATCACAATCTTCGGTTCCTTGCCAGAAAAGTCATAAAACTTCTGTAATGATTCATCATTAACAGGCTCGGATGACAAAATGATAGCGCCCCGTATACCGGCAGGATTGATTCTCTCAGAGCAAAGGGCCGGGCATAAGAGCGCAAAAAAGAATATGAGTAATGGTGAAAGACGCTGGAATAACATGAAATTCACAAGACGACTTTAATCCCCAACCAAGACAAAACTTTAATTTGATTCTTTGGATCCTCGGTTCCAGTAAATGACAACGTTTTTAGTCGCCCTTCCGGCCGCGATAACGTCAAGTTTTCCATCGCCATTCAGGTCACTCAACTTCAGGTCTTCACAAGCAATCCCATTATCATCCAAAGTGTGGGACTTCCAGCCCTTATCCTCCTCTTCATATATCCTAATTCCAACTTTTCCATTCTTGTCGGGATTACGCCATCCTGCAATAACTTGTAAATTACCTGTACCTAATACATCCCCTAGAGCAAGGGCATGGCCCTGATTTAATGTGTTATCAAGTACCGTTCTCTTGGGTTCTTCATCATTAGATTTGGGTGGAGCATAAACTACAAGCTCGTTACCATGAAATGGCTCAATGGCGGTGATCAGACCATCGTTGCCATTTCCGCGGTAGGCTCTGACCTCACCAACGCCCTTAGAGAGCGGATTCTTGACCATATGAATCGACTTCCAAGGACTTTCACCAGTGACCTTACTAGAATAACGAATGCCTTTGACCCCTTCTTTACCACCGAGGATAATTACCTCTTCTTCCGTTTCTTTGCTGAAAGTAATCAGATCAAAATTGTGTGTGATGTGAAAGCTAGCATCGACGAGTTCACTACCCCAATTTCCTTCCTCAGGCTTTGCTCCAGGAACATAAGCCAATAGACGCACAGGATCGCCCTGACCCCCTTTGTTTCCTCTTCCATGAAGGGGAAGGACAAGTAATCTGTACTCTTTTTCTCCGACCTTCATCCAGTGCATCCGGTGCACGGTAGGTTCATGAGCACTCATCTTTACTGATCCCCAGAGCCCAGTCGGATCTTCTGGACGAATCAAGTAATGAACTGAACCTGATTTCTCGGCGTCAGTCGTTTCACCGGGGTTCCAGTTAGCACCTACAGCCACTTCAACCTTCCCATCACCGTCAATGTCCCTCGAAGCGATGCAAACATTGTCAAGGAAACGAGTAACAACGCGCGGGTTCAGGTTCTCTGCCATCACGAAACGTTTCCAGTCCCCGTTCCGGTACCAGACAATCTGCGACTTATCTGCTAGTAGAATGTCTAACTTCTTGTCACCGTCCACGTCACCAATTGACAAACCATAACCGATTGAAATTTTAGCATCGATCACTTGTCTCTCAAATTTAGGTTCTGATCCGATTGCAAGATCCAATTGTGTCGTGAAAGTGAGAATAAAGAACAATATCAAATAACGGAAAAATAACATAAGAAATAGAGTATGAGATGTCAGGCCAAGTGTTAAGCGTAAAAGTTATTATCTTTAAAAAAAGAATTCCTTATCCTGAAATGGACATTAGCCTCACACTCTGATAAGAAACCTGCGGAATGATCCGCTTTTTCCCCATCTTAATTGTTACGGCCCTGCTCTTCTCGGGGTGTAAGTTTGGGGGAATCAAAAGGCCTCATCGGGAAGCTCCTCTCATGACCCCCGAATCATGGATCAGCGCCTCCAAAGCCAACCAAGGAAAGATTAATAGAGGGTGGTTAAAGAATTTGGGCGATCCTCAATTGATTAAAATCACTGAAGAAGCACTCAATAACAATCATGACCTTAGGGTGTCCGCACTCTTACTCCAATCAGCAAAAGAAGGAACCATCATAGGAAGAGCAGCTCGTTTCCCCTCCATTAATCTCGGAGGCTCAAGTTCCAGATCAAGAAGCAATCAAGAACCACCTAATTATTCTTCGAACTACGGTCTAACATTAGCTGCTTCTTGGGAAATAGATCTTTGGGGAAGGTTAAGGAATCTGGACCGGGCCCAATATGAGGATCTGGTAGCGGCCAGAGCTGATTATGAGGCGGCCAGATTATCACTCGCAGCCAACACTGCAAAGACATGGTTTAATCTTATCACTGCGCAACAACTTCTAGAACTCGCAGAAAAGACAAAGAAAAGTTACGATGCCAATTATCGAATCACTGAACGGAATTACAAAGCCGGTGACTTGACAGCAAGCCCACTCGCTGTGCAGTTCGCTAGGAATCAAGTCGCCTCCGCCGAAAGAAACCTAATCAATCAAAAACTTGCCAGAAAGGAAGCCGCGAGAACCGTCGAGCTTTTACTTGGAAGATACCCAAACGGTGAACTCCAAAGTGGTAATACTCTGCCAAAACTCAGAGGGAAAATACCTGCCGGAATACCTTCAGAAATGTTACTCCGAAGGCCGGACCTTGTGTCTGCATCAGCTGCCATCCGGGCATCCGCAGAACGGGCAGACGCATCTAGAAAAGATCTGTTCCCTTCATTCTCACTGACAGGGAGAGGCTCAACATCAAGTTCTAAACTCGATCAATTAATTCTGGATCCTGAAGCCATAGCCTGGAGCACTGCAACTTCGGTAGCACAGACCCTCTTCAGGTCCGGCGCTAAGACTGCGAGCGCAAGAATCGCTCTGCAACAAAATGAACGGACGATCAGACGTTTCTCCAGCCAAATGCTGAGAGCTCTGCGTGAAGTTGAATCTGCGCTTTCAACAGAAAACTCACTCGCAGAACAAACAAAATTCCTAACAATCGAATTGCGTCAGGCCGAACTGGCAGAGAGGCAAGCAGGCAGAGACTACGCGGAAGGATTGGTCCGAATTATTTCGGTCCTCGAGGCTCAGAGAAGGGCAGTCGCCTCAAGAAGAGCCATGATCTTCCTAAAAAACCAAAGACTACAGAACAGGATAGACCTACACCTCGCCTTGGGAGGCGATTTTAAAACTGCCCCCCCAGATTAATATAATTCGCGCAAATTGCTCTGTAGTTCTTATGAAATAAATTACAACTTCTTGACCCTGAGGTTACGAACAGAAAATTTCTGACCATGGTCCTGAATTGCAATCTTACCGGAATCGGCAAGTTTTTTACCTTTTGGCTTCTTGGCGGCAAGATCCATATTGTCCTGCACTTTTTTGCCGTTCAGAACAACGGACACTTTCCCTTCCTTCATCGTCAATTGGATACGGTTCCACTCACCTGCTGGCTTCGAAGCGTTAGTTAACGGACCGGCTGTCTGAATCACGCCACCCAGATCATGCTGGCCCAGCTTCTTCTTGCCGTAACAGTCTAGGATCTGGACCTCGAATCCGTGCTTCGTTGCATCAGATTCATCATAGATACGAAAGTACAGACCAGAATTTCCACCCTTACCATGCTGATACTCGAATTCGAAAACGAAGTCTTCATAGTCTTCGGTCAACCACAGGTAAGAGCCGTAACGGGTCCACCCCTTCTCGCCTGGGCGAGGATCAAGGAAAAGTGAGCCGTCCTTTTGAACTAGCCAGTTCCCTTCAGTCTTTACGGACATTCCATCTCCCGTAAATGTGGTCCAAGTTCCTTCCTTCTTAACCTTGGGCCCTTCTTTCCCATTAAAAATTGAAGCGAATCCGTCCTCCGCGAATGACGGAAGGACAAAAGAAAAAAGGCTGATAGAAGAAAAAATGAAAAGTTTCATGTTAAAATCCCTATCACATCACAATTAAAACGAAAACAATAATCAGTCCTAGTTACTAGGTTAATCAGTAATAATTAATAAGAAACATCGATTTCCATTGAATTTTTAGTGAAAATTTTCAGTCAAAACATCATGCTGAGGTAATCTAGAAAGAATTACTTTATATCAAAGCAAACTTATAATTTCAGCCGCTATCATTATGAAAACCAAATGTTCCAAAACCTTCATTGCCATCGCCGGACTAGCAATCAGTCTAAGCGGTACATCATTCGCTCAAGAAGAAAGAGAAAGACCACGCAGAGGACCCGAGCCAAGGCCTCCACGCTCAGAATCTCCTGGCCAGTCCCAAGAAAGCTCATTATTCCAAGTGCTTGACCGGAACCGTGACGGGAAATTACAACAAGATGAGATCGACATGGCAGTAGTCATTTTGCGTCGAATGGACCAGAACAAGGATGGAGACGTAAGCCAGAGCGAAATAAGATCTCTGCCACGCCGACCTGAAAACTCTAACCAGAGACGCCCAGACCAGCAAAACCCAAACCAGAACCGCCCATCTAGACGCCCTTCACTCGAAACTTTTGATAAGGATGAAGATGGAAAAATCAGTAAGGA
This sequence comes from uncultured Verrucomicrobiota bacterium, assembly GCA_902591645.1. Next base: position 8,543 of record CACJBM010000027.1, on the reverse strand, counting down.
AGAGGCACCTGATCGACTCCAGGAGCGGTTTGACGAGGTCGACACGAACAGTGACGGATTCCTCGATAAGGAGGAGCAGGCTGCAATGTTTGAAGCATTCAGAAGACGATTCCAACAGGGACAGGACAGACAACCGAACCGGTCCAATCCAAATAGACCTGATCGCCCCGATCCGAACGCTGGACAGGGACGCACTGACAGACCAAGACGTCCCCCCGTGGAAAAAGAATAAGGTAGTAAGTCTATTTTACGATAACTGGGAGAGGTCCCATGAAACGAATCATTTTAAGTTCTTTTCTTTTCATAGCTATTTGCTCTGAAAAGGGTAAATCAGAATCTGCATTGAAAGATGGAGAACTTAAATTCTTTGAATCAAAGATCAGACCAGTACTGGTCGAACAATGTTATCGCTGTCATTCGTCTGAGGAAAAGATCAGAGGTGGTCTGAGTATTGATAGCCGAGAAGGGATCCGACACGGCGGTGATTCCGGTCCCGCTATTGTTCCTGGAAATTTGAGTTCCAGTCTGTTGTGGACTGCGATCACCTGGGCCGACGAGGACTACGAAATGCCACCAAAGAAAAAATTGCCAGCAAATGTGATTGCCGATTTCAAGGAATGGATAGAAATGGGTGCTCCTGACCCACGCGTCATTGAGAGCGGAATAGTCAAAACCGAAATTAATATTGAAGAGGGTAAAAATTTCTGGTCATTCAAAAAGCCTCTCAAACAATCGCTGCCCGCAATAAAGGATAAGGAATGGCCCTTATCTAACACTGATCACTTTGTACTGGCAAAGTTAGAGTCGGAGGGAATAGAGCCGGCAATTGATGCAAAACCTGAGACCCTTTTGAGAAGAATATACTTTGATTTAATAGGCCTCCCACCCTCACCAAAAAATGTTAAAGAATATGCAACTGCATGGAAGAAGAACCCAAAGAACGCTTTTCAATTAGAAGTTGATAAACTGCTATCTAGCGAACGATTCGGAGAGCGCTGGGGAAGACACTGGCTAGACGTTGCACGTTACGCCGAATCAACTGGTAAAGACGTTAATATGAGCTTTCCACACGCTTGGCGATACCGTGACTACGTCATCGATTCATTCAACGATGACAAACCATACGACAAATTTATTACAGAACAGATAGCAGGAGATCTGTTACCTATAAAAAATGATGAGGACTGGCAGGAAAATCTTATAGCTACCGGGTTTCTGGCAATCGGCCCTAAAAATCTAAACGAACGGGATCCTCGACAATTTGCTCTGGACCTGGCCGATGAACAGATTGATACCATTACTCAATCCATTCTTGGGCTCACAGTTTCGTGTGCGCGGTGCCACGACCACAAGTCTGACCCTATTCCCACTACTGACTATTACTCCTTGGCCGGAATTTTCCTAAATACGAAAACATATTTCGGAACAGTGAACGCCGTTCAAAATCGTCGAGGAACTAATCTTCTCGAACTACCAATAGCAGATAAAGAATCAATAGATTCTTTAAGCGCTAATGAAATAGCATTTATTAAAAACCGCCTAGAAGATTCCGAGCAACGCTTTAATGACTTGAACCGACAAGCGAGGGAGGACCGGTTAGCCGGAAGATCCAGTAATGCCCAGCAACAATTAATCAGGCTCCGCACTCAAATCTCACAGATGCAGGCACGCATAAACAGTGTTAATGAAAACGGTATCTCAATTACACGGTCCATGGGCGTTCAGGACAAAGAAAATTTTGTCCAACCGGTAGTTCTGATCCGAGGTGAACTCGATAAACCTGCACAAAAAGTTGACCTCGGATTCCCAAGGGCACTCTGTGACGAGCCGGTAAAATTACCAGAAAATTCAAGTGGTCGCCTTGAATTAGCCGAATGGTTATCCTCAAAGGATAATCCACTCACTGCCCGTGTCATGGTTAATCGGGTATGGGGTCATCTCTTCGGAACTAGTATCGTAAAGTCACAAAACAATTTCGGCAACACCGGCCAAGCTCCGAGTCATCCGGAATTACTTGACCATCTAGCAGTAAAATTCATCGAAGAAAAATGGTCAGTCAAATCACTGATACGTGAACTTGTTCTTTCTCGGACTTACCAAATGAGTTCAATTTACAATCGCTCAGCATTCATTAAAGATCCAGAAAACTCACTCCAATGGCGCCACAGCCCAAAAAAAATTGATGCTGAAGCATTGCGTGACTCTATGCTTGTGGTTAGTGGAAAATTAAATATAACTCGCCCCTTCGGTTCAGAAATTGCGTGGGGAGGCGATAGCAGAGTTGGCGGTTTCCGCCCTCCAAGGAATCAATCCAACCGCGATCGCCCCATTAATTATCGTTCAGTTTATCTGCCTTCGGCTCGAGATAATTTACCTGAATCACTTGCTTTATTCGATCCTGCAAATCCAAACATCGTGACCGGAAAGCGTGAAGAAACGAACGTCCCGGATCAGGCCCTTTATCTTATGAATAACGCTTTCGTCCTAGAGCAGGCTGAAACCATGGCAATGCGGATCTACAAAGGAGCAGAAACCAACCGCGATCGCGTATCTCATGCTTTCGCCATCGCCTTTGCTCGGTCTGCGACAAATAAAGAAATTGATAATGCTCTGGCCTATGTACGCAATTTCATCATTCGAGCCGGTGCCGACAGTAAGAACCGTCAAAATATCGAAAAACTGGCCCTGATTACTTTCTGTCAATCTTTGCTCATATCCGCTGAATTCAGATATCTCAACTAAGCACTAACTAATAACTGACATGCTGACCCGCCGCGATCTTCTAAAATCCGCCTCCTCCGGTGTCGGATATCTTGCCTTTGCAGCACTAGCACACGAACAGGCACAAGCTGAGTCAAAAACTGATGGGCCGCTCTCACCAAAAAAACCGCACTTCAGTCCAAGGGCCAAAAGAGTTATTTTCCTCTCAATGCGCGGCGCACCTTCGCATGTCGATATGTTCGACTATAAGCCGCAACTCGCCAAAGATAATGGAAAGCCTGGAAAGTTCGGCCGTGGCCGCGGAGGTAAACTTTTAGGTTCACCATGGGAATTCAATCAGCATGGTAAGAGTGGTCTATGGATCTCTGAACTGACACCTGAAATCGCAAAGCACGCTGATGATCTATGCATGTTACATGGCATGCATACTGATCTGCCGAATCACCCCCAAGCACAGACCATGATGCATACAGGAAGTTCCCAGTTTGTGCGCCCATCGATCGGGGCTTGGACACTATATGGGTTAGGGACCAATAATGCAGATCTACCAGGTTTCGTAGCTCTTGGTGCACCTAATGGTAATGCTAACCATTTCGGTAGTAGCTTCTTGCCAGCAATCTATCAAGGTGCGCGTTTCGGTACTGACTCTCGAAGGCCCGGAGGCAATAACCGCTTCGCTCGCAGAGAACAAAAACCTAAAATCCCCAACATCGCGAATCCTAAACTGGATCGTGAACTTCAACGGATCCAGTTAGACTATGTACAAAGCTTAAACAAAGCCAAGCTTAGCCGCGAAAAGCATGCACCAGGTGTAGAGGGAGTCATAGAGTCTCTGGAGCTTGGCTTCCGTATGCAGGACACTTTACCCGAACTAATGGATACCACAGGCGAATCCAAAGAAACCTTAGAACTCTACGGTATAGGGTCTGGTGGCAACGATACTTTCGGAAAGCAGTGCCTACTGGCCCGTCGCTTTGCCGAGTCCGGGGTCCGTTTTGTGGAACTCAGTCATGGGAACTGGGACCATCACCGGAACCTAACAAATGATCTTTCTGCCCGCTGCAACGAAATAGATAAACCCATTGCCGGATTACTCACCGATCTCAAACGCCGTGACATGCTAAAAGAAACTTTAATTGTCTGGGCAGGCGAGTTCGGTCGCACGCCTCACGGGCAAGGTGGAGACGGGCGAGACCACAATAATAAAGGTTACACGACCTGGATGGCTGGTGGAGGAGTGAAGGGTGGGCTAAGTTATGGATCAACAGATGAATACGGATATGAAGCCGTTGAAGGAAAAATGCATATCCATGATTGGCATGCCACGATTCTGCATATTTTAGGTCTTGATCACGAAAAGCTCACGTACAACCACGCGGGCCGAGATTTCAGGCTAACAGATGTTCACGGTACCGTTGCAAAAGATATTCTATCTTAATAAAAGTCTAAGATAGATTATTCCAAACCCAATGCCTTGCGTAATAGGGGAGCAAATAATTCGGCCTGACGCAGGAAACCGAGATCATTAGGGTGCGAACCATCGGTAGTACCCTCAGCATCATCACCAAGCAATTCGTCGCCGCCGAGATAGTATAGATTTTTCACTCCTGCAGTTTTTAGATCCTGATAAGCCTTCCGTAATGCTGCATGATTATCGTCGTGGAATTTTGATTTATCCGGTACCAACCAGGAATTAGGAAAGCGCCTATCTTCCACAAGCACAATCGGGGTATCGGCCTGAGCCTCACGCAACTGTTTCACCAGAGGAACACAGCGTTTAGTCACCATCGCTCCGTTCATGTTAGGCAGACAATCAATGATGTAAGCAGCCGCATCCACTTCAATCATGAGATCTCCTACCTCCTCATGCATTTTGCCGTTGCCAGAAAATCCGATATTGATGACTGGCATATCAAGCCACCTCCCTAGAATCGCCGGATACGTCATTCCGGGCCTCGACGCGCAAGCGCCCTGAGTAATAGAGGTTCCATAAAAAATGAGTGGCCTTGCCTTGCGAGGCGCAAGTCCCTGAAAATTCGAATCTGCCGGCACACCAACAGCCAAAGACTCAGTTCCATTATAAAGCGGCAGATACAGTGCATACTCACGCAAGTCCGGTTTAATCCCCCGCAAAAGTGTGACCTGCATTTCCTGCTTAGCTGGAAGAGTAGCTGCTGCCCAGCGCCATTTTCCCTGAGCATCGCGCGCATATAAATCCAGTCCACTCACGCCACTAGGTGGCATATGAGGCATGCCCAACCTCGAAGAGGTAACCTTCCACTTAGCGTGAATGGCATTAGCATCAGTCTTAAAGCGCACCATCATACCGGCACTATGGCGACTCAAACCCCAAACCGACTTGGTCACAGTCTTCTCAGCCTTGGTCGGAAAACGGTCAAACCACTTGGACCTTTTCTGATCCTCCCACCCCCGCCCTTCTATCCCCCACTGAGTCACGTCATGCCATTTGACTTCGTCTTGAGCAAAAGCAGTAGCAGGTACCAGAAGAAATATAGCAATGAGGATCTTCATCACTTAGATAAAAATTACACTTAGCATCACTTAGCAATAGAGTCCCTAGGCCAGTATATCCTTAATCACATGTCCGTGGATATCAGTCAGTCTGAAGTCCCTTCCCTGGTACCTATAAGTAAGCTTGCGGTGGTCAATGCCTAGTAAATGCAGAATCGTAGCATTCAGGTCATGGATATGCATTGTGCCTGGAGTCCACTTCTCTTTGCTCGGTTTTGGACGCATCGGCGTTCCGTCAGGATGGGCAATGTTATATCCATAATCATCAGTTTTCCCATAAGTGATTCCCGACTTAATGCCACCACCGGCCATCCAAACTGAGAAGCAACGAGGATGATGGTCTCGACCATAATTGTCCTTATTAAGTCCCCCCTGACAGTAGGCAGTTCGTCCAAATTCTCCGCCCCAGACAACTAGTGTCTCATCCAACATTCCCAAACGCTTCAAATCTTTAATTAAAGCTGCACTTCCTCTATCAATGTCCTTGCACTGAGATTCGTGTTCGCGCGGAAGGTTCCCATGAGCGTCCCATCCCCTATGGAAGATCTGTATATTTCTAACACCTCTCTGCGCCAGTCGCCTTGCATTGAGACAACAAGCAGCGAAACTACCAGGGTCACGGGCCTCTTCACCATAAAGGTCAAAGGTCTTATCATCCTCTTCGGAAAGATCCATCAATTCAGGTACTGAGGATTGCATCCGGTAGGCCATCTCATGTTGTTTTATTCGTGATAAAATCTCAGGGTCAGCGAACTTGGAATACTGTTCCTGGTTAAGAAGAGCCAGAGCATCAAGCTGAGCTCTGCGATCCTTACTACTTACCCCTTTTGGATTACTTAAGTAGAGGACAGGATCGCCCTGACTCCTCATTAAGGTCCCTTGATGCTCCGAAGACATGAAACCGCTTCCCCATAAACGACCAAAGAGACTCTGCTCGGCAAACCTAGTCTTCGCATGCATGACAACGTACCCTGGTAAATTCTCATTCATGGTCCCTAGACCATAGCTTAACCATGAACCAAGGCTTGGTCGCCCAGGCACCTGACTCCCTGTCTGGATATAGGTTATGGCAGGGTCATGGTTAATGGCCTCGGTATATGTACTGTGTACAACACAAAGATCTTTGGCCACTGTTGCGGTATGAGGTAGAAGCTCACTGACCCATAACCCTTCAGCATTATTTTCATGTTTCGTGAATTTGTATTTACTTGGGCAAACAGGGTGTGTCTTTTGTCCGGCTGTCATTCCAGTGATGCGTTGACCGTCCCTAATATGGTCCGGTAGATTCTGCCCAAACATCTCCTGCATCTTAGGCTTATAATCCCATAAATCATGATGACTTGGCCCACCACTCATGAAAAGATATATGACACGTTTGGCCTTGGGCGCATGATGAAGGCCTCCATGAGATGTCGATGAAGTCTTATCCAACCCGAAAGATTGATCATTGAAAAGTTGAGCCATGGCCGCAGTACCTAGGCCAAGAGCCGAACGCCCAAAGAGTTGTCGACGAGTTAAGTTAAGATCAAATTCGCGGAGTGGATCAGGTGTTTGCATCAAACAATATAGTTAAATAATTAGTACATTAGGATGGCCACATCACTGGCCAAAACAATTGTTGTGAGTTGCGTCCAGGCAGCAAGATCAGTCAGGGGAATCTTTGCATCACGGGGAGCATCGCCTTGGGATGTTAGGGCAGTCGCATCTTCTTGTGATGATTCGTATCGGCCCCTCATTTTATTCAGCAACGCCTCACACACTTTCCTCTCAGCATCATTCGGCTTCCGTGAAGCGAGGAGCCCGAAAAGAAAATCCAGTCGGCGACTATCATCTTTGGAACTTGCAATCAAACGCTCTGCAAGCTTGCGTGACATTTCTATCCTTTGTGTCTCATTGAGAAGGCCAAGTGACTGCAAGGCCGTATTACTCCGCGAGCGCATTACACAACTTGACTCTCGCACAGGAGCATCAAAAAGAGTCATCATTGGATGCGGGCTAGTCCGTTTCCAATACACATAAATGCTCCTTCGGTAAAGACGCTCACCCTTATCTCTCACATATTTCTTAGTATTACTTGCAGGGTGCATCAGCGCTGACCACATGCCTGAAGGCTGATAAGGCTTAACCCCTTCACCTCCCATAGTAGGATCAAGTAAATTACTTGCCCAAAGTCCTATGTCCCTAATGACCTCAGCATCTAACCGATAGCTCTGACCCCTCGCAAAGAGTCGATTGTCTGGGTCCTGAACCTCTTTACGCCATTTAGAATCCTGCTTAAAGGTCCTACTATTGACCATCAAACGCAACATGTGCTGCAAGTCCCACCCACTTTCCTGAAACTCTACGGCCAACCAATCAAGTAGGGCCGGATGCGTTGGTTGCTCCCCCTGCAAACCAAAGTCCTCAGGAGTCCGCACCAGACCATGACCAAAAATGCGTTGCCATACACGATTAATGAGGACCCTGGAGACGAGTGGCTGATCGCTGGAAACTAACCACTGAGCAAGACCTAGCCGGTTCTTTGGAGCCTCTTTAGGCAAGGATCCCATCACAGCAGGAACTCCAGGTTCAAGCGAATCACCTATGGGAAGATTATATTCTCCACGCTGAAGTATTTTTGTTTCGCGAGGTTTTTTCAAATCTTGAGTCACTAAAGTCGTAGTAAATCTCTTTTGTATTTCTCCCGTCTTTTTATTTAAATCAATGGCCCGTGATTGGAGGGCGTGTCCTTTCCATGAACCGTTCGGATCTGCAATTATTGCAAAACGAGCACTATTATCTGATCCTTCCCAGGCCTTCTGATCTAATCCTTTGACAGATCCTTTAAGCTTACTCGCCTCTTCTAGAATCGCCACACGCTCAGATTCAAGAATACCCCAAGCTTCCCAATCCTGGCCACTAGCCGGGGCCTTAAGTACGGGAGCATATTCATACCGGTTCCCATCCATTGAGCCTTCCGATGTACTGTTAAAGAAAGCGAAAAGTTTATAATATTCGACCTGTTCTATGGGATCATATTTGTGAGTATGGCAACGAGCACATGTCATCGTCGCACCAAGAAGCACAGTCCCCAATGTTTCGGTCCGATCAAAATTGTTCTTAGCCTGAAATTCTTTTGGTATTGCACCACCCTCTGCAGTCGTTGGATTCATACGCACAAAACCAGTAGCCACTCTTTGCTCAAGGGTCGGGCTAGGAAGCAGGTCACCAGCGAGTTGCCAGGTAATGAACTGATCAAAAGGTAAATTATCATTGAAAGCTTTAACTACCCAATCTCTGTATGGATAAAT
>CACJBM010000026.1 GCA_902591645.1 uncultured Verrucomicrobiota bacterium | reverse complement strand
TTCAGAATTATCTCTTCAACTGACTAGCAATAGATTCAGCTACTAAAGTTGCTAATTGTTTTGACCCCTGAGGGGTGAAATGCACATTTGCTTTGCGGCCTACCTCATCCCAATTTTCTTTAGAAAAGTTGTACAGGTCATTGGTGGGTATTCCATATTTCACCATAATTTTCGTAGCCGCTTTATTGTATTTGTCTGAGTCTCCGACTACACGGCCTTTCGAGCCTTCTGGGACGGGAGTTGTGTTTCTCCATATTAATTGGGCTCCTGTTTTTTTCATTGTTTGAACCAGCTGATCCAGATTCTTACTGTACTCTTCAATAGGGACTTGTTGTTTATTTGATGGAATATTGGGATCCGCGAGATTTTCTCCTTTTGGCCCCATGTACTTCAAATCATGTAGTCCCCAATTAAAATGAATCACATCCCATTTTTTATTTCCTAACCATTTATTGATACTTTTTAGCCCGTGTTTAGTAGAAGCGCAATTTGCAGGTGGGCGGTGAACATTGGCAAAATTTTCTAGAATCTCTCGGACAGGTATTGTGTAACCAATGGAAATTGAATCTCCAATGATTAAAACTCTAGGCAGGTCAGGCTCATCCTGAATTTGTTCTAATGGCCCTTTTGTGGCAGGCTTGCCCTTTAGCGGAAGAAGTTTCAAATTGAGCTGAGCATTCCCTTTAATAGGATAATCTGGTTCATATTCGCCGACACTGCCGCCAGGATCAGATCCGACAGCTAGCCCATCAATTGGCATAATCTTCAGGGGGGTAACTTTGCCTGATCCAGATAATTTATTATTAATGGATATAAAGACATCTCCCTCAGATGTCATTTTGGCTTTGAAGTTAAAGTTCAATGAAGAGAGAGGGTCTTTGGTCTGGACCCTGCTTATTTGTCCGTTAACACAAGTTATAAAGCGAAGATGTCTGTTGTGTAATAATAACGCGAATCCTTGTGCGTCACCTCCCTGAGCAATGATTACACCATTCGGTTCAGATGATTCTACTTTTCCTTCAAGAAGAATTCCGCGGTTTGCTATGTTAGGTGATTTTTCCTGAGATAGCTGATCACCTGATTTTAAACTAAATGATTCCTGATCATTTAGTTTTTTTTTACCCTTGGCTTACCTCTCCATGTTCCGACTGGTGAAACGTTGGCTCTATCAGCATATTCTTGATAGGCCTTTGATAGTTCTTTAACAATTTCCGTTTTCTCTTTTGAAAGGTCGTTAAGCTCTGTCCTATCTTTTGCTATGTCATAGAGTTCCCAGGGTCTGTTTTCCTTAGACACGAGCTTCCAATCTCCTTTCCGTATAGCTCGATTGCCTTCGTGTTCCCAATAAAGGGCATCTCGCTGAATCTTATTTCCCTTGAAAGCAGTGTTTAGACTTTTTCCTTCCAAAGGTTTTATTTTCCCCCCATTTCTTTCTTTTGGATAATTAACTTTTCCCAATTCTACGCAAGTCGCCATTATATCAATGAGATGCCCTGGTTGATGGTCAATTTTGCCTTTGCGCTTAATACCCTCTGGCCAGTGGGCAATTAATGGGGTGCTTATTCCTCCCTCATGAACCCAGTGCTTATATTCTCTGAACGGGGTATTTGAGACATTGGCCCATCCCAGACCATATCCTATGTATGTGTCTGCAGGGCCGGGCATGACGCCTGGGCCAGTGCGGACCGGGTAACCGTCTCGGGTCTGAATAGGTTGCATTCTTGGTTGTAACTGATCTTTTTTCATCGGAGGAAAACTTGGTTTTTCCGGCCGGGGGCCAGTTGATTTATTTTTCCCTCTTCCAAACGCTTCAGCGCATCCGCCATTATCTTCTAAGTACAAGATCAGCGTATTATCAATTTTTCCGGTACTCTTGAGAGTATCAACAATTTTACCAATTCCCTGATCCATTTCATCTACCATTGCAGCGTAGACTTCCATGCAGCGTATTTCCCATTCCTGCTCTTTGACTCTGCCCCATTCCCAAGGAGGAGGAGATAGTTTGGTGTTTTTCTTAATGATTCCTAGTTCCTTCATTTTTTGGAACCTTTTTTCACGGATGACTTTATAACCCGCATCGTATTTTCCTTTGTACTTAGCAATGGTTTTCTCACGAGCATGCATTGGCCAGTGCGCTGCAGTGAAAGAAACATAACAAAAGAAAGGATCATTTGGTTTTGATTCCACATGCTCCTTAATGTAGCGGGTTGTTTGATCGACAATAGCATCCGTGTAAAACCATGGATCCTTTGGATTATATTCGGGATCATTTTCCGGAGTGATTTGGGTGTTGCCTCTGGTTAATGTGTTTGGATCCCAAAGTGATCCTGCTCCATGAATTGTCCCGTAGAAACGGTCAAATCCTCTTTGCATTGGCCAGTTATTTTTTGGTCCATCAGGAGAGATGTGCTTAGTGATATGCCATTTTCCGGCCATATATGTCCCATATCCTGACGTTTTAAGAGCTTCCGCGATTGTCAGACATTTGCGGTTCAATTCGCCTCTGTAACCATCGTGACCACGGTCAACCATCATCCAGCCAATGCCTGCCTGATGAGGGTACAGGCCGCTCAGTAATGATGCCCTAGTGGGACAGCAGCGGGCAGTGTTGTAGAATTGAGTGAAGCGTAATCCATTTTCAGCAAGTTTGTTAAGCCTTGGAGTATCAATTTCGCTTCCGTAACAGCCAATATCTGATATGCCCATATCATCAGACATGATAACAATGATGTTAGGCCGTTCTGCAGCACATATGGCTACAGTCATGCTAATGCTAAGTAAGATTGAAGTGAGGATAGTATTCATGAAATATTTTTTTATGATTTATTGATCCATTGCGTATTAGACCAACGCCATTTTCTGGTTTGGTGAACTGTAGGAAATAGAATTGTTGAGTATTGAAAGAAATTTCTATTCTTCTTTTAGCATACCCAACTTTGCAAGTTTTGGCCAAATGACAGCTCTGCAGTAGCCGTAAGTTTTATTATTATCAAAGAAGTCCTGATGGTAATCCTCTGCCGGATAGTACTTACTGGCCTTTGTGATTTCTGTTACTATTGGGCTATCAAATTTTCCTGACTTATTTTTTTTGGCTCTGGAATTTTCTGCTGCTTTTTTTTGTTCTTCGGTATGATAGAATATGGCTGACCGGTATTGGGTTCCTTCATCTGCACCTTGTCTGTTTAGGGTAGTCGGGTCATGTAATTCCCAAAAAACTTCGAGTAATTTATCAAAGGGTAATTCTTTGGAGTTGAATTTCACTCTCACTATTTCTGCATGCCCTGTAGTGCCTGTGCATATTTCTTTATAGGTGGGATTTTTTGTTTGTCCTCCCATATAACCGGATTCTACGGTCATTACTCCCTTGACCCTTTCGAGGACAGCTTCAATGCACCAGAAACAGCCTGCTCCAAGGTCAATGGTCTCCAGCTTTGCTTGTTCTTCTTTTGATATTTCCTTTTGGGTAACTTTGTCTACTGGTTTCACTCTTTTTCCTCCGAGGATGGCCTGACCAGCGAAAGCAAAAGTTGCTGTCACGAGTACGGCAGCGATTAATTTAGTTAAATTTCGGATCATGGATTTTATTTTATATAATATCCCAGTGACGGGAGGTTAAGTCAATGCATCAGAGCTTTGATTGTGCTTCTTTCTTGCAAGAATCTTTATAATTTTTAAGTTTATAATTATGATAAAAGAACTTTCATTATTTTTCATTATTTTAAGTGGTTCGTCTATTTTTGCTGATCAAACTGCTCAGAAGATGAAAGAGCAGGTCAGCGGGCAAAAACTTTCTTATTTAATTCATGTTCCTGATGGAGCTGCTCCTGATGATGGGTGGCCGATGCTTCTTTTTCTGCATGGGGCCGGTGAGAGGGGCAAAAACCTAGAAAAAGTTAAAGTTCATGGGCCACCCAAATTGATTGATAAGTTTCCGGAATTAAAAAATTCTGTTGTCGTTTCTCCACAATGTCCACGTGATAGTTGGTGGGTTTCAAAGACTCTCATGGCTCTGGTCAAAGAGGTATTAGGTTCACATGGGAAGAAAATAAATGAACAGAGAATTTATGTGTCTGGTTTAAGTATGGGAGGTTACGGATCCTGGGACTTAATTTCAAAGAACCCTGATTTTTTTGCAGCGGCGGCTCCAATCTGTGGAGGAGGTGGTATTGAGCGATTGAAAAATGTGCTTAAAACGAAAGGGGCTAAGCCATTTGATATTAATGATCTGATCAAAGCGAAAGATATGCCGATCTGGGCCTTTCATGGATCAAATGATAGGGTCGTGCCACAAAAGGAAAGTGAGGTTTTAGTTGAGGCGTTAAAAAAGGCCGGCAATGAGAGTATCAAATTCACATCGTACAACGGTGTTGGTCATGACTCATGGACTCGGACCTACAGTAATCCCAAATTTTATAAATGGCTTTACTCACATGAGCGTTAGCAATGAGGGACAGAAGAAGTGAATTATTTTAGTTTTCTATCACTTTAAAGAACAGTGCCTTGGCTTCTGGTCCTTCCGGATTTTCAAAACGAAAAGTTGTCGATTCTCCGCCCGACTCGATACTGTCATCGATGTCTGCGTCCCAGTTCTCAAGTGATGTATTGTACAAGAGTAAATAGGTTCTTCCCGGTTTGGAATCCCATGTCAGCTCTATCTCACCGGATTGCAGGTCGTAGGTGATGGATTTGATTTGAAATGGTAAATTCGCTCCGATCGGACTGGATCCTAGTGCGAGTTCTTTAATTGCTTCCGGTTCAAGTACCATGTCCCACATGGCGATGTCGTCGGCTAATCCATAATAACCTTCTCCTCCGCCACTGCGTCCACCAATGATTAAATTGCCACTGCCGTTCGGAGCACGTTTATTGCCTTCCCAATCAAGGCTACCATCTAGGTAAATCTTACCAATGTCTGTTTCAGCATCATAGGTCCAGGCGGCATGAATCCAGCCATCTTCGTCGGCCTCAAGATATCCATTGAGATTTGTAGAGCCATTTGTGTCCGCTCCCCAATGGGCCTGATGAAGGAATCCTCCGTTACGAATGCCGTTATGGATTCCCTGATTTGTCTGACCAAATAGGAACTTGTTCCCACCGAGGTTACTGGGTTTTAACCATGCACTCATAGTATAACTTCCTTCTCCGCTAATAATTTCAGCCATATCAACGCCAGGAACATTGAGAAGTCCATCACTGAATTCTATTGCAGTTCCCGGGCTAGATCCTTCTGGGGCTCCTCCTATAATCCCCAACTGAGTCTGAGCTGCTCGGGTCACGTCTGCATTGTTTCCTCGCTGTCCCTTGTCAGTCACAAGATCACCCTCATCACCTTCGAAATCATAAAAGAAAAGAGGCTCATCGATGGGCGGTGCTGGAGGTACGCTATTCGCATCTAGGGGATTACTGCCGACTTCTATCTCTTTTATATCCGAGTAACCGTCCTCGTCCGTATCATCCTTGGTCGGATCAGTGCCAGCGGCTTTTTCCTCACTGTCACTGAGTCCGTCATTATCTGTGTCCGGATTTATAGGGGAAGATTTTCCGGCGACCTCGGTACCGTCATCCAATCCATCTTCATCGGAGTCGGCTTTGTTTGGGTCCGTTTTATTTTCATATTCGTCCGCGTTTGTGAGGCCGTCCTGATCAGGATCTGCCTCAGGATCGTCGACCCCGTTCTTTTCTTCCCAAAAATCCGGCAAACCGTCATTATCATCATCAGTATTGTTCGCAGGGAAGGGGCTCGCTCCCTCAGCTAGGCTGGCAATAACGGCTTCATTCAGAACAACATTCCAGACTGCAACGTCATCAATGAGTCCAACATATCCATTTTCACCGCCATTTCGTCCACCAATGAGCAGGTTTCCGCTACCGTTTGGTGCACGCTTGGCGCCTTCCCAGTCAAGGGTACCGTCCAAATAAATCTGCCCAGTATCTGTTTCTCCATCATACGTCCAGGCCGCGTGGATCCAGCCGTCCAGGTCATTGTCCAGATAATCATTCAGGTTCGTGGCACCGTTGGTATCTGCTCCCCAGTGAGCCTGATGCAGGAATCCTCCGTTACGGATGCCATTGTGAATTCCCTGGGACGTCTGGCCAAAGAGGAACTTGTCACCTCCAAGTTCGGTCGGTTTCAACCATGCAGTGTAAGTGTAACTACCATTATCGTTAATAATGTTACTTAAGTTGATTCCTGGAACGTTCAGTAAACCATTATTCATTTCTGCTCCAGTTTCTGGAGAGGATCCGCTCGGTGCTCCTCCAGGAACTCCTAACTTCGTTTGGCCGGGCCGGGTCACTTCTGCGTCATTACCTGAGCCGCTCTTATCTGTCACTGCATTGCCATTATCGCCTTCGAAATCGTAAAAAAGTATGGGCATGAGTGGATCTGGAAAGCTGTTTTCATCTAGAGGGTCTGTCTTTGCCAATATTTCTGCTTGATCTGAATAACTGTCGCCGTCCGTATCTTTTTCTGTTGGATTGGTTCCGATTTCGTTTTCTTGGCCATCCTCGAGCCCGTCCCCGTCAGTGTCTTTAAGGAAGGGGGATGTGCCTAAAGAAATTTCTTTTCCATCATTGAGTCCATCATCGTCCGTGTCTGCTTCTTCAGGGTCCGTCCCTTCCTCAAATTCATCAATATTAGTTAGCCCATCCTGATCGGGATCAGAATCAGGGTCATCTACACCGTACCTGTCTTCCCACCAGTCCGGTAATCCGTCCTCGTCAGCATCTACATCCTCCCTTGAGTTCGGATTAGCTCCATTGGCCAATGATTGGATGAATTCTTCACTCTGGACATCTTCCCAGATTGCGATTTCATCAATGAGTCCCTGATAACCGTTCCCCCCACCGTTGCGTCCACCAATGATCAGATTTCCGCTACCATTAGGTGCACGTTTGTTGCCTTCCCAGTCAAGTTCGCCATCTAAATATATTTTACCCGTGTCGGTTTCCCCGTCATAGGTCCAAGCAGCATGGATCCATCCGTCCAAATCAGCAGCTAAATAATCATTTAAGTTTGTGGCACCGTTCGTGTCAGCGCCCCAGTGAGCCTGGTGCAGGAAACCATTATTACGGATGCCGTTATGGATTCCCTGGACGGACTGACCGAAGATGAACTTGTCTCCACTGAGGTTACTAGGTTTGAGCCATGCGCTGAAAGTGTAACTGCCTTCGCCGCTGATGATTTTTGATAAATTAATGCCCGGCACATTAATAAGCCCATCATTGAATTGGGCCGATGTGGCTGGACTTGCTCCTTCCGGTGCTCCTCCTTCAATTCCTAGAGTAGTTTGGTTAGGGCGGGTCACTTCTGCATCATTACCCCAGGATCCTTTATCGATGACTATGTTTTCTCGGTCCCCTTCAAAGTCGTAATAAGCCATCAGAGAAGAAGGGGTACTATTGTCATCTAGTGGATCACTTCCAGTGCTGACTTCGATTCCGTCCAGGTAACCATCACCGTCCGTGTCCGGTTCCGTCGGATCCGTTTTTGCCGTAATTTCGGCTCCATCATTTAAACCATCGTTGTCTGTATCTGCATTCGATGGATCTGTTCCGTCATCAATTTCAGTAAAATCATCTAAACCATCATCATCAGAATCTGATTTGGTCGGATCACTTATCCTCAATTTGTATTCTTCAGCATCAGTGAGTCCGTCCTTATCAAAGTCTGCTTCTTCATTCTTTCCATCAAGATCAGTCAAGTTTCCGGCATACTTTTTCTCCCAAGCATCAATGTATCCGTCCTGATCCGCATCGGCGAGTGAAGCGATGGGACTGCCTCCCTCTGCAAGCTTTAGTATTTCTCCTTCAGAAACGATCTTGTCCCAGATTGCAACTTCATCAAGGAGTCCGAGGTACTGTGATTCACCGTTGTTGCGGGCACCAATGATGAGGTGGCCGCCACCGTTCGGTGGGCGCTGTGATGTTGTTCCATCTAGGACGCCATCGAGGTAGATCATGGCTGTGTCAGTTGCTCCATCGTAGACCCAAGCGGCATGAATCCAGCCGTTCTGATTTTCAGGAGGGTCATAGTCACCGAGATTGGTGTCACTGTTCCAGTCAGCGCCCCAGTGCGCACTGTGCAGGAATCCATTGTTGCGTATGCCATGGTGTATGCCCTGACTAGTTTGTCCGAAGAGGAAACGCTCGCCGTCCAATGCTGAAGGTTTAATCCATGCGCTCATGGTGTAGCTACCATCAGCAGAGTCACGAATCTGCGAGTTTAGATCGATGCTAGGAACGCGGAAGTGCCCCCCAACGAGTTGAGCTGCGGCTCCCGGAGAAGGTCCAGTAGGTGCGCCCTCATCAACGAAATCTACAAATCCAGTCGCTGTGGCTATGTTATCATTGAAACTTTGGTCACTTGCTGTGGCTGACTTGCTCTCGAAGGTATAGTAGGCGATAGGGACAGGTAGCCCAGCAACGCTGTTAGGATTTGTCGGATCTGATCCTTTATCAAGTTCAGTTCCGTCATTAAAACCATCACCGTCCGTGTCCGCGTTTTGTGGATCCGTCTTTGCTTCAAATTCATCTTCGTTAGTGAGTCCGTCCTGGTCAGGGTCAGCTCCCGGATCATCGACATCGTTCGCATCTTCCCACCAGTCAGGTAACCCGTCATCATCATCATCAGTTCCTTCAACGCCGAGTGGACTCGCTCCTCCTTGAGCCAGTGTAAAAATGTCTTCTGTGGATAAGGCTTCGTCCCAGATCGCAATCTCATCAATGAGTCCACGATACCCATCACCGCCACCATTACTTCCACCAATGATCAGGTTTCCGCTTCCATTAGGTTCACGTTTGTTGCCTTCCCAGTCAACTCTACCGTCAAGGTAGATTTTGCCGATGTCAGATCCTCCGTCATAGGTCCATGCCGCATGAATCCAGCCGTCCGCATCTGTTGCCAAGTAGCTATCAAGGTTTGTGGCACCGTTCGTGTCCGCTCCCCAGTGAGCCTGATGAAGGAATCCGTTATTACGGATGCCGTTATGGATGCCCTGGCTTGTCTGACCGAAGAGGAACTTGTTTCCGTTGAGGTCAGAGGGCTTGAGCCATGCAGTGAATGTGTAGCTACCCGAGCCACTGATAATATTACCCAATCCTATGCCCGGGACATTTAAGTGTCCGTCCTGAAAATCAGCAGCCGTAGCCGGACTTGATCCTGCTGGTGCTCCCCCATTGATTCCAAGGACGATCAGTCCTGCTGTCCTTTCCGCGTCATTACCTTGATCACTCTTATCGATCAGCACGTCTCCCGAGTCACCTTCGAAGTCGTAATAAGCAATGGGTTCAGGGGCCTGAGATTTAGCATTCGCTATCAGCAAGATCATCAGTCCCGGGAAAAAAGTTGAACGCACTAGGTTAATTATATTCATAGTAATGGAATCCTTTTTTAGATGATACTATTTTTTACCATCTCAAATCAATAGTTTGCTCATAACATTTTATCAATGTTTGAACTATTTTTGCATTATTTAATTTTTGATTGTCTTAAAAAATAAAAAAACCGTCACAATAATGTGACGGTTTTTTACCTTTTCTTTATTGAAGAATGATTTTTATTTATCTCGCTGGAAAGTATCTCGATTGCTTTCCTCTGTCTTTGAATCATCAGATTCATCATTTGATTCTTCTGGTTCTGGTTCTGGTTCTGGTTCTGGTTCTGGTTCTGAAGAGTTCTTATTGATCACTGTGGCAATACTGCCTTTTTCAAATTCGATCTTTACATTATTATCTACTTTAACGGTGACGCTTTGATTTTTCACGTTAGTGACTAGTCCGTGAATGCCTCCTGCAGTGATAACCTTGTCTCCAGTTCTCATAGCATCTACCTGTAATTGGAGTTTTTTTTGTTTTTGTTTTTGAGGCCGAATTAAGAGGAAATAAAATATAACAAATATTAATATTAGCGGCATGAATGATCCTAGCCCTCCTCCTGGAGGTGCTTGTCCTTCGGCCTGAGCTGTTAAGTAGAAGAGTGTATTAGATAAGTTCATCTGGATAATCAGTTGTGTCAGTTGTGATGTTTTTGCCTTTGCTTGATACGTATTGTGAACCTAAGAAGAAGTAAATCAACTATTCAATAATTCTTGAGAAATCAGGGGTTATTTTTTCTGGCAGTTTTCTTGTAATTCTATCCTCAATTTTCCGAATTCCCCACTTTCTATAGAGTTCCGTGCTCGCTTCATTAAATTTATATAATAATAGAGATTGTGGAGGGTAGTTAATCGTATGCCTAAAATTTCTTCTGATTTTATCAGGTGCCTAATATAGGCCCGGCTAAATCCGTTACGACATGAATAGCATCCACATTCTTCGTCTATGGGTAATGGATCAGAAGCAAATCTTTGATTTTTCAAATTCAGTGTTCCGTGAGACACGTAGACTGTTCCGGTCCTGGCAACTCGTGTCGGAAGGACACAGTCAAACATATCGATGCCCCTAGCGATCATTTCTATCATCTGAGCGGGTGTCCCTAGACCCATCGCATATCTGGGCTTATCTTCGGGCAAGAAAGGGACTGAGTTGTCGACAGCTGCTATCATTTCTTTTTCAGGCTCCCCGACGCTGACTCCGCCAACAGCGTATCCATCAAATTTTAACTCAACAAGTCCTTTGGCAGATCGTTCTCTTAGGTCCGGATAAATAGATCCCTGAACGATTCCAAAGTGAAGTTGTCTGTGAGAGCTTTTTCCTGCTAGAGGTTCATTGTTGTTGATCCATTCTTTGCAACGAGCGGCCCATCGCAAAGTCAGCTCTCCGCTCCTTTCAGCATATTCTTCATCACATGGATAGGGAGGGCATTCGTCAAATAGCATCGCAATATCTGAACCGAGTCCGGCCTGAATTTCCATCGATGTTTCTGGTCCTATGAATGTGGGAGAACCATCCAAATGATTTTGGAAATGGACCCCTTCTTCAGTGATCTTTCTCATTTTTGCTAATGACCAGACCTGAAATCCACCACTGTCTGTTAGGATCGGCAGATCCCAATTCATGAATGAGTGAAGTCCTCCCATTTCTTTGATCGTTTCGAGGCCCGGACGAACAAAAAGATGATAAGTATTTCCAAGTATTATTTGAGCTTCCAAATCCTTTAACTCATGGGGGCTTACAGATTTAACAGTGCCTTGAGTTCCTACAGGCATGAAAATGGGAGTCTCTACAATTCCATGTGCAGTCTTAAGCTGTCCGCGCCGAGCGAATGATTCAGAATCGGTATTTAGAATTTCAAACACGTTGTCGAACCTTAACTCTAGCATCATTTTCGGCAAGTGACCCTTATTTTACTGTATAATTATTTCTTAATACATTTTAATGGGCTTCGGTTTGATGCTCACTTTGTCCAGTGCTAGCTTGAGTTAACCATAAATTCCCTCAGTTTTTATTGGTTTTATTATGGTATGATCATCCGATTCCAGAAGGTTACTGTTTTTTTGAAGTGGCTGATGTTGGTAATAGTTTTTTACCCGTTAATTAGTCATTCGGATTCTGTTGCTAGGAAGTGGAATGAGCAGAACCTGAATGCGATTCGCCTTGATATTCCTCATCCTCCAGTTCATGCGAGAAATCTTTTTCATGTTTCTGTAGCAATGTGGGATGCATGGGCTGCTTTTGATGATGTTGCCGTCGGTTATTTACATAACGAATCAGCATTTGCGCCTGATGTTGAAGTGGCCAGAAAAGAAGCGATAAGTTTTGCAGCTTATAGGGTCCTTAGGTCTCGTTATCAGAATTCAGTAGGAGCTGATGAGACTAAAGATGCTCTAATTAATCAAATGGTCACTCTAGGTTATGACGAATCGAACATGTCGACTGAGGGTGATTCTCCTGCCGCTTTGGGTAACAGGATAGCTAACACTGTCCTTTCTTTTTCTTGGAACGATGGATCAGGTGAAGCAGAAAACTATGTCGATCTTACTTATGAGCCGGAAAATGATTCTTTGCCTCTTGATGAGCCTAGATTCACATTACTAACTACATCAGATCCGAGTCGTTGGCAGCCATTGGCCTTTGGGGATTTTGCTTTGACGCAGAATGGGATCGAGACGGACCTCATTCAAACTTTTCAGGGTTCTCAGTGGTTTATGGTTAGGCCCTTTGCCTTGCGAAGAAAAAATCCTAGTGGCCTTTATGATGATCCTGGTCCGCCTCCAATGCTAGGAGCATCAGGGGATCAACAATTTAAGGATAACATTAATCAGGTTATACGATATAGCAGTTGGCTTGATCCAAGGGATCAAGTTGAAATGAATATTTCTCCCCAAGTTTATGCCAACAATGGACTTGGGAGAATGGATGGCAAAGGTCACGGTGATAATCCTGTAACTGGTAATCCGTACCCAGATAATAAGGTTCTCAGAGCTGATTATGGTAGGGTAATTGCCGAGTTTTGGGCTGATGGTCCTGATTCTGAAACGCCTCCAGGCCATTGGAATGTAGTTGCCAATGAAGTTGCTGATCATCCAAAAACGACGCGTAAAATCGAAGGGATAGGGCTAGCGGTTAATGATTTGGAATGGGATGTTAAATGTTATTTTGCAATGAATGGAGCTCAGCATGATGCAGCGACAGCAGCCTGGACTTGTAAAAGAATCTATGATTATGGGCGCCCGATTTCGATGTGTCGTTATATGGGTTCAATGGGGCAATCAACAGATAAGGGAAGTGCAGGAACTTTTTCTGAATTAACTTATGATCCTGAAGGATTAAAGCTTGATCCAGGGTTGGTTGAAATAGTGACTCCAGAAACTGCACTTCCCGGTGAGCGTCATGAGCATTTGTCTTCAAGCATAGGTTCAATTGCTATATATGCCTGGTCAGGAGAACCTGAAGATCCAGAAGTTGAGCTGGGTGGTGTTGATTGGATTCCAGCAATGAATTGGCTTCCTTATCAGCGTGACACTTTCGTGACTCCCGCTTTCGCTTCATATGTTTCTGGGCACTCTTGTTTTTCCAGGGCAGGTGCTGAGATCATGACAAAGATAACAGGCAGTTCTTATTTTCCTGGAGGATTTAAAGAGCATCTAATACCAAAGGGATCTCTTGAATTTGAGTATGGACCTACTGAGGATGTTAGATTGCAATGGGCGAGTTATTATGATGCTTCAGATGAGGCTGGTATTTCTAGGCTATGGGGGGGTATTCATGTTTTGGTAGATGATTTACCTGGCCGCGTGATGGGTTCTCGTGTTGGTCTTCGCGCTTACGAGTTGGCAAAAAAATATTGGGATGGAAGTATAATTAAAGAGCCCGTCCAGTTTTCCTTTGTAAGGGATGAGATGTTAGGAAAAGTTACTATTAACTGGGAACGTACCATCGGTTTATTTTATAAGGTGCAGTCATCATATGATCTAGCCAATTGGTGGGATGAAACTGAATGGACTAGGGCTGAAGATATTTGGGGAAAATTTGAGGATGCTAAGCCATCTCCGGAAAGAGCTTTTTATCGTATTTTGCGTTCAATCAACGGGTCCTAAGATTTTTTTCTCTAATAATATTAGCCAGTCCCAGGGGAGTGGAGACTTCATCCATTTAGGGGGATTTGAGAATTCAGTTGACCACGGATAAGTGATTTTTTTTGTGCTTTTTATTTTAAATCCAAACCTCTTTGCAAGACATATTAGTTCCTCTTTCAGATAATGCTTAGTAGCCACTCCTCCACAATTGATAATACCTCCTCTGGAAATTATTTTTCCGTCTTTATCTTTTGTATCGAATCCTTCAGTTAATGCTTGCACTGAAGTGTCCCCGTTCCTGATGTTCCACTCGACGAGTCGATGTTTTGAATAGAGAGCAGATTCTAGGGAAGGAGCAACTAAAACTAGGAACCCTTCTGTTTGGATGGATTTTCGTACATTGAGCCAAATTTTTTCACGATCACTAATTGAAGGGCTCAAAATGACATTAATGCAGAGAGCCAGATGGGATGGTTTGATTTTTGGAGACGATCTCCGAAGGTCACGCACGCTAAGACTTAGGTTTTTGAGGTGTTGGTGCGATTGTTTTGCAGCATTTATCATTTCTTCTGAATAGTCGAAGGCTTGAACGCTTTTGAAGTGATTAGATAGTAGGGGTAGGAACTTTCCTGTTCCGCAACCTAGATCGACTGCCCTTTCTTTTTTTGTCCCTAAGTTTTTAATGATCGATTTTATTTTACCACTTTGATCATTATCATAAACGCTAAGAATGTTTCCCTCGTAATTAGTAGCAAGACCTCTCCAATCTTCAGCTTCCATGAGGTTATTTCTTATTTTTTTTATCCGGATATCCAATTAGACCAAGAGACTCGAGGAAAGAGTCCATTTTACTTACGGTGTCAGAGTAAGCGGTCCCATCGCCTCTTCCAAAATTAAAGAATCCATGCTTTTCTCCATCATAAGAATGCAATTCACAGCGTAAGCCGATTTCATCCATTCTCTTTTTAAATTGAAGGACATTATTAATTGGAACTGTGGTGTCCGCGCTACCATGGAAAATACAGGTAGGTGGTGTTTTCTTATTAACATGGTGCAAAGGAGAGATTTTTTTCCAGTTCTTCCCTAAGCGATTATTGCCATAACCTGCAGGGGAGGTGTCACAGACTGGATTAAAGAGGATAAGGGCAGCAGGTACAGAAGAGAACTTAAGGTCACCTGATTCGAATCCAGTAATAGTTCCAGTGCAGGCGGCTACGTGCCCTCCAGCTGAGCCACCCGCAGCGACTACCTTATTTGGATCTATTCCGAGTAGATTAGCGTTTGCGCGGACCCACCGAATTGCAGATTTACCATCTTCAACACACTGCATTGGTTCCACGTTATGACTTTTTTTAGTTCGATATTCAGCGCTTATTGCGATCAAACCTTTTTTAGATAGGTGTCGGCAGTGTGGGTAAAATTGTTTTGGAGTGCCGCCGGTCCAGCCTCCTCCAAAGAAGAAAATAATTGCTGTTCTTTTATCGGAGATTTTCCATTTTGCAGGTTTAAAAACGTGAAGCTTTATACTGGATTCTTTAAACTTTTTGAATGCAACTTTCTGATCAGGGCTATTTGATTGGGCATGAAGAATCTGTGAAGTCAGTAAAAGAGTGAAAATGTACAACGCTTTACTATTCATTCTCAGTATGCTGAGAAAGATTTTTTTATTTTGCAAGCATGCATGGGAATATTCGCTAATGAGGTTTTCCAGTCCTATACAAATGATCAATAGAATTATTATTTAGTGAACGTCCGAAGACTGCTAATTCATCAATTCTACCTGTGAAATGCCTGATGGGAGTTCTTCCGTTCGAAGCTTTAATACTGGAATTTCCGATTTCTGCATTACCAAATGTTAGAGCAGTTAAACCACTTTTAGGGAACTTATGTTCTGATATTTTTTGAGAATTTAAATAGTGAGTGACTTTCTTTTCAGTGGAGTTGCAAACGCTGACAAGGTGCAACCACTTTCCGAGCATGTTTCGGTTAAGTGTCACTGGAGAGGTGAAGGAATGATTTCTTTCGTTTTGATCGTTCTGTATTTTGAGGGTGATTTGCCCTTTAGGAGTTAGTGTCCAGTCCATCGCATTGCTTAATTTTTCACTGCTTGATAGGAGGGAGGCTGGGCGTCTAGGCATTGCATCCAAGCGAATCCATAGTGAAAGAGTGATTGCTTGGTGAGGCTCAGTTGATTGAAAGTGAACCCGATCGCTTGGACTCTTAAATTCAAGGCTCCCTTTGGATGGCCATCTACCGTTTGTCCATCGGCATCCGACAATGGCTCCGTGGGAGAATTGATTTTGAAATGAGGCTTGGTTTACTAGGCTACGCTCACGGGGCCCTTGCCCGTCAAAGGTGTATAGGGCTAATATATCCTCATCTGCTCGCATCTCTTCGATCAATTTTTGCCATTTCTGATGGCGCATCATCGAATTTTCAAGGGACGTTTGAGCAAGTTCCGAATAGGAAATAAACGCCATAGAGTTAGCTGGAACTTTCTGAATACTATTGGGTTGAATGCGAACAGCTTCCCCGGACTCAAGAGAACGCAAAGTTTTCGAATTCTTCTTAATGCGATCATTATAAATATCAACCGATCCAGAGAAGCAATGCACTTCAGTTAAATGCCCATCTTCCTCAATGGCCATTCCAAATTCTGTTCCTAAATCGATAACTTCAATTTGAGGTGTTGACACACTGAATCCACAAGCCTGGGGTGGCACCTGAGCTCTGATTCGCCCTTCTCGGAGGATTGCACTGTTCTTTGAAGTGAGTTCAAAAATGGCAGGTCCTTCAATTATAACTCTTGCTCCTGAGTAAAACTCTATTGCCGTGATCCCTGATTCAAGAATGATCTCCCCAGGATATAGAATCCCGTTTGTTTTCGTTGGCTGCATTCCATTATCCACGAAATTTGCGCCTACTGATTCCATAAGAATTGCCAGTCCGTCATGAGTAATTGTTTCGCTCTCTGCTGCCTGTGCTTCGCTTGGCGTAACGCTCACACGATTATTTATGAGAAATGATAATGAACCTGCAAATACTAGAACCACAGCCGCTGCTGCGATCCATGGTAGGGGCTTCCAGCTCGGATTAAGTATCTGTTTAGTGGACTGGCCCTTATAGAATTGTGATGTTGATTGTGAGATTTGAGAGGGCACCGCATCATTACTTATTTCGACTGGTGTTTTAGCTCCCAATTCCAGATCCATTTGTACGCACAATTCAGTGTAGTCTAGATAGAATTCACAGGCTTCTGGATCTCCAGAAAGAATGCTCTCAATGCGCCTTAATTCTTCTTCGGTTGCGATGTCATCGTGGAGTTTTGAAATGAGTATTTCGAGCTCCTCAAACCTATCTTCTGATTTCCTCATTATGGTGAGTTTTGTCTTATGTTTAAAGTTTAAGGTGCCTCAACTGGCTTGAAGTGCAGTGAGTGTTTTTTCGACACATAACATTAGGTTGTGACGAATTCGGTAAAGAGTTTGTGAAATGGCTCCGACAGTTCTTCCCTGATCCGCAGCGATCTTTTGAACTGAAGCTCCAGGCTTGTATCTTTCTTCTACGAGGCGGCGATGGCTGTCAGATAGTTTCAACATGCAATTTTTTAGCGCTTTGATTCTATCAGCGGCAGCGTCCTTAGCTATGCGCTCTTCATTGCGTTCGGATAAATAATCAAGAATTTCATCGTCAAAGACCAATTTCTCTCTGGCCATTTTTCTTCTAAAAGAGAGGACATGGAAGTAGGCGACTTTGCATGCCCATGCGTTGAAATTAGTTCCTTCTTCAAAAGTATCTGCCTTTTTCCAAATCGTGATGTTAGTTTCCTGTAAAAGGTCTCGAGCCCTGCTGCGGTCTGGAATTAAAGTCAGCAAGTAACCGTATACTGGTCCCTGTGCTCCTGTGAGGAGGCGGACAAACTCTTCGGAATCTGACTTCATAAATTAAGAGAATATTGTAGATGTTCATTATTATATGTTCAAATCAATGAAAATCTAACTCGGGTGTTTTAAGGATGATTATTTTTATATTGGAAGCTTGGTCTCATTCGATCATGATAAGGGATGAATGGTAATTAATGAATGAAAGTTAATCATAGAAACCATTTTATATTTTTGATTTTTCTCTCTTGTTTTATATGCTGCATTCAGCTCACAAGGGGGGATGAAAAGATTGACTCGAAAGAGCATTGGGCTTTCCAATCTATAAAACGTCCGTCAATTCCTGATGCGGATGCAGATGATCCTATCAGATGGTTTATTTCAAAATCCCTCAATAAAGAAACTATCGATTTGTCTTTATCTGCGAGTCGTCGTGACTGGGTTCGTAGGTTGTATTATAACTTGATAGGACTTCCTCCAAGTTACACTAAACCCCTAGCGGTGAGCGGTGACGCTCGATCTGACTCTGAACTTTCTCGTAGCTTAGTAGATGAATTGCTTGGCTCGCCTAGGTACGGAGAGCACTGGGCTCGACTCTGGCTAGATGTTGCAAGATATTCGGATACCAAAGGATACGCCTATGGATCCGAAGAATTTAATTTCCCGCATGCATGGCTTTATCGTGATTGGGTTATTGATGCTTTTAACAAGGACCTTTCGTATGAAAAGTTTGTTCTAATGCAATTAGCAGCTGACCTGATGTTTGATCAGGGGCTTTGTGATCGATCTGATCTGGCGGCGATGGGATACCTTACGCTTGGCAGGAGATTTATCAGTGTTGAAACCGATATCATAGATGACCGGATTGACGTTGTTACGCGTGGGTTGATGGGCCTTACAGTTTCATGTGCCCGTTGTCATGATCACAAGTTTGATCCAATACCTACAAAAGATTATTATGCTCTTTACGGTGTTTTCAAAAGTTCTCACGAAGAGCTCATTGCTTTGGATCTTCAAAAATCTGGGACTTTAATCGAATTGAACAAAAAGAAGCATTCATTTACTCAAGAATTTGAAAAGAAAGCGTCCGAGCTTGAATCTCGATTTTTGGTTCGTGTTGGAGAATATATGTTGGCTTCCCTAAATATTGAGAAGGTTCCTCCTCCAGATTTTGCAGAAATTATCGAAAAAGATGATCTGAATCCGGCTCAGATCCGTCGTTGGTATGAGTATTTGATTCAGAATGATCGTAAAACGGATCCTGTTTTTTTACCGTGGCTAGCCTTGGCCAAAATCGATGACAAGACCTTTGCTATGGAGGCACCAAAAATTTTGGATGCTCTTTCCGGCGCTAATGAGCTTGTAATAACCAGGCTTCGCAAGGTCCCTTTAATGAGCATGTCAGACGTGGCCAATGTTTATGCTGAACTTTTTCAGTCCATTGGTGAAACTGCTCAAAGTTCGATTAGCCAGAAACAATTAGTCAATGTTGTTTCTGGTGAAGGGTCGCCGATTAGAGTTCCAAGGGATTACATTCATGATGTTGAGTGGTTGTTTGATGAAGGATCCAAGACACCCCTGAAGAAGATGCTGGCAGACATTGAACGTGAAATTATTAAGCTAGGTAAGGACGCTCCTCATTCTCTCATTTTAACGGATCGTTCTATCCCTTTAAATGTTAACGTCTTCAATCGTGGTGATTATTCGAACCAAGGCGAGCACGTTGAACGCGGTTATTTGTCCATGTTCAGCCAAAGAAATAAGACTAAATTTACTAATGGTTCGGGTCGACTCGAATTGGCTAAAAAAATTGTCTCAAAAGATAATCCCCTAACGGCCAGAGTCATCGTCAATCGAATATGGAGATCACATTTTGGTGAAGGGTTGGTCAAAACTGAGAGTGATTTTGGTTTGAGAAGTGGTCTCCCGAGTCATCCTGAACTTCTTGATTTTCTAGCATCTGAATTAATTGATTCAGACTGGTCAATTAAACATATTCAGCGACTCATTGCGACTTCTTCAGTGAGCAGAATTCTTTCTTCGGCATTCCCTACAAAGGACCCGGAGAATCGTCTCCTGTCTGTTTATCCTCGAAGGCGCTTAAGTTTTGAATCTATGAGAGATACTATGTTGTCTATTTCAGGCGAACTTGATTTCCAGGCCGGAGGGCCTCCCAAAGAATTGTTTGGTGGAGGGGCTTCGACGCGGCGGAGTGTTTATGGAAAGATCGATAGACAATTTCTTCCTTCAGTTTTGAGAGTCTTTGATTTTGCTAATCCCGAACTGCATGCGCCTAGGAGATATCGGACGAACGTTCCGCAGCAGGCTTTGTTTCTAATGAACTCAAAGTTCACTATTGATCGGGCAAAGGCTTTATCTCTTAGGGTAGATAATGATTATCCAGACGGGGACACAAAAGCAAAAGTCACTAGAACCTATGAATATGTTTACGGCAGACGACCCCATTCAAAAGAGGTGGAAAAGTCTGTTCTTTTCATTAAAGATTCTGAAAATAACGAGAAAGAGGATCAAAGCTTGGGCAAAGCTTGGTCTTACGGATTCGGTGAATATGATAATGGTTCGGGGAAAATTATAAATTATAAAGCATTACCTTCTTTTGATGGTTCTGCTTGGGGAGGTGGACCAAAGTGGCCTGATCCTGCGTTGGGATGGGTCAGGCTAACTGCTGAGGGTGGTCATGTGGGTAACAGTATTAAACATGCTGCTGTTAGGCGTTGGAAGTCACCATCATCCTTACGGATTGAAATAACAGGATCCATATCGAAGGTCGAGTCGTGCGGAGACGGTATCAGAGCTTGGGTTTCAAGTAGCCGGAAAGGATTAATTGCGAATTGGGAGGTTGAATTTGATAAAGAGCAACCCGCTATTATAAAGGACTTAGAAGTGGAAGAAGGGGAAATAATCGACTTCATTGTGGATTGTGGAGAGATGAGCGATTTTTACTGCGATGGATTCCTTTGGGCTCCTCTTATAAAATCCAAGGAGGAGGAAATTTCTTGGTCAGCCCTGACTCATTTTTCAGGTAAAGGAAATGATAATGTTCGGCTGAATGCTTGGCAGAGATTTGCTCAAGCATTATTAATCTCTAATGAAGCGATGTTTTTAGATTAATTTCATTTTCCATCGATATGAATTCTTTTTCTTTTGATCCTAGTAGACGAAATTTCCTGCATCGATGTGGTATGGGGATAGGGGCCCTTGGGCTTGAGGGAATTCTTCAAGCTGACTCAGCAATGAATCCTGTCAGGAATCAATTCCCCATCAGGGCAAAGAGGGTAATTCATTTTTTCCTGAATGGTGGGCCTTCGCATGTTGATACTTTTGACCCGAAGCCTTCCTTAAAAAAATTTGAAGGAAAGGAATTGCCGTTTGGTAAACGAAGGACAGAACGCAAGACTGGTGCAGCGTTCCCTTCACCTTTTGAATTTAAAAAACATGGCTCTAGTGGAACGGAATTTAGTAGTATTTTTCCTAAAATTGCCGGGTTTGCTGATGACATTGCAGTTATCCGATCCATGAAGGCTGAATTGCCTAATCATGAGCCTTCACTGATGCTAATGAATTGCGGAGACTCGATCCTGAGTCGCCCGAGTGTTGGGTCGTGGGTCACTTATGGACTAGGATCAGAAAATAAAAATTTACCATCATTCGTTGCTATGAGTCCAGGTGGCTATCCAATTAAAGGAGCGCAGAATTGGCAGGCAGGTTTTTTGCCGGGAATTTTTCAAGCGACTTTCATTGATAGCAATCATAATAAAGTCGACAAGCTAATCGAAAATATAAGGCCCTTAGGTCAAGACCCTAAGTCCCAAAGGAAGCAGCTGAATTTTCTTAATTATTTAAATTCGAACCATCTCAAGGAAAGAGATGAAGATAAATTGTTAAATGCAAGAATCCAAAGTTTCGAATTAGCTTATCGTATGCAAATGGATGCGACTGACGCTTTTGATTTAGAGCGTGAGCCAAAATACATACGGGATCTGTATGGGGGGCACGTACATGGGAGGCAGACACTGATTGCTCGTCGTCTTCTTGAACGTGGAGTCCGTTACGTTCAATTATGGCATGGGGCCGGCCAGCCTTGGGATAATCATGATAAGATTAAAGAAAACCATTCAAAGCTGGCTTCTCAGTTAGATTCTCCAGTAGCGGCACTTTTACAGGACCTTAAGCAAAGAGGAATGCTGGATGATACATTGGTGATTTTTGGAGGGGAATTTGGCAGGACTCCTACGGTAGAGCTTACAGGTAGCGGTAAATCTAAGTTTGGAAGAGACCATAATCCATACGGTTTTAGCATTTGGTTAGCGGGTGGGGGCATTAAAGGAGGCACAGTGTACGGGGCAACGGATGAGTTTGGCTTTGAGGCCGTTGAGAACCCAGTCACTGCTCATGATCTTCATGCTACAATCTTGAGTTTGCTAGGCTTTGATCACGAGAGTTTCACTTATCGGTATTCAGGAAGAGACTTTAGGCTCACGGACGTTTCCGGAAAAATCATCAAAGATGTTATATCTTGAAAACCCGTTGGTAATCAGTAAGTTATAGGGTAAGTAGAGTTACCCGAAGTGGTATGGATACACATGAAGTGTTGTCACTTTGTTGTCGGTCAGCACTTACATCAATCCATAACCTTAAAAAGAATAATAATGATGAAGAAAATTGAGACGTTGTACTCATATTTGTACAAGAAAACGAACGGGATCTACGCAGTTAAATACAAGTTCCATAAGCAAGACGGCTACAAATACGCCTCCTTAGGAACCAAAAACAAAAGAGAAGCTGAGAAAAAGAAAAGAGCATTCGATCTGAACCTCGACCAAACAGTGAAGAATATAGGTAACAACGGCATCGCTGATGAGATGCTCGAACTTGTAGGCGAAGTCCTAAAGGTAATCACTAGCGGTAAGTGCGATGAAGAGTGGGTAGTCAAAGTCGCCAGACAAGCCCACCACATTCAATCAGGTGGGGCTAGCACTACCGAGGACTACACTTTAGCGGAATGGATAGATGCCTATCTAGAAAAGCTTTATAGAGATGTGAAGCCTCAGACTTACGAAACCTATATAGGCTATGCCCTACCATTGAAAGGACTCCGACGTGATCGGCTGGGTTGTAAGAAAGGAGAGTCTTCCAGACTTGAGGTAACAGATAGTAAGGTGGAAAAGATATCTAAAAAGCCTCTTCATTTATTAGAAGTGAAGGATATTAGAGCTATAGAAGAGCATCTTGCTAGGGGAGGCAGAAGGGCAACTACCATCAATCAATCTGTACAAATACTAAAAAGAGCTTTGAAGCAAGCCGCTAAAGATGAGTTAACTCACAAAGACTTGTCGATAAATATCGATTACTTCAAGAAAACCGATTCTTACAAGCGTGGGACATATACCTCCGAAGAAGTGGAAGCTTTGCTGAAGGAAGCTAAAGGATGCTGGAAAGGCGTTATTCTTACAGCCATTGAAACAGGACTCCGTTCCAAAAACTGCCACGAGTTGAAATGGGAAGACGTGAGTCTTGAGGAGAGGAAGATAGGTTTAATACCTGTTAAAAGGCGTAAGGGGATGGAAGACGAAGGGTGGCTAGATTTGCCTATCCCAGAGAACGGAAGGCTTCTGCCATACTTAGAGTCATTAGCTATCACGGCAGGTGAGAACAGATCGGGTCATATCTTCAGTTCAGCCAAACTGGTAGAGGAAACAAGATCGAGAGGTTTTCGGAAAATAAGAGAAGATGCTGGTGTGCCTTACTACACAACGATAAAGAAGGCGCAATATAAGCGAGACTTCCATTCATTGCGCCATTACCACAATACATTGATGAGGCAGATGGGGGCTAGTGCTGAAGAATGTATGCGCCAGCTAGGCCACGCTAATTTGGATACTAATCTCAAATACAATCACGACGAAGCATTCGATAAAAGGAAGGACTTATTAGAGAAAGCTTTCGCATAATTTATGGCAGACATAACTAACAACAGACAGAAGCTAACCTTCAAAGTGAAGGTTCCAACAGAACAGGAAATCAAAGAAGCGAAGGAAGCCTTCGGAGAAGGTGGGAGGTATTATAAATATAGGCACTTAATAAAGCCTCCTGCGTTTGAAGGCAGAGCAGAGCTAAAGCAAGTAGCGTAATATTTCTAGAGATATCACTGAGAGCGATCCTTCTTAAATGAGGGATCGCTCTTTTTTGTTCTTAAATACGTGTGACGATTTCATAAATAGCCCAACACAGACCGAGGATAAGTAAGAACCCTTCAATAGGGTGAACTTTATTCTTCTTCATAAACTCTTCCCTCTTTTTATCTTCTTCCTCCTCCATACTTTAACAATGACATAACTTTTTCTGTATGACATTAAATAATGGCTAGAGCTTGCGACACTGATCCGACAAAAAGGGGGCAGACGTCTCAAAACCCCAATAATAGGTCAAAGGGGGTGGGTCTAAAATTCCGATAGGGGGGGTGTCTATAAGCTGTTATTTAACACTATCACAAATTCTATGTGACTTGATTCTGGCACACTGGCTCGTGTATATTGCGATTGTGTGTGACAGTCCCAAAGATAGAGAAGCAGTACTGATGTCTGCTGTTCTCAATGAGGCTTTTCCTACGCTAAAAGAAAAGGACTTCGATGTGAAGTTTGAGGCTTACCAGACTTACCTAAAAGAAACTAAAGCATTCTGGCCAGAGGAATCCGATGAGCCTGTCTATGTATTGGAGGGAACGAATCCGAGAGTGACAGGCGACTATAGCAGTCCGCAATCGGTTTATGTCGGAGAATGGGTATATGAAGACGACACGATCATTAGAGACCAGAAGATGTTCAAGATTATGTTATCGGAAAAAGAAAGGCAGGACTTAGTGGAAGGAATTAACCAGTGGTATGTGGGGTTAACAGACAAGCTTCAAAAATTAAAGCGCAAGAAAGGTGCTTTAACAACGAACAGGTCGATACCACTTAAAAGGGCCGAAGAGAAATACGCTCGTGCGAAAAGGGCTGTGGATGATTATGCAGGAGGTAGCACTGAAGAAATAGCAGAGCTTAACAGGCTCAAAAGAAATGCAAAACAAGAGGTGATAGATTTAAGCTCCGAAGATCCAGAGATAGAAGAAATTGATATGGAGACGGCTGAGATCAGAATACGATTAGGTAGGCTTCTCTCTTAGGCGTTTAGGTTGCGCTTAAAAAAACACACTCTATAAAAATAGGGATTTCTGTGTTCTTAAATGGCCTAATTTCACCCAAAGAGTGATTCGGAGTGGATCAACCCGACATTACCTGCGGGATGGTGCGACCGCACTGTCACACACAAAAAAGCACCGCAGTAGGAGCGATCTTCTGCGGTGCTTTGAATAACAAATGATCATGAAAGATAAATCTAATCAAACAAATGTAAAGCCTCCTGATCCAAAGGAGATGTTCGTCATAGACCCAGTCACGGGCAAACCGAGAAGTTCATTCACGCTCGCTGAGTTTGCTGAATTACACGGTAACGAAAGAGACTGGGCTTATAAAAAGTTCAAACAAGGCAAACTGAAATGCGTTACCGAGTTAGGTCAGGTGCGCGTGCTGGCATCGGAGTTCTACCGAATGCAAAGAGAAGCTACCCACAGAGCGGACGCATTAAGAGAAGGGAAGGTTTATTATGTATAGATCAACTGACCATGTGTTTGAAATGCACGATGGGTTTTATGTCCACAATAGAGAAATAACTATTATTCTGCCCTTCAGCTACACGAGTTTTTGCTGGGGGAGGATAGACAAGAACACGGCAGACCTCAGAATCACATTGCTTACTAGGGCATTAGATGAACTTAGGAAGAATGGTTGGGATACAAAGATTATCCAATACATAAGATTCTCGTATTCATGCGGTGGTTTCGAGGTACGCCCGTTCAATGTAGAGGAGGAGTATGATGATAAAGACGGAGCAATGATTCTATACACTCAGTACTCTGGGTTCGCCACTGTTGGTGGATTAGATATGGCCCCTGCTGGATCTCCTAGAGGATTTTGGGATCACTACGAATCTCACGAAGTTGAAATGCCAGAACCAGAATAACACAAAAGATTACCTAAAAACGATGGATTGGGATTTGTATTATCAAGCAAAGAAAGAGGCTCAGGCTTTAAGATTCCTGGCCGATGTACCGCAAGCAGGTGATGGCGTACATCAGGCTATTGGTGATTTCACTAATGAGGTCGGTAAGCTGAAGTTATGGGAGGATAATAATGCCTATGTGATTCAATTAGTACTCGATGCTGTAGTTGATTGTGGGCGAAATGTCTCAGAGTTTGAAGTCGAGGATTTCCTCCGTAGAGCTAGGAATTATTGGTCGAATCCCCCAAAGAAAAAGAGACCGAAAGAAAAGCCTTATCCAAAGTACGAG
>CACJBM010000025.1 GCA_902591645.1 uncultured Verrucomicrobiota bacterium | reverse complement strand
ATTGCTATCACTGATTGGCTCTCCAAAAGAGCCCATCCAAGAGGTCACATTGTCGAAAATCTTGGGCCTCCAGGCACGCCCGGAATAGACATCTTGCAAATTATTTATGCCCACAAGCTATCTTTAAAGTTCCCTGAAGAAGTGACGCAAGAAACGAACAATTTCTCAGATCACATTTCTGAAGAAGATATTCAGTCCAGAGAAGACTGGCGGGACCGCCCAGTATTCACAATTGATCCGGATGATGCCCGCGACTTTGATGATGCTATTTTAGTTGAGAAAACAAAGGATGGGAACTGGGAACTGGCAGTGCACATTGCAGACGTTGCCCACTACGTGAGACCAAAGAGCCTACTTGATAAAGAGGCTTATTATCGAGGAAACAGCACTTACCTTGCGGACCGGGTCATTCCCATGCTACCTGAAAAATTGAGTAATGGCTTATGTTCACTAGTTCCTCTAAAGGACCGCCTCACACACGCGGCCATTATGCAGTTCAATAAGAACGGTTCACCTAAATCCGTACGTTTCTGTAAGGCAGTCATTAATAGTGCAAGACGGTTCACCTACAAGGAAGCGTACGCGCTGATGCAAAGACCTGATCCTGAGGACCCTTTCAGTGAAAGATTATCCACGGCATGGAAATTAGCTAAGAAACTCCGTGAACGCCGTTTCAAATCAGGGGCCCTCGAACTCGACATGCCTGAAGTCAGAGCCGTCCTAGATAAAAACGGTAAACCTATAGCTCTTGAGAAAACAGAAAATGATGAGAGTCACCAACTCATTGAGGAATTCATGCTCGCTGCTAACGAGGCAGTCGCCAAACACATCAAAGAAAAAATGAAGCCCTCAGTTTACCGGGTCCACGAGGATCCGGACTCAGACAAGCTCTTTGAATTCAGGCAACTCGTACTTAATTATGGATTCGAAGTGGGTGACTTAAACTCCTCACCCAACGAATTACAATCCCTGCTCAAATCCGTTCAAGGACAGCCCGAGGAACATGCCATCAAAGTAGGACTCTTAAAGAGCATGAAAAGAGCCACATACAGTGAAGAACCGATCGGCCATTATGGACTATCAAAGACAAACTACACTCATTTCACGAGCCCTATAAGACGGTACGCTGATCTAATCGTTCACAGAGTATTAGCCGCCGTGACTGGAACAGTCCCCGCCAAAACGCCTAAGCTTCCAGAACTGAATAGAATCGCTAAACACATTTCAGACACGGAACGCAACTCCGCGAGCGCTGAAATGGAATCTCAAAAACTAAAACAACTTGAATTCCTATGGCTTGAAACGAAGGACTCTGAAGGTTCGTCACCAACAACTCATCCGGCAATCATCCATGATGTTCGCCGTAAAGGACTCTTCATTGAATTAACGGATCACTTCATTAAGGGGCTCGTTCCAGAACATGCCTTACCGAATTGCCCTGGCGGGTACTGGTTCGATGGATCAATGAACCGGTTCGTAGGCTCAAAGCCAAAGCGGACCTTCGAAGCAGGGCAAAAGATACTCGTGGCCGTTGAAAGAGTTGACCTTGATCAGCGCTTAGTGGATTTTAAAATTGTAGATAATTAAAACTTCATCTGCAATCTCCAGTTTGACACTAGAGGAAGATACAATAAAATTGACCCCCCGGCTTTGTAGTTATGTCACAAAGCGGAAAATAAACAAACTCTGAACAAAAATGAGCAAAAAAATTCTTGTAGCCGGTGGCGGTGGATTCATCGGCGGTCACCTTGCTAAGTCACTAGTGAGTCGCGGCCATGATGTTCGTGTCGTTGATGTAAAACCACTGGACCAATGGTACCAAAGGACTGAAGGAGCAGAAAATATTGTAGCCAATTTGGAGGAGAAAGACGCCTGCTTCTCGGCGAGTGAAGGTTGTGATGAGGTTTACAATCTGGCCTGCAACATGGGGGGCATGGGTTTTATTGAAAACAATAAGGCACTCTGCATGCTCAGCATCCTCATTAACACTCACTTGCTAATGGCTGCAAAAGAATTCCAAATCAAAAAATATCTCTATTCATCAAGCGCTTGCGTTTATGCTGCTGACAAACAGACAGACACCACAGTCACCGCATTAAAAGAAGCGGACGCTTATCCGGCCATGCCGGAAGATGGTTATGGTTGGGAAAAACTCTTCAGCGAACGTATGTGTAAGCACTTTGAAGAGGACTTCGGTATGGAGGTTCGGGTCGTTCGGTTTCACAACGTCTACGGACCGGATGGGACTTGGAGAGGGGGCCGAGAAAAAGCCCCAGCAGCACTGAGCAGAAAAATCATCGAAGCAAAAGAATCCGGCAACTTAAAAATAGAAGTCTGGGGAGATGGTGAACAGACTCGCAGCTTCATGTACATTGATGATTGTATCACTGGACTCGACAAACTCATGGAATCGGATTTCAGTGACCCTATCAATCTTGGTCGGTCCGAACTCGTTTCCATCAACCAGCTCATAGATATCATTTCTGAAATTGCAGGAGTCGAAGTGGAACGGGAACATAATCTAGACGCGCCTCAGGGTGTCCGGGGAAGGAACAGCGATAATTCATTGATCCTTGATAAGCTAAAATGGGAACCTGAAGTGGATCTCAGAACGGGCCTTGCAAAGACTTATGCATGGATCGAAGAGCAGATCGAACGCGAGGCCAGAGGCGAATCCGTAATCTCTTAAATTGCCATCAAATCAGCCAATAATAAGAGATATTAAAAAACGCCTAATTGACACACCAAAACGCTCTGATAAAGTTCCGCTCGCCCCAATAAATGAAGGCCTTTATTAATTAATTTACTAGGAAAGAAAGCGACATCAAAAACCTCCTGTACTATTTCAAAAACATCATACCACAAAGTATTCATGGCTAAAAAGAAAACCGCCTCTAGGAAGGCAACACCAAAGAAAAAGAATCCGTCCCGCAAGAAGGTCAATAAGCGCAAAGCAAAAAAACACGTTTACTTCTTCGGAGGAAACAAGGCGGACGGGGACGGGTCTCAGAAAGCACTCCTCGGAGGCAAAGGAGCGAACCTCTCCGAGATGTCACGAATTGGTTTACCAGTTCCAGCAGGAATGGCCATTACTACCGAAGTTTGTACTTACTACTACGCCAATAAAAAAACGTATCCAAAGACCCTCGATAACGAGATCAAGGCAAACATTGCCAAGATCGAGAAGGTCATGGGCAAGAAGTTCGGTGACCTCAAGAACCCTCTTCTCCTTTCTGTCCGATCTGGTGCACGTGAATCCATGCCCGGAATGATGGATACTATCCTGAACTTAGGAATTAATGATGAGATCGTTGAGTCACTCTCAGCTAAGACCGGAAACTCAAAATTTGCATGGGACAGTTATCGCCGGTTCCTGCAAATGTATGGCAGCGTCGTCATGGGCGTAGAGGCCCATGAGGGAGAACATCATGACCCGTACGAAGTGATCTTGGACAAGGCCAAGGCAAAAGCAAAGGTAAGCGACGATTCAGGACTCGAGGAATCCGATTTGAGATGGGTCGTGGCCGAGTTTAAAAAGCTCATTAAGAAACGATCAGGTAAAGCATTCCCTGAAGACCCAATGGATCAACTCTATGGTTCAATCAATGCGGTCTTTAACTCTTGGAACAATGACCGCGCCAAAGTCTATCGTGCAAAGTATGGCATTCCAGCCGAGTGGGGAACTGCAGTCAACGTCCAGGCCATGGTATTCGGTAACACCGGCAAGACCTCAGGCACTGGTGTGGCCTTCACCCGCGATCCCGCTACTGGCGAAAACGTCTTCTATGGTGAATACCTCATTGATGCTCAGGGCGAGGATGTTGTCGCCGGAGTACGCACCCCGAAACCGATCGCCAAGATGGTCAAGGACTTGCCGAAATCGCATAAGGAACTGCTCAAGGTCCGCAAGATCCTCGAAAAACACTTCCGTGACGTGCAGGACGTCGAGTTCACTATCGAGGAAGGCAAGCTGTGGATGCTACAGACACGTAACGGCAAGCGTACCGGCTTTGCCGCAGTCAATATCGCCCTCGACATGGTAAAGGAACGACTCATCACCAGAGATGAAGCCATCCTACGCATCCCCGCTGAGGATTTGAGCCACCTCTTGGCACCGATCTTTGATCTTGCCACTGAGCGCAAGGCAAACAAGATAGGTAGCGGCCTTCCCGCTGGACCAGGTGCAGCTTCTGGTAAGATTTACTTCTCAGCTGAAGATTCCGTGAAGGCAGCCTCCAAGGGTGAATCTGTCATTCTTGTCCGTCAGGCCACTTCTCCTGAAGACCTTCGCGGCATGATTGCTGCTGATGGTATACTCACGACGGAAGGTGGAGCCTCCTCACACGCCGCTCTCGTTGCCCGCCAGATGGGTAAGGTTTGCGTCTGCGGTGCTCACGGCATGACCATCGATTATGGCAAAAAGACACTCTCTGGAAATGGAGAGACTCTCAAAGAAGGTGATGACCTTTCTCTGAACGGATTCGTTGGAAACGTCTACAAGGGTTCCATCAAGTCTTCTCCGTCCCAGGTCATTCAGGGTCTGATCGAGAACAAAGCCGCTGGCAAGCGCTCCGATACTTATAAAAAGTTCATGGAGCTCATGAGCTGGACAGACAAGCTTCGTAAACTTGGAGTCCGCACCAACTCCGACACGCCGGAACAGGTGGAGCAGGCCATCAAGTTTGGAGCCGAGGGAATTGGCCTGACACGTGCAGAGCACATGTTCTTTGAGGGTAACCGTATCGACTCTGTCCGTGAAATGATCCTCGCTGACGACGACGCTGGTCGTGCGAAGGCACTGACGAAAATTAAGAGGTTCATGAAGAAAGACTTCATTGGCATTTTCAAATCACTCGCAGGTCGCCCCGCAACGATCCGCCTCCTCGATCCACCACTTCACGAATTCATCGGCACTATGAATGCCGTTCAAAAGAAGGACCTTTCTAAAAAGATTGGAATGAGCGCATCAGCCATCACGAAGAGGATTCACGATCTTCACGAAGAGAAC
Source organism: uncultured Verrucomicrobiota bacterium (assembly GCA_902591645.1). The sequence goes on along the minus strand of CACJBM010000025.1, from coordinate 21,026 downwards.
CCGATGCTCGGTCACCGCGGTTGCCGTCTCGGCATCAGCTACCCGGCTGTCACTGCTGCTCAGGTCGAGGCTATCCTTGAAGCTGCGGCTGCGGTTCAAGCTAAAGGAACAAAGGTACTCCCTGAAATCATGGTCCCACTCGTCTCCTACGCTCGTGAGCTTGAACTCCAAAAACAGGTCATCGACGATACCGCCGCTAGTGTTCGCAACAAGCTCGGACTCAAGAAGTCCCAGTTGAAGTACACCGTTGGAACCATGATCGAGATTCCCCGCGCTGCCATCACCGCTGATAAAGTGGCTGAGCACGCAGAGTTCTTCTCTTTCGGAACTAACGACCTTACCCAGACCGGACTCGGACTGTCTCGTGATGACTCCTCTAGCTTCCTACCAACTTATCAGGATGCGGAAGTTCTCAGCAACAACCCATTCGCTGGTCTCGATCAGGAAGGTGTAGGTCAACTTGTTGAAATGGGTGTGCAAGGCGGACGTTCAACCAAGCCCAATCTAAAAATCGGCATCTGCGGTGAGCACGGCGGTGATTCTGACTCGGTCAAGTTCTTCCACCGCACTGGACTCAACTACGTGTCCTGCTCTCCATTCCGAATCCCAGTCGCCCGTCTTGCTGCTGCGCAGGCCGTCCTTGAAGAAAGAGGTCAATCCAGATCTGAAATTTCGTAATAAAAAAATTCGATACTCACAAAACCCCAAACCCTATTTTCTTAGGGCTTGGGGTTTTTTTTGAAAGAATCGCTTTAAATGGGCGTTTTCTATAATGAAAACAACATTTAATTGAATAGATCATTCGCGAAAACCGTCAAATGAGTCTATTTTAGATATATTAATAATTAACTATGAAACTCTATCGATTCCTACTTATAGCTAGCGCGAGTCTCGGACTCGCTCTCTTTTCTACTTCATGTGGACCAAATGCCCAAAGCAGTGCCGTACTGGGTGGCCTCATCGGCGCAGGAACTGGCGCAATCATCGGCAACCAGTCAGGTGATGCGGCCAAAGGTGCCCTACTGGGAGGTGCCCTCGGCGCAGGAACTGGCGCATTTCTGGGAGACAAAAAGGACAAACAAAATGCTCAACAACAACAAAGTAATCAAAGCGCAACCCGGCAAAATAACCGTTATTAAAGCATCCTTTTTTATTATCTAATCCTTTAAAAGATACCGTTTCCTCATGGGAACGGTATTTTTTGTATTTAATTTGAATATCTCTCTATGAAAAGAGTCAAAAGTTCCATGAAAACTTTACAATCTTCTTTATTAATCATTGGATCAGTCGCGATGGCACTAATGGGAACTTCATGCACCTCAGACATGTATGGATCAGGTCCTGCATCACAGAGAGGTTCTGTGACTGGTGGATTAACAGGCGCTGCACTTGGCGCAATCGTTGGTAATCAATCAGGGCGCCCGCTAGAAGGTGCGGCTATCGGTGGGATCATTGGAGCCGCTGCCGGTTCAACACTTGGAAATGCTCAGGATCAGGAAAATGGATACGTTACACCAACGAGATATTATAGACCTTCACCTCCGATAATTCGTCCTGCTCATCACTATCATACCTATATTCCAAGACCTCCAAGGAGATACTTCGCCCCAGTACGTCCAAGGTCACTTCACTTCCACTATAGAAACTGATAATTTTAAGATAAGTAAATAGGGTCAACATCGACAGCAGCCACTACCTCATCGGGGACTGTCAACGCATCCATAATCGACCTGACATATTTAGTCATTGCTCTAGCATTAGGAGAACGAAGCATGACTTGAAATCTAAACTGACCCGCTGCCTTGGCTAATGGCGACTCGAGTGGTTCTCCCATAATGATTGTCTTCGGTAATTCTTTTGCAAGCTTCCTATGCAAAGTCTGCAAAGTAAATTCAGCCATCCTAGCATGCTCCGATCGGACAGTGACAATCAAACAGTGACAATAGGGTGGGTAAGAAAAACTCTTTCGAAATTCCAGTTCCTGATCAGAGAAACCAATATAATCATGGTGACGGGCAAACTGAACAGAAGGACTCTGAGGGGTGAACGTCTGAATAATGACTTCTCCTTCCATCTCACCTCTTCCTGCCCTGCCTGCTACCTGCGTAAGAAGTTGAAAAGTTCTCTCCCCTGCACGGAAGTCTGGAATGTGCAGACCGATGTCGGCATTCAGAATTCCGACTAATGTAACGTTCGGAAAGTGCAACCCCTTAGCGATCATCTGGGTCCCAACCAACATATCCAGTTTGGCTGCTTTAAAATTATTCAAGGTTTTTCTCAAAGCACCTTTTCTGGACATCGTATCCGTGTCCACTCTCGCTAAACGAGCACTAGGAAATACCTTCCTTAAAATTTCTTCGACTTTCTCAGTACCATAACCCGCAAAACGAATGGAAGGATCTTTACATTCCGGACACTTGCGAGGCGCGACTCTCTGATAACCACACATATGACATACGAGCTTCTCTTGTTTCCGGTGAAAGGTAAGTGAAACACTACAATGAGGGCAGCCACACACATGACCACATCCAGGACAACTCAGAGAAGTGGCAAAACCTCTTCGGTTTAAAAACAAAATGACCTGTTCCCCTTTGGCCAACCTCTCATCAACCGCACTTCGCAGTCGCTCAGATATAATGGCAGGGCCTCCTGACTTTGATAAATTGCGTGCCTCTTTCTTTAAATCTATGATCCTAATCAAGGGTAAACTGCAATCATCAACTCGTTCCTTTAATTCTATGAGCTGATACTTCCCTATCCGAGTATTGTGAATTGACTCTAGAGATGGTGTGGCACTACCCAATACAACCACACTACCCTCGATCTTTGCTCTGACCACGGCCACGTCACGCGCATGATACCGCGGTGCAGTGTCCTGTTTATAACTGCCCTCATGCTCTTCATCTACTACGATCAACCCTAAATTTTGTAATGGCGCAAAGAGAGCACTCCTCGCACCAATCACAATCTTAGCATTCCCCTCTACTATCTTATGCCACTCATCAAAACGTTCACCCCCACTCAAATGACTATGCAGCACCGCAACTTTTTGCTGAATCTCTGCAAAGCGCCTCTTGAAACGCGCTACTGTCTGTGGTGTTAACGAAATTTCAGGGACCAAGATAAGAGCAGTCTTTCCATTCGCAATCGTAGCAGCAATGGCTTGTAAGTACACTTCGGTCTTTCCGCTTCCTGTGACCCCATGAAGAAGTAATGGCTTTGCTAAAGCCGGTTCCTCAGTTGCTTTTAAAATGGAAGCAAGGCAAAGCCCTTGAGCATCGGTAAGCTTAAGTGGCTGTGAGGGCATAAACTCTTCATCCGCATGAGGATCCCTTTCGACGATCTCATGCGATACTTCAATGAGTCCTTTATTAACCAAGCCGTCCACGGCACCACGTGCCCCTCTTCCCAATTTACTAATTGGGATCGGAGCCCCAGCCTCTATTAATTCTGATAGAATTGAAGCCTGCCGCTTGGCGCGCTTTTTTATTTCTTCTAATTCCTGTTCACTTGGAATCTTAATTAATTTCGCAAAGAGAAGTCGTTTAAAATCATGTCGTTCGCCTCTAACTGATTCAGGAATCAAACTGCGCATCACTGATTCCATTGACGCTACATAATAATTTGATATCCATCGCCCCAATTCAATGAGCGCTGAAGTTAAAATGGGCTTGTCCGTGATCAGTCCCGCAATCGGCTTGAGATAATTGACATTATCAGATCCTTGATCAACGGAGGATAAATCCACTACTGTTCCCGTCGATGGACGGTTTCTCAAATGGACCTTTACTCGGCTACCTACAACGACCAATGCATGCAAGTCTTGCGGAATTGAATAATCAAACTCCAATCCAGAAGACCCATCAACTAGAACTCTTGCTGTAGGAACCATCTAAAAATCTAATGCATTCGAACCCTTTTAAGAATAATGAAATTAAATCCTGTAGAACTATAAAATCTAAATTTAAATGGGTCATTGCTTATTACATTCATCGCATCAATAAATTATGAATATTATTATACATAAAAATCCCCGGCCTTTCGACCGGGGACTCATGAATTTTCAATTCGAAATAATAATAAGCTGAAAATTTCCTGACCTTTTATTTTAAAAACCAGATTTTATCCACTTTTCTTTGGGTAAATCTTCACCATCCTTCTGCTTGCCTCTTGACCATACCGCAACCGAAGCTCTGACCTCTTCATCTTCAGCTCCTGGAAGATCTTCAAGAATGTTATCATAGTTTGAATCTATCACGATATAATATTCTCTTCCCCAAGGATCCGCCAATTGTAATTGTTCATCAGTTCCAAAAACACCACCTCTCGGCTTCTTGGCTGTCTTTGCATCTTTGGCTCTTTTCCCCGTATAAAATGCTTTCTTACGTGGATTCAAACCATCCACATTATAACCAGCTAGTACACTGATAATATTATCCTGGAAAGTGTCCATCCTAAGATCTCCTTCTCCTCCACTTCCAGAGGCAAAAGGAAGCTTTGAATATTCCAATTCGTATGAACCTATCGCTGCTTTTAATTGGGTAACTTCATTGTTAGCCTCCGATCTACGGGCCTGCTCCATCACCAATGCCGTTACCGGAAAAGCAACGGAAGCCAAGATAGCGATGATTACAATAACGATCAAAAGCTCAATGAGAGTAAATGCTGATGACTTTTGTCGTTTTGATTTGATTGAAAGGAAATGGTGATTTCTCATAGTTACAATTTGGGATTTTTGAATTAACTATTTATTGGGGGTTCTTTTGAATTTCTTTTTTATATTACCCTTTTTTTGGGCCTAAACAATTCAATTATGCCCCACCTAGTATTAAAAAGATAAGTTTACTCCATTCTTTATCAAATTTCAGGAGGTTCTCCCTTCTTGCACAAATTGTCCTACTATAAATTTAGGTATTTTTAATCTAATCCTTATTTTTTATCATCTAATCAATTCATTCCCGAATAAAAATGTATGTTCCTTATCGATAATTACTGGAATGGCCCCTTAATGGTTTGGCAAATGTACACAAAAAAACCCCCGGTCTTTCGACCGGGGGTTTGTGAAATTACTTAGATTAGATCTAAATTAGAATCCTACAGAAAGAGAGATTCCACTGAAGATTTCATCACCATCACCATCGTTGTCATCAAGACCAGCGTTGATACCAACGTAAGGAGTCAATGAAGCATTATCGGAAAGTCCGATAGGAGCACCAACTGTGATTGTAAGAGCTGTAAGACCATCAGCCTGACCAGTAATGACTTCGTCCTGGTTGTTACCGATAGTAGCACCGATATCAAGTGAAACGCTGTCTGTAAGGTCAACTGATGTACCAACACCAAGCTCAAGGTAAGTGTTGTCAGTATCAATGTCGTGGTATAGGCCTGCGCTTACGTCAAAAGCACCAACACTTGTTCCAAGAGCAGCGCCAATCTCAAGAGTATTGTCGCCAGTTGCACCTGGGAAGTAGTAGTAGGTAGTACCAACGTCAAGAGACATTCCACCGAGATCGGTTGAAATACCTGCATAGACATCAAGCTCATCGTCGCCTGCGTCTGTTGGGTTGGCGTACCAAGCACCTATGTTAAGGCCGAGGCCGTCAGAAAGAGATGTTGAAACGTTGACGTCGCTCCATAGGAGATCCTGTCCAAGGTTTGCACCTCTGAAGATATAGTCGGTATCATAACCGACGCTTACCTCTGCACCAAGATCTTCACCCGCAACAGCCTCATCGCCTGCAATAGCAGGAACCAGGGCGAGAAGGGCGGAGCATCCAAGAACAGCGGCTGTTTTTGCTGCAATGTTACGGATTTTCATATACTTTATTTTTTGTTTGTTAGTTAGTTAGTTAATACATTCAAACAGTTTACCCAATTGTTGGGTGAACACCCTTTAATGAAAACCCATTCATAATTGAGTGCAAGACTTAATTTTCATAATTTTTAATATATAGAAAATTAAGGGAAATTAACTAAAAATCACTAATTTATTCAAAATCACTGCCTAGTACGGACCTTGCCTCTCTTTGTCCAAGTTCTTGAGCCTGAGCAACTACCAAGCTTTCGCTCTCTACAAACCGGTACGCATGACAATTCGGACACAAATTGATTTTTTGGGCTACAATCGATTCACAACCAGCACAAATTTTATATTTTCTAGGATTTCTAATGATTTTATCTGCCCTCTTAGCGCGTTCATTTAATGCCTCATTTTGCATCTCCTCCTCTTCATTCATAGACAAGTTTTATTATATCCTTAGGAACCTTTCAATCAACCAAACTAAAAGAAAACTTTGTTTTTTATATCTAAATGTAGCTTTACGTTAAAATGATAGCGCCAGTACTATTTTATTAAATTAGATAACAAAGACTATATTTAGCCGGAAAAACCTTCCCAGATTCGCTTTTATTGCCAAAAATTAAGGGGATTCTATGATTAGCTAAATAAAATTAGCTAATAGCGGCAACTCTTTTTGAATAGAGGCCTTTCAACCGATCAGCTGAATTTTTATGAATGACCCCTTTTTTTGCTGCTTTATCCGCTACTGAAGCTAAAGCATGCAATCGAGACGTGGCGTCCTCTTTGGCCCCTGACGCGATAGCATCATTAACAGCTTTACGAGCTGACTTAACACGAGCTTTGACCGCACGATTTACTGTTGCGCGCTTAGCTGATTGTCGTGCTCTTTTTTCTGCGGATTTGGAATTCGCCATAATAATAGGTTTTTAGTCAGTTTCTTAGGGGGTTGCGAACTTAGACGACGACAAGAACTTGTCAAGCCATAGGACTAATCGTTTTTAGACCGCATAATGAAATATTCAATCTCTCTATACCCTTTGTTGCGAGCATTGAAAAAAGCTATTAGCCATTAGCGCAAACCAATGATGCCTGACCGCTCACTTTGAATACCTTTAAATGATGCAGTGATGAAACGAGCCGCTAACGGCATTTCAGTCATAGTCAGCTGGGACCGCTTAACATATACCCTAGTCCCAACACGAATCCTCGAATATAGATCAATGACGTCTCTAGAGCGCATTCTAATACAACCATAACTGGAAGGAGTTCCTATAGTTCGCTCCTCGGGTGTACCGTGAATATATATCAGTCTTTCTTTTGTATTACGATTGAACCGATCAAGGCCTTCGAGCCATATAATTCTACTAATGATTGGATCCCTTCCTGGTGAATTGGGTCGGACCACTTCACCAGTCGGGCGTCGGCTTTTAAAAACGGTTCCGGCACGAGCACCTCCACCAATCATCTTGCAAACATACATTCTTCCAAGTGGTGTCTTATAGCTCCTAGGCTGACTTCCAAGACCATACTTAGAAGTGGATATGGGATAAGTTTTGACGGGCCCTTCCTTGCCAATCAGTGAGAGTCGCTGATCATAAACACTTACCACTATACGGTCGCCGCGAAGTTTGGTTGAAGTGCAATTGCACAACAAAGTAAGCATGCCAGCTAATACCAATAGAATACGGGTCTCAGACATTTAGAATCATAAGGGCCAACTATGGATACCAATATCTTTGTACTCAGTAGCCTTTCTTATAATTACCATATTAGTATTAATAGTTAAGACTGTCAAACCAACTGCATCCAGATGACACAAAAGTAATTTAGAGAATCAATGATATGAAATTACCGGATCACAAGGAAAAAACACTTCTATCAAATTAAATTTCAAGAGGCTCATCCTTGGACTTCCCTTCACCATTTAAAAAATTGGGTAATAAATACCGAAGGGATCCGTACGCAACAATGAAGAAACCTATTTGGAACAAAATAAGAAAAGGTAATACAAACAAATTCTCATTGCGCCAAGCATCAATGACCAAATAAGAAAAATACAAAAAGAAAAGTATCTCAAATAAAGGGGCAACGGATTTTAATGCCCTGTACTTTGACTTACTGACAACCTTATCTGTTTTCTCTATCCCGTACTTTGGAGTTCTAACAAAATCAGATTCCTTACCAAGGATCGCCTCAATAACAGCTTTCCCATTATTTATCGACATACCAATACCAAGCGCCAAGAGCACCGGCAGATAGAGGACCTCCCTAATCCATTTCCTAGGACTCGGATTAATAGCAATTTGCGCAGTCACATAAAATAGCCCAACCGAAATGGTTGTGGCGCAAAAGATAGGAATATCAAGGAGCACAGTCCTGACCCAACCAGACTCTGGATGCATGGCCGGATTAACTAAAACGCAAAGCAATATCAATAATAAGTAAGCAAAATTCGCAGTTAAATGAGCCACTGCTTCAAACTTTATAATCCAAGGAAGATCACTCCTCCAGACCCTTCCCAGTATCTTTCGGCAAGTTTGAATGGAACCTTTGGCCCACCGATGCTGTTGAGTCTTAAAACCATTCATGTCAGGGGGAAGCTCTGCAGGAGTAACCACATCAGCCAAATAAATAAATTTCCAACCCTTCATTTGTGCTCGGTAACTTAAATCTAAATCTTCAGTGATGGTGTCGTGCTCCCAACCCCCTGAATCGATTATTGCGCTCTTACGCCAGATTCCTGCCGTACCATTAAAATTAAAGAATCGACCGCTCCGGCTCCGCGCAGTTTGTTCCACAGCGTGATGCCCATCAAGGAAGAGAGCCTGGACACGCGTTAAAATAGAATATTTTTTATTTATATGACCCCAACGGGTCTGTATCATACCAACCTTATCATCAGTAAAAAAATGAATCATCTGATGAAGGACCTCTGGACCGGGAACAAAATCAGCATCTAATATGTAAATGTATTCCCCCTTTGCCGAATGCATTCCATTTTCCAAAGCGCCTGCCTTGAATCCTACCCGGTCTTCTCTCTGAATTAATTCAACATCAAAACCTGCGGCCTTGAGTTTGGATTCCTCCTCAGCGCAAATTTTCTGAGTTTCATCTGTCGAGTCATCAAGAATCTGAATCTGCAGAAGTTCTTTCGGGTAATCAATTTTTGAAACCGCTTCAATTAGTCGTCGTACCACATAAAGTTCATTGAAGATAGGAAGCTGAACCGTGACGTGAGGTAATTGTTCAAATCGACCAGCAGGCTCAGGTTTTCTGCGTGAATGCTTCCAATAAAGATAAATCATTGAGTACCGATGAAGTCCATAACCGGTCAGGCCCAGCAGAACGCCAAAGTAGCAAATGATCCATATTGTGGTCGCTAAATGCCCCATGAGTAGATTTGAGCAACATTCATTGGAAAATTCTAAGGTATCAAGGATCAATTCCTAATATTATCACCCAATCAAAAAGCAATATAAATGCATACCCAAAAGGCAATAATCGTTTAGAATTAGGTATTACCTTCAACCAACCCTTATGCTTTCCCTTCGAATCATTCTGCTTATTCTCCCGCTTTCTACGATTCTCAGTGCCCAAGAAGTACCAGAAGATCTTGTCGGAGACGAGCATGTCCGAGAAGAATTCGGTGTGAATCGATTCACGACCCCATCCATTAAAAAACTGTTCGAACAACTCGATGAACTTGGTGATCTGCCTTATGCAAAACTAAAAAGGGAAATCCCTAAGACTATTTCTAGGGACCGCTCATTGGTTGCACTTGGACTTGGCACTCTCATCTCTGATGGTTTCTTAATTGTCCAGTCTGAGCAAATTGAAGAGCTTGAAGATATTGGCAGGGCTGTCCTCAAACAGGCACAAGTGTTAGGAGCTGGAAAACGAGTCACTAAATATACCAAGAGTATTCTTGAGAGCAGTGTCCTAGGAAAATGGGATAAGTTAAAAGAAGAGCTTTCCAAGACCCAGGCAGATGTAGAAGCAGAAATGGTTATGCTTCGTGATGTTGACATTGCCAACTTAGTCGCTCTTGGAGGTTGGTTACGTGCCCTCGAAATTGCGGCCGTAACAACCTCAATCAATTATTCTGAGGCCAAAGCCTCTAAACTTTCTAGGACCGATGTAACCGCATATTTTTTGGAAACGCTACAAGGCCTCGAACCTAAGTTGCGGCAACGCGTACACATTATGAATCTTACTAAAGAACTAGAAATTTTACTAGCTGAAATGGGCGGCCATGAACCTGAAACAGAAAATAAGGATCAGGATCAACCCTCACCTAAAGTTCTGACGCAAGAAGAAACTCTATCGCTATCAAAGGCTGCTAGAAAAATGATTCTTATCATTGAGACTGGCAAATAAAGATCGTCAAAACATCGGTGACAAACATCACTTTAAATCATTACTTCACTTTGAACTCCTTACATTATCTCATCACTTTCTTTATTCTTATTTTTTCTTCTCACGCTTATTCATTATCTAAGCCAAACATAGTAATCATCTTCACGGACGATCAAGGTTATGCAGATATTGGATGCTTCGGGGCCAAAAACCATAAGACCCCTAACCTTGATCGTATGGCAACAGAGGGTCGCAAATTTACAGACTTTTATGTCGCTCAAGCCGTTTGTGGAGCATCCCGTGCAGCACTTCTCACAGGCTGTTATCCAAACCGAATTGGAATGCTTGGAGCACCAGGGCCGAAATCTAGGCACGGAATTAATCCAAACGAGATATTAATCCCTGAACTACTTAAAAATAAAGGATACTCTACCGGAATGTTTGGTAAGTGGCACTTAGGAGATCATAAATCTTCACTTCCCATTCATCACGGATTCGATGAATATTACGGCTTACCTTACTCGAATGATATGTGGCCGCACCACCCCGGAGTCCGGCACCTACCATTAAAAGAACGGCTAAAGAAATGGCCCAACTTGCCAATGATTGAAGGAGACAGAATCATCGACAAAGAGGTTACACCTGAAGAACAGAAACGACTCACTACTGATTATACGAAACGTGCTGTTAACTTCATTGAGCGGTACAAAGACAAGCCTTTCTTTCTTTACTTAGCACACAGCATGCCTCATGTGCCTCTCTTTGTTTCTAAAGAAAATAATAACAAGACCAAAAACGGTTTATATGCAGATGTGATGTGGGAAATTGATTGGTCCGTGGGTCAGATTCTCGCATCTCTTAAAGAAAATAAAATAGATAAAAACACCCTTGTTATTTTCACGACAGACAATGGACCCTGGTTAAGTTATGGAGATCATGCAGGTTCAGCTAAACCCTTGCGCGAAGGAAAAGGTACAGCGTGGGAAGGAGGAGTGCGGGTCCCATGCATTATGCGCTGGCCAGAGAAAATACCGCCTTCAACTGTATGTTCAGAACCGGCAATGACTATAGATATTTTGCCAACGATAGCACAAATCACCGGAGCCAAACTGCCCAATCATAAAATTGATGGGAAAAATATCTGGCCTCTAATTAAAGGTGCAAAAAATGCAAAGAGCCCTCACGAGGCCTATTATTTTTATTGGGGAAAAAATCTCCATGCCGTCAGAAAAGACAATTGGAGTCTTCACTTTCCCCACAGTTACCGTAGCCTCAACGGAAAACCGGGAACAGGCGGAATCCCAGGAAAATATCAACAAAAAAAGACTGGTATAGCACTTTTCGATTTAGAAAAGGACATTAGCCAGAAATCAAATCTGTCCGGAAAACATCCAGACATAGTAGAGAATCTACAAGCTCTAGGTGAAAAACATATTACTTATGTCAAAGAAAATAGCCGCGAGCCAGCCAAGCCGTAACTATGGAATATAGCAACCGGTTATGACCCTAAATTTGAAATTAAACTCTTCACTGACATTTGAGAAAATTGAATGCTGGTTTCTTCTTTGTTGACTCAATAGAAAATCAATCTATGAATCCTATTAGAGCGCGGGTAGCTCAGCGGTAGAGCAACTGGTTTACACCCAGTCGGTCGGCGGTTCGATCCCGTCCCCGCGCACCATTTTTATATATAGTCACTCACTTGTATTGGGATGATAAAATCTGAAGTATCTTGACTAAAGGCAGAAACAACAAATGAGTGTTAACTCATTTAACACCAAAATATAAAATAAAGAGCGACTTCAGTTTGGAAAAATCAGAAACAGTTAATGAACAAAATCAATGTCGCATTAATTTTAGATAATCTTTCTTTATGTAATTGGCAACTGAATGCCTTAGAAGAAAGCTTTTCGATCCTTAATGTAAAACTGATTTTAAATTGCCAAAATACAAAGACAAAAAAGCATTATCTTAAACATTTTTTCTACTATGTGCTATGTCTACTATCTTTGAATAACCGCCTAAGCAGGAAGGTGGCTTATTCTAAATCTGGCCCAAAGATTCTCAACTTCAATTCCAAGTATAGTGGGTTATGGCAAACTATTCCAAAAGATGTATCCAAGGAACTAGAAGACGAAGGCATTTCAATTGTTATTAAATTTGGAATGAATCTTCTCAGAATCGACGAGCATTTAGAAAGATTCGATATATTGTCATTCCATCACGGAAATCCATCAAAATATAGAGGTCGGCCAGCAGGCTTTTACGAACTTCTTAATGGCGACTCAAAATCTGGAGTCATCGTCCAAAAACTATCAAATAAATTAGCCGCTGGAGACATATTGGCTTTTGCAGAAACTAAGTTAATACGACATTCATACAAACAGACATCTTTAAATTTCTATTCTTGCTCAAAATATCTTTTGAAAAAAGCATTGTTAAATTTAAATAACAATAGCCCAATCAAAATTGATACAAATGGTAAAATTTATACCCTGCCAAACAATACTATTGTCATCTACCTTATCGTAAAGATCGGGTTACACTTTATCAAAAGAATACTCTATGGGATATTTTTCGAGAAGAAATGGAAAGTTGCCATTGTTAACAATAGGATTAGTGAAGAAACTAATAATATATTAAAATTAGAGGAATTCTCAGTCTTTAAACTTAAACCAAAATATAGTTTTTATGCAGACCCTTTTTTTTCTGCAGACTTAAAAAAAATTAGGTTAGAGGCACTAGATAAAAAAACAGGGCTTGGTGATATCTTAGAGTTCACCTCCGAAAATCCAAATAGCAATCGTGTTCTGTTCACAGGAAAACACTACTCATACCCATTCACCTTCATTTCTAATGAAATTGAATATATTGTACCAGAAGTTGCAAGCCATTCTGATCAATTTATTTATCCATTAGGTAAGAAAGATGGGGCTAGGATATTTCTGAAAGGGCTAGAAACAAAGCGGATCGTTGATGCCACGTTAATTGAACACGAAAATCATTGGTATTTATTCTTTGGTCAAAACCATGATGCGCATTCAGTTCTACATCTATGGAGCGCAAATACAATTGATGAAACATTTACTCCCCATCCTCTAAGCCCTGTATGTATGTCACCAACTTCTGCCCGAATGGCTGGTCGCCTATATCAATCACAAAATAAATTATACCGATTCGGCCAGAACAATGAACTTGGGTATGGAGAATCTACAACAATTTCTCGAATCATACTCTTATCACCTAATGATTACATTGAAGAAAGATGTGGATCTATCTCTATAGATGAGGCATATGGCCCACACGGCATTGATTTGAATAGAAAGGAAAACAAAATCTTATTCGATTATTATATAAATCGATTTTCTTTATTTGCAGGAGTACGACGGTGCAAGGCAAAACTAAAAACAAAATGCCTTAAAAAGGTTTAGCAGCGTATTACATAAGTAACACTTTAGAGCTAATCTCTTAGAATCTAAAAATACTCCTGTCCTCCTATTTTGGAGAAAAAATGACTCTCCTTTCAAAAATTTTCAGGTTAATTAAAAAGTTTGATGTGGATATAGTAGAAAATGTAACAACACTTTTAACTCTATAAAAAATAGAATTAACGAAAAATCAACCAACTCAAATTTTAAAACTTAGGAGACGGAATAAAATTATTGGAAGATCAAAAAAACCATCGGAGGATGGATCCAAGCAGGTGCTGATCTCAATAAAATACAGCAAAACCTAAAAGAAGAATTTGAATTAAAACTCACTTATCTGGATACACGTTTTCTGTTGGGAGATCTCAGATTGGAAATTATCGAAGAAGAAGAAGAAGAGGAAGAAAAAATGAATTCTGCTCAACCTGAAGAAAAACTGGATCCGGCTATCCCCAACGGAAAAGAATCTGAATCTCAAGAAGAAGAAACATTGCCGGAGTATCCTGAAGAAGGAAAAGACAATGAAAGCTAAAAAAGGCTATCCAACTGCCATTTGACTATAAATTCTGTTTTTGGAAATCTTCAGGAAATTTTACGATAAGCCCTTCGATAACAAGATAATCAAGGCCCCCTAATAAGAATGCTCTAACTGCATCTTCAGGCGAGCAGACAATCGGCTCTTCATGCATGTTAAAGCTGGTGTTTACAACCGAAGGGATTCCCGTAATCTGGTGGTAGTTTTTGATGATATCATAATAAAAGGGATTCTGCTCGCGTTTAATAATTTGCGGTCTCGCCGTGCCATCTATATGCACAACTGCTGGAGACTGCTTTTTCATTTTGTCAGTGCAGTTAAATGTTACAGTCATGAACTGGGCCGTGAATTCAGCTCCAGCAGTACCTATATAACAATCGTCTATATGTTCTGCGAGAGTAACTGGTGCAAAAGGCATAAATTCACTTCGATCAAGTCTGCTGTTGAGCCAATCATTGACCGATGCATCAGTAGTTGGATACATGATAGTTCTGCTACCTAATGCTCTCGGACCAAATTCAAGGGCACCGTTGAAAAATGCAATAACTTTGTTATCCGCTAGAAGTTCGGCCACCTTAACTGCAGCGTTTTCAGGTTGTTCCCATGAAAGTCCCTTGTCGCGGAGAACGCTTTTAACTTCGTCTTTAGTATAAAGTGGTCCCCAATAGACATTTTTAATTGGAGACGGCGATACATCCTCACTTTTCCTGCGGTAAACCTCCTGAGCTGCTCCATAGCAAAGACCTCCATCTGCCATATGAGGAAAAACAAATATTTTCTCAACTTCCTGCAGTTCGTGAATGCGCTGATTAAGCTTTACGTTCCCGACAACACCACCGGCTAAAACAACATTTTTGATTTTAGTTAACTGTACCCAATGTTGGACAAATCTGCAGACTACTTCCTCTAAAACCGTCTGGAATGCCGCAGAAAGTTTGTTGGGTCCATATTTTTTAGCCAGCTTGAGTATAGTAGGGTAGCTACCATAAACTGAAGGCGCTGAAAAGGTTCCGTCGTCATTACTGAAGGCAATGCGTCTTACAGCATCAAGTAGCTTATTATCCGGCACAGCATAAGCAGCTAAACCTGTAATTTTTCCCTCATGACGCGAAGGCTTAAATCCCAAAGCCTTCGTTACAGATCCGTAGAATGTTCCCAGAGAATGCGGAAGCGGCACTTCCGTTAGCAGTTTAAATTCTCCGTGGTCTATGGAATAAACCTGAGCACTAATGCCTTCCCCCTGACCGTCAATTGTAACAGCCAAAGTTTTATCAAAACCGCTAGCCCAGTATGCACAAACAGCATGCGCGTAATGGTGAGGTATCCTAATGATTTTATCTGCGCATCGATTCTTCATCACCCAGTCGCTGATTTCATCATTCATGCGCTCAGCAAGCTTCATAGTCCGCGGGATATTCCTGTAAATGTATATCAGCTTGTTCAGAAGTTTAGTTGTAAATGAAGCCGGGTCTTTCTTTGTAAAAAAAGGATATTTGCTGATAAGGTTGCGTGGTCTGTAAAAGAGTTCAGGTGTTTTTTTAGGGTCTGCCTTGGCAACAGCAATATAGTCGATTTCTGAGAGTGTAATGCCCGCGTGACTAAGTATCCATTTAATTGAAAGGTGGGGGAATCCCTGATGTCGCTTCCTACGGGAAAGCCTTTCTTCATTTATTCCGCAAACAACCTCAGAATCTTTTAGCAAAATGGCTCCTGCATCATTGTCAATTTCACTTATCCCCAAAATATACATTTATAAAAAAATAAGAATATAATCGATTTATGATTAATGATTGTTCTTCATTAAATATGTCATGATTTACTCTCCCTCTGATAAGCACTATTAGCAAATTGTCCAATAATAAAACAGAACAAGAAATAATTAATTCTGATAATTAACTTTCCACTAATTAAACCAAATCCATGGAATTGACTGTGTTTCGGCCTTTTCTTGTGTGACAGCTACTTCCTCATGCCCATCCAAAACAAACATACCATCCTTTTCTATTCTGTTCCGTAATGAATCTCTCTAGGTATTCCTGCACCTCCACACCTCGCTTAGAATGGCCTTTACTGAGCTTACCCTGCTCAAACTTCCCATTCCTGAGCGAGACGCTGGGCCTCACGTTTCTTGGTTGAGCTCGTCTTCTTCCAACCATATTTACCATTGGCGAGTTTATATTTGGCAGTCCAGTGTGGATAGAAACCCCCACCCTTCTTTTTCTTTCTGTATACAGTAGCCATAGTTTCAAATTGCTATAGCTCTCAAGTAATATGGGGTTCCAAATACAGGAAATGGATGTACCTCCAAATCGTGGCAACAAAGTGGCAACACTTAGAGAGATCAAATAGCATTAATTAGATTTAGGTTTTGAGTTAAAACCCTTGAAATGCCATGTTATCTATATATTTTACACCCAGTCGGTCGGCGGTTCGATCCCGTCCCCGCGCGCCACTTTCAAAAATTAAATTAAAGAGCAATCGACTGACCGGAGGGGTAGAATTAAGACTTTCAATGCAAGTGACGGAAGATCAAAAAAAAACCATTGGGGAATGGATCCAATCAGGTGCTGATCTCGGTAAGATACAGCAAAGTCTGAAAGAAGAATTTGGATTGAACCTCACTTATCTAGACACACGTTTCCTGTTAGGAGATCTAGGATTGGAAGTCATACAAGAAGAGGAACAGGAAGTAATCGATCCCGAAGAATCTATTTCAGAAGAAAAAGACTCCTCAGAAATATCGAACGAAGAAGAACCAGAATCTAAATCTGAAGAAGAAGAGTCATTGCCCGATGATCCGGAAAAAGAAGAGGTCAATGAAAATGAAAATCGAACGGCCAATGTTAATCTAACGGTCGACTCTCTCACACAGCCACAATGCGTCATCAGTGGAAAGGTAACTTTTAGTGACGGTAAGGATGCTGCATGGTACATTGATCAGATCGGAAGGTTAGGATTGAATCCGGACGAGGAAGGGTACAGCCCCACGCAAGATGATCTGGCAGTCTTTCAAAGCGAACTGCGGGACGTCCTCAGCAAACAGGGCCTCTGAACGGTGAATTCCTTACACGGCTCCAAACGGAAACATTTTCGTAAGGATAATTGTAAGGAAAAAATTGAAGACTAGTATCGTTAAAGACGAAAGAACGACGGCCCGGGTCGTGCCTCTGCCCACACCCACTGCACCGTCCCTAACTACTAATCCTTGGTGACAAGAAATTAAACATATCAAAATTCCAAAAACGAATCCCTTAATCATTCCAAAAGCAATGTCCTCAAGACCAGTATAACTGTTAAGATGATTTAAGAACCAGACCGAATTGATATTGTAAAACTTCACAGCAATAAAATACGAAGCTATTATCCCAAAGACGATCGCTTCAGCAATCAAGAGTGGCATGGATATCATGATTGCAACGAATCTCGGAACGACCACATAACCTGTCGGACTCACTCCCATCGAGCGCAAAGCATCAATCTGTTCGGTGACTTTCATAGTTCCTATCTCGGCTGCCATCGAAGCTCCTACCCTACCGGAAATCATTAGACCAACTAGCACCGGACCCAGTTCCCGGCAAATAGCAATAGAGACCAGTCCTCCGATCCCAGATTCAAGATCAAGCTTCGTCGCCTGATAATAGGTTTGCGCTGTAAAAACAGCTCCCGTAAAAGCGCCAGTCACAATAACAACCATCTGAGAACTGAATCCTATATTCACAATTTGCCGGCACATCAACTTGAACCGGATCCTTCCCCTAAATATAAATCCAAAGATCTCACTGAGGAGGCTGCCTAACTGCCCAAGATAAGCTAGGGAATTCAAAACGGCTCGTCCAAGGATACTCACTTACACTTTTGATTAATATATTTATTGTAGGTAAAAACTTAACAATTGAATGAAAGTTTCTATCTGAAATTTTCTCATTCTATTTATTGATATTATAACAACCTGACACTGCGTTTCTTATCAAGGCGCAATAACTTTCCATTCAAATTCTGCGGCAAGATTCCCTTCACATCCACAAACTTTTCACCATCGAGCTGAACTGCTCCCTGCGTAATTAATTGTCTAATCTCACCACCGCTCCGCTTCATGTTGTATCCTTCAAGAAAAGCCGTTGAAACGGATGCAATGAGCCGCCTCTCATCACCGAGGTCAACTTCTGGCCACAATGCCCCCGTATCATTCTTAACAAACTTCGACTCAAAATCAGCTCTCGCTTCATTCGCCTTCTCTTCTCCGTGATACCTTTCCACGATAGAAAATGCGAGTTGCTTCTTTGCTTCCATCGGATGCAATGTCTCATTTCTTTCCTCTCCTAATAAGAGAATATACCAGCGGTCCATTAGATCATCAGACACACTCATTGTCTTACCGAACATCTGGCCAGGATCTTCATCCACACCAACATAATTTCCATAACTCTTCGACATCTTTTGGACCCCGTCAGTGCCCTCCAGAATGGGTAAACACATTGCTACCTGAGCTTCCATACCTTCCGATTTCTGCATGTCTCGCCCTACTAAAATGTTAAAGAGTTGATCAGTTCCCCCCAACTCAACGTCCGAACGAACCTCAACCGAATCCCATCCCTGCATGATTGGGTATTGCATCTCATGTAAACGTACCTCTTTCGCATCGTCTAACCGAGTCTTAAAGTCCTCTCTCTGCAGCATTTGCTGCATCGTGACCCGGGCATTGAGCTTGAGGACCTCTTCGTAACTCATCTTCCGAAACCAGTCCCCATTATAAACTACTTCAGTAAGTTCCCGGTCCAGAATCTTGAAAGCCTGATCCGTATATGTTTCCGCATTAGCTAGGACCTCCTCGCGGGTCAGGGGAGGCCGAGTCGAAGAGCGGCCAGTCGGATCACCTACGGTCGCCGTAAAGTCTCCAATGATGAGCACGGCCTGATGACCAAGGACCTGAAACTGTCGCAATTTTTCCAATACTACGGTATGACCCAAATGAATGTCAGGGGCCGTAGGATCTACCCCAAGCTTTGCGCGCAAAGGTTTCCCTGCCTCTAACTTGGTTAAGAGTTCCTTCTCGCTGAGGACCGTAGCCGTTCCATGAGTCAACTGTTCTAATTGTTCTTTGGGCGACATATTTTATTATAATAATAACCTGATAAAGAGTTCAAGGTGCCCTCAAATCTGCCCCTCATCAAGTTGACACTAATTTCCAAGCAATTTTCGAACATCATCAATGCTCATTCCCTGAGGGGATCTTTCAATTCCTGGTGAGCTTATAATCTCTAAATCGGTGTTACGGTTCTTTTCCTGTGCATCAAGAGCAGCCTTTAAAGGCTTACGGGAAATCTTTTTCTTTGCACCTAGAAAACCAGTCTTCTTAAAACCCTTACTCTGACCAAACCAATTTTTCGTCCCTTCATTGGCCTTCTTCTGACTCAAAGAATACTCATCATCAGACAAATTAGATATCTTGCGGTTCAGTGAACGATTTTTTGCAAAATAATAATTTCCAGAGTTAAATTGATCGTCTGTTAATGAACTCTTTTTATTGCCCTGAAACTTCTTCTTATCATACGTCCCTCCAAACATAGAATTATTATGTTTCCCTCCAAATATCTTTTTAGTTGTTGTCCTTTGGCTATCCATGGAATGCCTCGTTCCACTTTCATACTTCGAAACCGAGCTACCAATGAATCGATCTGAGAGAGGATCACTAATGCCTTTTGATTCAATGTGCGTAACTTCCCGTACAGTCTTGCACGAAGTAAGACAGCACGTTCCGACAATGGCTATAAATAAGCCAAAAGAGAAATTCGACATTATCATACTTTCAAGCTTCTAGTGAAGAGTTACAAGAAGAGATATTAACCTATGGCTAAAGAATTACTAACTGAAGACTTTAACTATGATCTGCCTGAGGAACTCATCGCCTCAATGCCAAGAACGGACAGGAGCGGTTCAAAAATGATGGTCATAGACCGCTCATCAGGTGAAATCAGCTGTCGAAGATTTGGAGATTTTAAAGACTACGTTAACAAAGACGATATTTGTATTTTGAACGATACGAAAGTAGTCCCCTCCAGATTCTTTAATGATGATAGGAAAATAGAAATCATCCGGTTAGAGGAACCTGAGCCGAATGTCTGGAAATGTTTGGTCAGGCCCGGAAAAAAAATGCGGATCAGTAACTTAATTAATATTGCGGGAGTTAATGGTACTGTTGAAAAAATTCTTCCCACCGGAGAACGTATGATCCGCTTCAATGATCCAATCAATATTGAAGAATACGGGGAGCTTGCTTTACCCCATTACATGAAAAGGGATGCGGAGACAGTTGATGAGAAGCGTTATCAGACGGTCTATGCAAAGAGCCCGGGAGCTATCGCCGCTCCAACGGCAGGATTACATTTTACCTCAGAACTAATTGAAACTATCCCTCACACTTTTATCACCCTGCACGTCGGTGTCGGAACTTTCCAGCCCGTACGAGCGGACCGCATCATTGACCATAAGATGCACAGTGAAAGGTTTCATTTATCTGAGGAATCAGCACTGGCTATAAATTCAGCCAAACGAAAGGTTGCAGTAGGAACAACCGTGACCCGCGTCCTAGAACACCTGTCTCTGGAAAGTATCAACGAAATACAAAGCTCGACAGGGAAGACTAATATTTTTATTTACCCGGGTCATCAGTTTCTTGGTACCGATGCCTTGCTAACCAATTTTCACTTACCAAAGAGCACCCTCTTCATGTTGGTTTGTGCTTTGGCGGGGACAGATCTTATGAAAGAAGCTTATAGAAAAGCGGTTCTAGAAAAGTTCAGTTTTTTCAGTTACGGCGACTGCTGCCTTATCATTTAGGGCTTTAGAAGTTTATAAAACTTTTAAAAGTCTTTCATTAAATAAAACTAATGTAGACTTTATATTTTAG
>CACJBM010000024.1 GCA_902591645.1 uncultured Verrucomicrobiota bacterium | reverse complement strand
AAATGACTTTGAATGGGTCCAGTTAACCTGAAAAGACATTCTGTCAGGAGCGGGCTTATCTTCAATGAGAAAAGCACCAGCACCATCAGAAAGCATGAAACGCAAAAACACTGACATGAACCACTCGGAGCTCTTGATGTCTCCGGCATGAGAGTCACGGTCAGATGGAACGTCAATGGATGTTGATTTTAAAATATCCGATGGCTGTTCAACACCAACACTGAGCGCTGAAGATTGCTCTCCTAATCGCACTACCCGACAAGCATTAATGATTGATTGTGCCGCAGAAGTACAGATTCCTGAATTCGAATTGATTTCTATACTTTCTTCGAGCATCCCCATTTCGGCTAAACGCGCATGCAAAATGCTAGCAAGACCCGGCGCAACGAGCGGAGCATTGGTAGTGCCAGTCGATAGATATCCAATAGATTGCTTATGCCCACAACTATCCAAGCAATCTTTAACGGCCAAAGCCGCAAGATCATACACGTCATGAGTCGGGTCCTGATGCCGATCAAGAGCATAATAGCGCTGCTTAATCCCGTTCATTCTTAGGATCTTCTCTTTTATCTCTGATTCTCCTTCGAGCGTTCCAATGTACTTCGAGATATCTTCATTATTAATCGGATTCCCTGGAAGAAAACTCCCAGTCTCTGTGATGTAACAATCCATATATTTTTCCTCTGTATTAATAACTCTACGATACTGAGGCTGGGGACTTCGTTAGTAATGTACTATAAACAAACTCATGAAATACTATGTGATAATAGAGATATTGACTGGGATCAGAGAAGAAAACACTACTATTGTAATGGCTTCTGTTGTTATAGACCTGCATATAAAAATCAAGGTCCGTTAGCACTTCTTTGTTATCACTATAAATATGCTTCATCGCCCAAAGGACAACAGAATCGGAGCCAAATGAATTGAGTGCTTTTACTGTCGTTTTGAGGTCGCCGAAAATGCTAATGACTATAACTATGAGCATTACAACATTTGTGCATCCAAGGACTTGAAAAGAAGACTTCTTATTAAATTCTAGAATTTTTTTACTGTACTGATTATGATCTTCAGGCTTCTCCTTTCGTAGCTGGCTAAGATTTCTCAAGAAAAGCTCTCTATCGAACCGGTCCGCCACTTCATAGGATAACTCATCATGACCTATCGTCATACTATTAGCTATCATTTCCTTAAAGGAGAGAACGCTAAAATCTCCTTCGATACCGTTTAATTTTTGATTGCTCGCAGTCTCTTGATAATCCGCGCGGTCTATTTCCTTCAAGTCATCCGGTCCTGAATTTTCGTCATTATCCTTAATATTCTTTAGCAAAAAACGGTAGGTCAATGGTTCGATTTGAATATGGCGAATTAAAAGATCCGCAGCCTCATGACTCGCAAGATATTTTAATCCGAAAGCTAGTAAACCGTCTATGATTCGGCCCTCAAATCCTAACGGCCGCCGATGGATCAAAAACTTTATCGGAAAGATCACTACCCTGAGGATAAAATATACAATTAACAGAATCGGCCTAAGAAAAAGATAATCTATCCGTTTTTTCTCTTCCTTGAAGAGATCATTCATCGCCTTTGGAATGTATGGATACTTATTCATCTTTATTCATGATTCTCTAACAAAACACAATAATGAGCCATTCTATAAAATAATAACCACAATTATGAAATAGCGATTATCGATAATTTCAATGTGAATATCAACCTGATCGATACTAAACACCCTCTCCTTATAATGAAATAATGCTAAGCACTAAATTATAGCCTCATCGAGTTGATTCTGAGCCTATCTCCTTTCAAGAATGACCGGCAGCCCACCCTTAGGCTCCATTGTCAAGTTCGTGGCAACTTTGTGTTTGTAATGAGGATCTACTCGGAACTTATATCTTTGCAACATGGAGCACAGAATAATCGTCATCTCCATCATTGCAAAATGACGGCCAATGCATACCCTTGGTCCACTACTAAATGGCTGGTAGGCAAATGAGTCCACTCTACTATTTTCTCTAGAAGATCCTTCATCGAATCGGTCAGGATTAAACGTTTCCGGATCATCCCAATAATCTGTATTGCGATGTAACGCATATCGACTAATCGCAATCATTGAACCTTTTTTGATGCGAACTCCCCCTAACTCCACATCATGCATTGCGTTTCGATTTTCAAACCAAAATGGTGGGTGTAACCTCATCGATTCCTGAATCACCATCTTCATATACTTTAATTCCCCAATCTTGGAAAAATCCATCTGTTCCCCAGACGTCACATTCATGATCTCATTTAATAATTTCTCTTCGACTTCAGCATTCAGACTCAACTCGTAAAGAGTCCAGACCAGAGCCGTAGCGGAAGTTTCCTGTCCACCCACAATTACACCAAGGACCTCTTCTGCTATCTCATCCTCTTCCATGCGCTGACCAGTCTCTTCGTCCCTCATACTTAAAAATACGGACAAGAGGTCATCTCCCTGATCATTGCCTTTCCGAGCCTCAATGGTCTTTGAAATGAAAGATCTATATTCTTTTAATGCGCGCCTTAATTTAAAATTAAGTGGGCTAGGAAACCATTTCTTGTTGATAATTGGGAACGGAATTCCTGCGCTATATTTATTTATAACATGAGTCCACCTAATAATATCTTTAGCCGCACGAGTAAATCCGTCGCTTAACAACGATTTTCCGGCAATCTCAAGCGTTAACATGTTCATTTCCTCCGTAAGATTAAATGTAGTCTTGGACTCACAAAACTTACCCCACCGATCAATAGTTCTATTGCTAGAGCTTAGCATGATTTGAGAAAACCCCTCAATCAATTTGGGCCTAAATGAAGGTTGAATTAATTTCCTTTGACGCCTCCAATGAGATCCTTCAGCTGTGACTAATCCGTTCCCAAAAGCATTTCTAAATCGATTATAAATGACTGTGTTTTTGTCAAAATTACGGTGCGTTTCGTTTAGTACTTTTTTGATTAGAGATGCATTATTTATAAGGTAAAAATTAATCACTCCTCTGTAGTAGATGAAATCACCAAATTTCTTTATCAAGGAATTTATGAATCTCGATGGATCTCTTATAACTTCCCACTGCCTATAAAAGAATGGTGCAGTACAAAGTTTTGGAGTGTCCTCTGAGCCCGTTGTCATTTAATAAAAAA
The DNA here is from genome assembly GCA_902591645.1 of uncultured Verrucomicrobiota bacterium. The sequence continues at coordinate 22,950 of CACJBM010000024.1, read as the reverse complement.
GCCTCTCTCAATGATTGTTTTACTGTGACATTCAAACTAGTTCGGAAAATGATCTGATATTTTTTTTCTTAAAAAATCAACACTTCGTCGAAGTTGGTCAACCCCGTCAACTCCATCTTCTATGCTTATCCATCCATCAAAATGAACTCTACTCAACTCTCTAAAAATAGAATCATAGTCATTAAGACCTTCTCCGATCTGGCCATGACGAAGCCTCTTCGCGTACCCACTCGATCCGCATTCCTCTTCCCTTAAATCCTCTAAGCTTCCTTCAATTAAATAGCGATCACTTGCATGCATCGTCTTGACTCTTGCACTGACTCGATGCAAGAGCTCAATCGGGTCTTCACCAGCAAGATAAGTGTTACTAGGGTCATAATTGACTCCGAATCGAGGATGCTCAATCATTTCAACGAGCTCACAAAAGACCTCCATGTGTTGAGCAAATTCGGGAAATTCCCAAAAATCATCTTTGTAATGATTTTCAATTACCAAAGAGACCCCACATTGCTCAGCATAATTTAAGCAAGATTCAATGCACTCAGCTGCATACTTGAGACCTTCACCCATAGAAACATCAGGCCGCCTCTGACCTGACAATACCCTACAAAAACTTGCCCCCAATTCGGCTGCCATATCAATCCATCGCTTTTCCTTGTCTATTTGCTTCTCGCGAAAAGAGGAATCAGGGTGAGTAAAGTCTGGAGAACAACATAGCATAGGAATTTCTAATCCCTTTTCATTGGCAATTGATTTGAATCTTGCCCAATTAGTTCTTTCCTCATTTTCTATAAATCCCGCATACCATTCGACCCCTTCAACATCCAAACTTTCCGCAATGTTCAACCATTCATGAACGGACATCGAGCCATCCACGCACAAAGCATTCATGTAAGCCTTTGGAAAAACTGCTAATTTTGGCATACTTTATTTAATCTATTCGCATAAATACTGAAATTAACATTTCGGAGCGTTCCTCCCAATGAATGGAAACTGAGACAACTCAATGACCTGGCCGCTGATCGGACCAAACTCATCACTCAAAAAATGTACCGCAGTCGCTGCAATCTCGTCCGTCGTTATCATTCTCCCACTCGGCACCTCGTCTTTCCCCAAACGTTCGAACCAGTCATCTTTCATCCCTTCATCTATCTTGCGTTGTTTTTCAGCATCACTTAGAACCCATCCAGGATTAATTTGATTCACTTTGACTCCATGGTCTCGATGCAAAGTGTCACCCAAATTACGAGTCATTGTCATTAGAGCTCCCTTTGAAGCACTGTATGCAAGCAAGTTAGGCTCGCCTGAGTACGCATTCACCGAACCGATATTAACCACATAGCCTCTGGACTCAGCCAAGTATTCTAAAGCTGCCCGAATCAATAGTAACGGGGCCCTAGCATTAACATTCATTACTGTGTCCCAAAAAGCCGCGTCTGTTTCTTCAATAAGATTCCTCAAAACTGCTCCCGCATTATTTACCATTCCATGCAATTGACCAAATTCCTCTATTGCAGTCCTTACCACGTTTTCACAATGATCAGGCAAGGCAAGATCTCCCACGCAATGAGGCATCCCGAGGGATTGCGCAACTTCTTTAGTTTCGTCCGGTTCCAAGCCGTGAATTAAAACTCTTCCCCCCTCCTTAACTATTCTGCGAGCAATCGATTCCCCTATTCCCATGGAACTTCCTGTTACAATGTATGATTGATTTTTTAGTTTCATTATTTCTTTCTTGGCTCCGACCTCATTCTCATAAAAATGAAAATATTAATCTGGAATAAGCACTGATTTAACTGCCTTCCCTGACTGCATTGCCTCAAAGGCTGAGTCCCACTCATTCAAAGCCCACTGACCCCCAATGATCGGACTAATGTCCAGTTCACCACTATGCATTAATTGTAAAACTCGCTCCCAAATCGGCCAATTATGGCTAAAGCTACCCTGCAAAGTAACATTCTTTTGAACTAAGGGATCTAGAGAAAAGTTTAAAGGCTCTGGCCCCCACCCCACTTTAGTAATGATTCCCATGGGTCTGACCAAATCAATAGCTGTCCTCAAAGATGCGCTTACACCTGCGGCATCAATGATAACATCTGCGCCTAATCCATCAACGGAAAGCGCCCATTCAGTAGCATCCCCAACCATTGTCTCTAATCCAAATCCAGAACGCGCCACTTCCAATCTATCAGAATCCGAATCTAAACCAATTAACACCACATCAGCTCCACTCATCTTTGCAAAGACAGCGCACAATATCCCAATTGGCCCGGGCCCGATAACAATGACCCTGTCTCCAGAATTAATTCTTGAGTTGTTAAACACCGCATTATAAGCAACGCAACAAGGTTCCGTCAGAGCCGCACACTCTATTTCAATATCTTTAGGAATTCTATGCAAACATCGCGCTGGAGCCTTTACATAGTTAGTCATTGCTCCATCGACTCCATATCCAAAGCCCTTCCTGTCCTTATCCAGATTATATAAGCCCCTACGAGACATGGGGCTTTCAGGATTAATTACTGCTGCAGTTTCACTAACGACACGGTCACCGATGCTCCATCCTTCAACATTTTTTCCTATCTCAGTAATCTTACCGCCAAATTCATGCCCCAGAACGACCGGGTAATTAACTGGCCAACTATGAGTAGAATGCAACTGATGAATGTCACTTCCACAAACTCCAACGGCTTCAACATTTATAATAACATCATCAAAATCCGGTTCAGGACAATCAATTTTACGAATTTCAACAGAGCCTGGATCAGGCGCAAAATTAACTACTGCATTCTGAGACATATAATAAAAACAGATACCTTGAAATTAACTTAAGTAGCATTTGCGATTAATTTAAACCACAAAACTTATCATGAAAATTTCACACCTAAGCCTTATTGTTAATTAATACTAATAATGATATCAAACTCCAATGCTTTTCACTATCAAATCTCGTGTTACTGTTAGCTCCATTTTTGTTTTTTAAAATGACATCAAAAATATCAGTCTTAGGTCTATTTTTTGCATTCATCCTCACCGGATGTCATCGCCCATACAGTGAACCTGCATTTATAGCACCCAAGGAAAAAGAAAAGCCTAACCAATGGCTCGTTTCACAGATCAAAGGACAGATCAGAGACCTAGAAAAAAAAACCGGCAAAAGATTCAAAGGTGATGCGATCAAAGTACATGATCCAGTATCAGCAAAATATGAAGACTGGAGAGGCATGCCAGTCGCCAAGATCCGCAATAAATTCCAAGGAGGCCTCACTTCTTGGAAAGGATCAGACAATGTGGCTGCTGTATACTTTGCCCATGCAGATGGGAGCATCCCAGAATGGCTCATTCGACACGAATCGCTTCATGTAATCCTTCTCAGCAATGGCATACTTGGACATCCGAAAAAATACACTAAACATTTCAAAAAGTCATACTGGTGGACTCAGGAAACAGCAGAGCCTCCCAATAGTTTAACTAATATAAAACCAAATGGATTAACGTATGCCTCTTGCCCAATTTGTACAATGAGCCTCGAATTAATTCGGCAATCCCAGATAAAATGAGTACTCCCAGTAATTACATTGTTGCGACTGCTGGGCACATAGACCATGGCAAAAGCACTCTAATTGAAGCTTTGAGCGGAACCAATCCAGACAGATTGCCCGAAGAACAATCGAGAGGAATGACGATTGATCTTGGATTCGCTCATCTCTTATTAAATGACTCTACGGACCCTGAAAAAAAATACAGTCTCGGGCTCATTGATGTTCCAGGTCATGCTGACTTCGTCAAAAACATGGTCGCTGGTGCAGGCTCTGTGGACGTAGCAATGTTTGTCGTAGCTGCTGATGATGGGTGGATGCCCCAGTCAGAAGAGCACCTTCATGTTCTAACATACTTAAATGTTCGCAACGCTGTAGTCGCTCTAACTAAATCCGATTCCGTTGATGATATTGAATTTTCATCTGAAATGGTTTCAGAGTCTCTAAAGGGTAGTGTCTTCGAAAATGCTCCGATTATTCCTGTTTGCGCACTCATCGGGGATGGCATTGAAGAATTACGAGAGGCTTTAATTCAAGAAATTAGAAAGGTCACCCCTCCTCCTGACATTCAAAAGCCAAGACTATCTGTGGATCGGGTATTTTCGCCTAAAGGCGTAGGAACAGTCATAACTGGGACCATGACTGGAGGCAAATTCACAAAAGGACAAAAGGCCATCATTCAGCCGCACTCATCTGAAACGACAATCCGCGCAATTCAAAATCATCAACACGAAGTTTCGGAAGCTGTGCCCGGCATGAGAACTGCACTCAATATCCCTGACGTTGAAATCAGAAAAGACAAATCTAGGAGCGGCGTCAAACGTGGCGACACTGTCACAATTGAGGGTATAGGATCACCTTCTCGTCGCATCCATGCCTTAATTGAAAGAACTAAAAGAGAGTCTAAAGCTGGGCCGATAAATCATGCTCAGCGCATTAGATTTCACCACTGCAGCTCTAATATTTCAGGAAAATTATTGTTTTTTGATAATATAGAACTCGAGCCGGGCCAACAAGCGCTCGCTGAGATCCGATTAGACAAACCGGCTTACACTCACGCAGGAGATCGGTTCGTCTTAAGAGACTGGTCAAAACGATTCACTATTGCCGGAGGAACTATCCTAGATCCAACTCCTCCTCGCCGAAGTTATAGATCCCAAGGACAAAAAGAATTTCTTAAAACTCGATCCTCATCAACTAACTGCGTAAAATCATTTCTTCAATCTCTTATAACTCGCGATCAATACCTCCCCTCTTCTGAAATATTAACACAGTCATGCTTCTCAAGTGCCCACATTAATCAAGCACTAGAACAAATAGATGCGATAAGCTCAGGGCCTTGGATATTTGACAAAAAATGGTGGCTTAATTTGGTAGGGGTCGCCTCTAAAAGAATTGATACAATTCACAACAAACACCCAGAACTTCCCGGCATTGATATTAATATGCTCAGAAGTTTCATGAAAAAGCACCTCCCTGACCCTAAGCTCTTTGAAATATTAGTAGAGGATCTAGAAACCGATGAATACATCAGGAGTGGAACTATAATTCGAAGAAAGGATCATAGCCCCCGGCTCCCCGACAAGTTACAATTAGCTGGTAAACGGATACGTGATGCCCTTAATTCAAGTCCTCTAGAACCACCTAACCCCAAAGAATTAGTAAAAAACGATGACGATTCATCTGCTCTGCAATTCCTCTTGGAAACTGGAGAAGCTATTCAATTAGACGATAAAGCAATACTCCTATCCTCTCATTTTGAAGATTCTGTAGAAAAAGTAAAAAGATTCATAACCTCCAACGGGCCATCAACTGCTGCAGATATCCGTAAGATACTTGGAACGACTCGAAGAATTGTAATCCCATTCTTGGAACGACTCGATAAGGAGGGAATCACAAAACGTGAAGGTGATTTGCGCTCACTCAATTGACCTTAAGATAGGGCTATTGTCACCTCCTCAAGAGATTCAGGGCCACTTACTGTTAGAACTTCCGCTTCACGGCTAATCCTGTTCATTAGTCCTGCCAAAACAGGCTTTGGACTAAATTCAACGAAAGTTACTTCGGGGCTCGAATCTAAAATAAATTCCATAGACTCAGACCAGCGAACAGATCCAGTCACTTGCCTCTCAAGAGAGGCTCTAATCGAACCTGTATCCACAATGGATTTTGCTTCAACGTTCGATATAACAGGAAAATCCGGCAGAGTAATGTCAAAGCTTCCTAGTTCATGAGCTAGCTTGTCCTGAGCCCCTGCCATCAATCTAGAGTGATAGGCCCCTGCTACCTCTAGAACTTTCCCCATCCTGCATCCAAAATCCTTCACTTTATTGACGGCAGAAAGAATATTATCCCGAGAGCCGGAAATCACTATCTGCCCAGGAGCATTTAAATTTGCCACGTCAACATCATATTCCTTAGCAAGATCTCGCACAGATCCTTCATCACCCCCTATGATAGCTGCCATTGATCCATCCGTCATAGCGCATGCCTCATCCATGAACTTCCCCCTCTTCGCCACCAACTTTAATCCATCTAAAAAACTGAATGATCCTGCCGCTGAATATGCTGTAAATTCACCTAATGACAATCCAGCTGCAGCTACAGGATTTAAAGAAGGGCAGTTTTTTTTTAGCATTTCCCAACACGCTAAACCATGCAAATACAAAGCAGGCTGGCACCATGAAGTTTGAGTCAGCTTATCGTTCGGACCAGTAAACATTACCTCCGAAAGTTCAACCCCCAACTCCTCATCTGCCGTTGCTATAATTTCTTTAACCTCAGAATAAGTCTCAGATAAAGAATATCCCATACCCACTTCTTGAGCCCCTTGGCCTGCAAATAAAAGAACGATAGATTTTTTCACGATACCAATTGCTCAATCATTTGGCGGCAAGAATCAACCTTGTTTTTTAAAACTTCCCGAGGATTAGACATGGACTCTTCAATATTTGTATTTTCATCAACTAGAGAGAGAATAACATCAAAATCATTTTCAAGAGCTTCCTTTCCATGCACACGACCACATATTGCCACTACAGGCTTGCCTAGCTTCCTAGCCATTTTTGCAACCCCGCAAGGCGCTTTGCCCATCAATGACTGTGAATCCATACAACCTTCCCCAGTTATAATTAAATCATACGAAGCCATAACACTCTCTAAATCTATACTCTCTGCCACCACATCAAAACCTGATCGCAATTCCGCCTCACAAAAAGACATGAGTCCAAACCCCAACCCCCCCGCGGCCCCAGCGCCTGGCTCATCTCTGTAAGCACTACCCATTTCAGATTCCACAAGATCTGCAAACCTCAACAGCCTAGCTTCTTGCCTTTCCATATCTTTCTGAATGATGCCCTTCTGCTCACCATAGACTAAAGTAGCTCCATTCTCACCCAATAGAGGATTTCTGACATCACAGGCAACGATAATTTCAGGGAGATCCAATCTAATTTCTGGAAAAATCTGATCAACTTCCATCAACTTTTCAGGAATCTCAGTAATTTCTAATCCTTCATCATTAAAAAAACGAACTCCCAGAGCCTGCGCCATTCCTGCTCCGCCATCATTTGTTGCGCTTCCTCCAATACCCAAAACAATCCTATCAACACCAAAGCTTCTAGCCTCAATAATCAACTCTCCAGTGCCATGAGTCGAAGCCGCCCAAGGATCTAGCTTCTTACCCTGAACAAGATCAAGCCCCGAAGCTGCATTCATTTCTATAACAGCAGTACCACCACTGCTCTCATCACTTACAAGAAAAAAACCAGCATCTGCCTGATCACCCAATGGACCCTTTACCTGAGACTTAACCCACTCCCCTCCGAGGGCACGGCCAATTATCTCAGCTGTCCCCTCTCCCCCATCGGCCACAGGAAAGATTCGGCATTCATGCTCCCCTAAAACATTTCCTATTACTTCCCCAACTTCAGACCCACTCATGGTCCCTTTAAATTTATCTGGAGCAATTAATATTCGCATCTCAAACTAAATATGCCCAATTAGGCAGCCCCTATACCTTAGCCAGTCTTATTATTCGCAAAAACCTTAAGAAAACTCACTTCAATTGCAAGGGACTCTTGAACGTTAGTTCCAAGATCATCTCTCAACCGCTCCAAAGAGTTCATTTTTGTCATTAATTCATCCGATGAAGCCACCTTGGATAAGTTTAACGTAAATTCAGAATGCCTCGAAAAGTCCAATCTTGTGTATCCTTTTTTCTGTCGGAGCGCATCACCGAACCATGAAATTAATACTTCAAGTAAATCGGCACGAATTCGTAAATACCGGGACTGAGCAATAGCTTTGTGATAATCCTCACGATCCTTTAACCAACGCCCGTCAGTTGTTTTTGCAAATGATTCAGATTCTAACTTTCTCTCCTTGTCTTCCTCTTTCTCTGACTTCTCCTTAGCGTCCTTTAGTATGCCAGAAAAAGCTCTAGCAATTTTAAGGGCATCTGAAATTTCTCCGTCCGGACGAACCCGTTCGAGAAGATCCCTGAGCCGATCACCGTATTCATTAGCTGCTATATTTGAACTGGATTGCATCAGAGGAACCTCGATGCAACGAGAAAGAATAGTATCAAGTAACTGTTCAGGAAATGCCGTTATTAATAACATTAAACAATTCGAAGGGGGCTCTTCAAGTGTTTTCAAAAATGCATTCTCAGCCTGCTCTCCTAGTCTCTCCGCATCTTCAATAATTCCTATCTTATATGATCCCTTATTTGCTTTCTGATGGAACATTTCTTCGAGTTCGCGTACCTGCTCAACTTTAATTCTCCGTGACTTTGATTCTGGCTGAACTAGCCGAACATTCTCCGATACCACATCAGCCAAGGATCCTTCTTGAGGAATTTTGTTAACCAACGAAATTAAACGCAAAGCTAACTCTTTTTTTCCACTCTGGGCAGGTCCGGTAATAAGGTAAGCATGCGAAAGCCTCCTTGCAGAAAAGGATTTATTCAAATATTTAAAAGCGCTATCAAGATCCAACGCCATACTTTTTATTTAGGTTGTCCCATATTTCCAATTCCAATTCATCGGCAGATTTAGAAGCGTCAAGCAGCACAAACCTTTCAGGATTATTATTTGCAAGTTCGAGATATCCTACACGTACCTTCTCAAAAAAAGAATCAGGCTCTCTCTCCATTCGATCCTCTTTCCCACCAGACCTAGCTCGAATCCTTTCACGACCTTCAGCTACACTTATATCCAATAAAAACGTACAGTCAGGAAGGCAATGACCAACCGCAAAATCATTCATCACCGAAACAATTTCTTCTCCTAGCCCTCGCGCAATGCCTTGATAGATTGTCGTAGAATCATGAAATCTATCAGCCAGAACATAGGCGCCTGAATTTATTTTTGGCTCAATGACCCTTCTCACCAGCTGTGCACGGCTAGCAGCAAACAAAAGGAGCTCGGCTTCTGAAGTCATATCCTCGCCTTCAGGTGCATGTTGCAACAGGTCTCTGATACATTCCCCCAACTCAGTGCCCCCAGGCTCCCTCGTAAGCAAGACCTCATGCCCAGTTCCTTGGAGCCGTTCACAAAGACGCTTGATCTGCGTGGACTTACCACAACCTTCAGAGCCCTCAAAACTAATAAATCTGCCTAATGCCATTACAATTCATATAGCTTGTCGCTGTCTACTTGTCGAACCACGATAAAAACAATTTAAATCAACTACTACAAAATTGTTCTTTATCAGGAAATAGTTTCATAACCCCCTTTTCTGAAGCATCACACACGCCGCGTTCAGTAATAAGGCCCGTTACAAGCCTAGATGGAGTTACATCAAATGCATAATTGGCATATGAAACACAAGGCTTCGCAAGATCGATATTTATCAATTCTCCCTCATCAGACAGCCCTTCGATCTTTCTGACCTCATCCGGATTACGCTCCTCGATCGGAATTTCAAGCCCCCCTTCAGGCGCAGTCCAATCAAAAGTAGAAGAAGGCAAGGCCACATAAAAAGGAATTCCATTATCATGGGCCGCAAGAGCCTTAAGATAAGTACCAATCTTGTTAGCGACATCCCCGTATCGAGTCGTTCGATCAGTGCCGGTTATAACAATATCAACCTTTCCTATATTCATAAGATGCCCTCCCACATTATCTGCAATCACTGTATGAGGAACGCCTTCCTGACCTAGTTCCCACGCAGTAAGACGCGAACCTTGATTCAATGGACGCGTCTCATCAACCCAAACGTGAATTGATAAACCATCCCTATGCGCGGCATAAATGGGGGAAGTAGCAGAACCCCAATCAGAAAATGCGAGCCAACCAGCATTGCAATGTGTGAGTATGTTAACGGTTTGATCATCAGACTTGTTTTTAGCTATATCAAAAAGCAATTCCTTTCCATTCTCCCCAATACTGCGGCACCAATTAGCATCTTCGTCAGAAATTAACTCAGCTTCTTTGAGGGCAATCTCAGCCCAATCTGCTGGATCGGCATTAATTAACACACATAATTGCCTCTGAACAGCCCACGATAGATTTGTTGCAGTGGGCCTAGAATTCATTAAAGCATCTGCCAAAGACTCTAATTGAATTGAATCTCCACGACTCTCCTTAGCCGCCAACCACATTCCATAAGCTGCCGTAACACCAATGCATCCAGCTCCTCTTACATGCATGTCAGCGATTGCTCTAATTACATCAGAGACAGACAATAGCTCTTTAACCTCAAAGAAAAATGGCAACTTTTTCTGATCAATTATTTTCACAGAAAAACTGGAGCTTTCACTATCAGTCCAAACCGTTCGGTAAGCTTTACCATCGACATTCATAGATAATATCATAGCATTCTATCTATACAAAAATCCATCCAGAATTATTAGGTCTATTAATTCTGACCTTAAACAACTAAGATAGATACCTTGCCTCATAGTCGACGGAACAACTTAAAGGAAAACGAAAGTAAAAAGGGGGGGGCCTCTGGAAAAGATAATTTCGTATCAGTCTTAACTGCATCCTTTGGTGATGGTCATAATACCGCTGCTCAAAACATCGTTACCGCACTAAATGATTTAAATATCCCCAATAGCGGAGCCCTAGATCTACTCAACACAATTCACCCATCAATAATGCAGAGCCTTACGAAAGGCTACCGGGTTATTACTACTCGATGTCCCAGCATATGGGAACAGTTATATCGGATAGCAGATAATATTTCATTTGGAGATGGGTCCTTCGACTTCATGCCCACCGTCACCCACGGCACCGCCGCCTACCTACAAAAAACAAAACCCAAAGCAGTCATAAGCACTTATCCTTTATACGGAAATCTAATAGAGAGAATCTTTGGAACTCAACCACTACCATTCAAACTGATCACCATGGTAACTGATTCAAAGTCGATCAATAGAGCATGGCTCAATAAAACTTCAGGACATTTCCTAGTATTGGACCAAATGTCGGCAGATTTTTTTCTAACAAATGGAATCCCCGAAGAAAAAATTCACATCACTGGCTTCCCGGTATCTCCATTATTTGAGAATTACTCTACAAATCAAATAGAAAGAAAAACTCCAAACCCATTCAGAATACTTTATACGCCAGCCGCAAAAACAAAGCACGTCAAAGAGACGCTCAAAGCCCTTAATAAAATAAAGAACACTTCAACCTGCAGAATCTCATTAACAATCGTCCTAGGGAGACATGCACAAAGATTAAGAAGCACAGTCAATGCTGAGACAGACAATGAAACCAAAATTATTGAATGGACAAACAATATGCCTGAACTACTAAACAAACATCATTTGGTCATTGGCAAAGCCGGAGGAGCATCAGTACAAGAAGCGCTCGCCTCATCATGCCCGATGATTATAGACTCTATGATCCCTGGACAAGAAGAAGGAAACGCAGAATTAATGGCTAATTGCGGAGCAGGATTAATTACAATTAGCCCTAATAATTTAAGATCAACAATCCAAAATATACTAAAGGATAACGGCGCGAAATGGTTGTCCATGCGTAAATCCGCAAAGAAAAACGGCCAGATTAAAACGGCACATAAAGTAGCGAAAATCGCTACTCAATAAGTAATCTTACTAGCGACTTAAATCACCCTGAAATAAAAGTTTAAAGCCTCCATTCTGCAAGGCAACAGAAGCAAAATCTGCATCCTCTACACTCAGAGCCACAAGGGACCTCCCCTCATTACTAATATTGAGTGGATAGCTAGTATGTATGTTAGTCTCCGCAGCAGACAAAGCAGCAAGGCACGGAGCAATAGAAGTCGAACCTTCACTCAATTGGACAACAACAATCTCATTAACAACATAAGGAATTCCTTTTTCAATAAAGAGCGTTTCGGTAAGATCTGGATCGCTAACAACTAGCCTAAGAATAGTCACATCAAAGGAATCTTGTATACTAAAACCAAGCACATAAACTTTGGAATCGTTCAATAATTTAATCATCGAATGCATAGCACCGATGCGATTCTCTAGCATTAGTGAAAATTGCTTTACGGGATCTCCTTTAGTCACTGCCGAATCTTCAATTCCCATTTTATTTAAGTGATTTAAATTTATGAACTAAAATAGTGGAACCTCACTTATTCCAAATAAATAGATTAATCATAACAAAGCAAATTAGTCAAATTCAACCCAACTGTCATTTATTAAATCTATGATGTGCACTTGATTAATCCCTCCTCTGGCATCCTCAGGAAACTGAAGCCTAAGAATGCAATCTTTCTGCCATTCATCATATAAAACGTTTTGAATTCTCTGTGACAATTTAGTGCCAGATCGAACGTAGCCAAATAGAGTATCATTTGATTTCCAGTCATCAATGCGAACACATATCCATTTTTCTCTATCTGGAAATGCAAAACCCGGATTCACATCAAGAGTTGCTCTAACGCGAAAATCAATTGCCTCTAAACTATTAGTATCAATGAAATTTTTCCAACTCAGAGAACTGTACCTAACGAACTCCTCCCAATCCACTAAGAACCCAAGTTCAGAATCTTCCAATATTACAGAACGCGCTCGGATCTCATCTTGAACTATAATATTTGCGATCCAGAAATTAGGTGGATCTTGAAATTTTAAAACTGATCCAATACCATTTAGCTTAGGAAGCGAAAATTCGTTTCTTGAATAATAATCCGCAAAAGAATCTGAAACGTCGCCACTCTTTCTTATAATTCCGTAAAGCTCTTCTTTTTTTGTGGCACCAAAAAACTTTTCAAGTGTATCTCTAACACGCAATTGAGTATCAGCCGCGTCCTCTCCTTTAATGGGAACTAACGGCTTCAAAAGGAGGTCATCTGAATAATTTGACGGACCCTTCAAATTATCATCTGAGCCACCAGAGTCATTATTTTTGTCACCCCATACCAAAAAAACAATGGCCGTAAAAAGACTAACCGCAATACAAACTACCACCTTAACTTTAAATCCACTCCTTTCTTTCTTATAAAGGGGCTCAAGAACCAATCCAATTGGAAGCTTCACTGAACTAAAAATATCTGCACCCAGATTAAGGTCCTCAGAATCATTTAACTCTTTCCTAGCACCATTCGAATCAGGAAGCTCAGTTAACCCACTGTAAGTTGCATCAACAACTTCATCTTCCGACCCCTTCCCTCTGTAAATTTTTACTTCTTCAGTACCATCTAGACTACCCTCGACCTCTGTCCTTTTTGATTTTCTTATAATTAAAGCATCCTCATTCCCATCGAGGTCTACATCTGGCACGGGTGAACCCTCTAATGAATCTGCCCCTTCACCTGCAAATAAATCAGCTTCTTCAGATTGATTTTCAAATGAGGGTTCCGGCATAATGCGATATAATAAAATAATAATTTTTGACTTATAATATGGTAATTTGCTTAAGTTGATAATTACATTTGTTTATGTGTGTATCACTCCCAAAATTGAAATGTTTTCTAGATAGACCAAAGGAACATTTGTAGCTTAATATTATTAAATATAAAACTGACTCATGAAAACCAGAATCCTTTCCCTACTAATCACTCTCGCCCTTCTTCCAGTCGTTAATGCCGCAAAGGCGCCCAACGGCAAGGAGTTTCCCGCCCACTGGGGCGATCCTCCGGCCCTCCAAACCCGTGACCTGCGCCCGTTGCCCGGCGGTTATGGACGTGGCAGCGGCACCCTAGCCAAATGGATTCAGCAAAACCTCGATAAGGACGCCTCCGATAAGCCGGCAAAAAGCAAGGGTAAATGGAAACCCCTCTTTACCCCCGACACCAAGACCCTTGACGGATGGCAGGTGAAAAGCGGCTTTGCCACCTATGTCATCAAGGACGGCGCCATCCTGGGAACCACCGCGGAGGGTAGTGGCAACACCTTTCTCTGCACAGAGAAGCATTACGGCGACTTTGAACTGGAGTTTGAGGTAGCCTGCCACGACAAACTCAACTCGGGCGTGCAGATCCGCTCACAGCTGCGCAACCCGGAGGACAAGTATGGCGGGAGGGTCAACGGCCCACAGGTCGAGATTGAGGCCAGTGGAGCAAAGGGTGCCGAGGCAGGATATGTGTACGGGGAGGCAACAGGTCGCGGTTGGCTCACTCCAAAGGCTGAGCTCAAGCCGCACAAGCATTTCAAGGATCGCGAGTGGAACAAATACCGCATTGTTGCCAAGGGCCCCCGCATCCAGACATGGATCAACGGTGAACCCATTGCCGACCTGACCGATGAGCCCATCTACAAGACCCACTCCAAGGGGCTTATCGGCTTACAGGTGCACGGCATCGGGAAAAAATCCGGTCCGTTCACTGTCCAGTGGCGAAACATCCGCATCAAGGAGCTCTAGGAGAATTAACCACTGATTAAGCACTAAAGGAGTACCCCCCTATCCTCCCCATGCGTCTAATTGCATCTTTTCTTCTTTTATTCTCTGTGCTTTCAAAAGCAAAAGAGGATAGGCCCAATGTTTTATTCATTTACCTAGATGACTTCGGCTGGCGGGACACCAGTTACGCTGGATCAGACTTTTATGAAACTCCTAACATAGACAGTCTAGCCAAGGAGGGAATGGTTTTCTCAAACGCTTATGCAGGCGCTGCTAATTGCGCGCCTTCTCGTGCATGTCTCTTATCGGGTCAATACAGCCCACGTCACAAAATATATAATGTAGGAACGGGACCAAGGGGGAAATCTGCGTATCGCAGACTCATTCACATTCCTGGGACCAATACATTAAGTCCGGAGATTCCGACTTGGGCTAAAGTTGCTAAAGAAGCGGGTTATGCCACCGCATCCATGGGAAAATGGCATTTAAGTTCCGATCCAACACTTCACGGCTTTGATCTTAATATTGGTGGAAGTAAATCGGGGAGCCCACCAAAAGGATATTTCCCTCCACATGGGAAAATTAAAGGACTCACCAAGGTCGATAAAAACGAATACCTAACAGACACCCTCACTTCAGAAGCTATTAAGTTTATCAATAAAAAAAGTGAACTGCCATGGCTCTTATACCTCACCCACTTTGCAGTTCACACTCCAATCCAAGCAAAGAACAAAGACAAGGAATACTTTAGAAATAAACCGCCTGGAAAATTACACAAAGATACTACCATGGCTGCCATGATTAAGAGTGTCGATGATGGAGTCGGGAAAATTATATCCACCCTTAATTCCCTAGGCATAAAAGAAAAAACAGTCATCATTTTTTACTCTGACAATGGCGGATATGGACCTGCCACCTCAATGCATCCACTCAAAGGTTACAAAGGGACTTACTACGAAGGAGGAATACGCGTCCCCTTTTTCGTAAACTGGCCAAAAGTAGTCCACTCAGGATCCAAGTGCGACACACCAATCACGGCAGTAGACTTGTATCCCACGATCTGCGAAATTACGGGAGGACAAATCAACAAAGATCATAAATTGGATGGAATCAGCTTAATTCCATTACTTAAAGGAGAAGAGATTAAGGAAAGATCCTTATATTGGCATTTTCCCGCCTATCTGCAAAGCTATCTAAGATACAACGAACAACCCGACCCCCTTTTCCGCGCACGACCCTGCGGTGTAATTAGAAAAGGAAAATGGAAGCTCATAGAATATTTCGAAGACGGACGGACCGAGCTCTTTAACTTGGACAATGATATTAGCGAGAGCAAGAATCTTACAACCGATCAACCTGACATAGCTTCGTCCTTGCTCTCACACCTACGGAAATGGAGGTCCCGAGTTAAAGCTCCCGTGCCCACGCAACCAAATCCTAAATTTGATCAAAAAGCCGAACAAAGAGCAATTACCGAATTACTACCAAGGGATCCTGATAACAGCTAAAAAGGCTAATCGGCAACATAGAGAATTATCTAATTCCTTGAGTAAATTATGAACTGTCCATCCCTCAAAATAAACATCCTCATATTTTTTGTTGTGCACAGTGCATGCTTAATATCGAGTTCGGGACAGGAAACAATAGCTGATGCAGCCCCAGAACGGATCACTAAAACCGTACAAATAATCAAAAAATCACTCCCTTCGGTCGCCTCAATTCAGACATTTAAAGAATCTGGAACACCCGGAGTCTACAATGTGCAGGCTGGAAGCGCTTCTGTGATTCATAAATCAGGATACCTTCTAACCAATGATCATGTCATAAGTGAAATCATACAAGGCAATGTAATTTTATATGGGAGACCTCCTCTACCATTTAAAACAATTGCCAGAATGAGCTCAGAAGACTTAGCGATAATAAAAATTGATACTGAGAGCCCTTTGCAACCTCTACCAATCGGTCGAAGCAATGATCTAATGCTCGGGGAACCAATCTTAACGATTGGAAACCCTGGAGGCTTAAATCATTCAGTTTCCACAGGAATAATAAGCGGCATTAATCGCTCCACCTCTACAGGTGCAGCCTTTCTTCCTTGGATGATACAGACGAGCGCAGCCGTGAGCGGTGGGAATTCCGGAGGACCTTTAATTAATGCTCTAGGTGAACAAATAGGAACAATCACATCAAAGCAACTCGGCTCCGAGAATATCAATTTCGCCATCGCCATCGACAGAGTCAGGGAAGTCTTTCCACGCATGCTATCCCCAGAGCTACGGTACGGATTCTGGATCGGGGTACAAATTGATATGTATGAGCCAAATGCCAAAATTTTATCAGTAGAAGATAGATCACCCGCACAAAAAGCAGGTTTAGTTGCAGGTGACATCATAACGAAAATTGATCAATCTTTAGTCAAAAATGGGTTTGAATTTTTATTCACCCTAATTGATAGGAGCCCTGAAGAAACTCTCGAAATCGAATACATCCATGAAAAAGAAAAGAGGAAATTAGGACTAACGTTATCAGAATTAGAACTACTAGATCCCGTCCCTGAAGACGGGATGAAACCAGGAATACATTTCGAAGCATTTTCCGGAAAGTGGAATAAATTACCGGACTTCAATTCATTAGAAACAGTAAAGGAAGGCACCGTCAAAATACCCACAGAACAAGCATTTATTTCTGAAAGCGGTGAAGATTACGGCTTGCGATTTACTGGATTTATAAAAATTAAAGATGAGGGCCTATACACTTTTAAGCTGTCCTCGGATGACGGAAGCCAACTATCAATAGGCGATCAACTTCTTGTAGATAATGATGGACTGCATGGAGTGATAAGCTCAGTTGGACTGATCCGCCTAAGGGCAGGAATGCATCCAATTAGTATTACCTTCTTTGAGAATAGCGGCGATCAAAAACTAGATGTTTCCTATGAAGGGCCAAACATAAGCTCCCAACAAATTCCCCCAGAAGCTTATTACACAAAATAACTGATCTCATTGATCTCTACTTTATTTAAACAATTTAATTACTCACAAAAATCCCATGTCTAAACCTCTAAACATTGCAATCATAGGGCATCAGTTCATGGGAAGGGCCCACTCGAATGGCTGGAAACAAGCAGAAAAATTCTTTGAACTCGATGCTACACCAATACTTAAAGTCGCATGTGGCCGTAATGAGAATGAGCTCGCCAAATTTGCCAGTAACTGGGGATGGGAAGAAATCTCAACTGATTGGAAAAATGTTATTACCCGAGACGATATCGATATTGTTGACATAGCAACACCAACATATCTACATCACGACATGGCAATCGCTGCTGCTAATAATGGTAAGCATATTTTCTGTGAAAAACCCTTTGCCCTGAATCTAGAGCAAGCCGAATCGATGCTTAAATCTGCAGAAGAAGCCAACATCACTCATTACCTCAATCACAATTATCGAAGGTGCCCGGCAATAAGACTCGCAAAGAATCTCATTGAAGATGGCAAACTCGGCAAACTATACCATTGGCGAAGCACTTATCAACAGGACTGGCTTGCCGATCCTGAAGCGCCAATGAGATGGCAATTACAGCATGAGTATTCGGGCGGAGGACCTCACATTGACCTCGGCTCTCATTGCATTGATCTTGCTCGCTATCTCATTGGCGAGGTTTCATCAATTTCTTGCATTAAACCAAAATTCGTTAATGAGCGCCCATCGGAAAATTCAAATAAAGAAGAAGTCACTGTCGATGACGCCTCACTTATGTCAGTTGAATTCAAAAATGGCGCCGTAGGCTCATTCGAATGCACTCGATATGCCAGCGGACGTAAGAATAGAAATCAATTTGAAATCAACGGTAGCAAAGGAAGTGTTGTTTTCGATCTAGAAAGAATGAATGAATTAGAATACTTTTCCTCTTCAGATGCACAAGGCGAGCAGGGCTATAGAAAAATCCTCGCAACAGATCCGGCTCACGAATATGCAGGGAATTGGTGGCCTCCAGGTCACATTATCGGTTATGAACACACATTTGCTCACGCCTCAGCAGATTTCTTAAATGCAATTGCACACAAAAAACCCATACATCCAAATTTCTCTGATGGCGTCGAATGTATGAGAATTCTTGAAAAAGGATCTCAATCAGATAGAGAGTGTAAAAAGATATTACTCTAATAAGAACTACAATTAACCTCTATTTTTTTGTAGATATTTCTTTTTATACTTTTCGTATAATCGGGTCTGCTTATTCGAGATATCTATTGGCCTCCCGCCAATATAAGCATTCAAAATTTTCGTAGTTACCTCTAAAGGATCTCCTGAAGTTATTATGAAAGTAGCATCTTTTCCCTCTTCCAGAGATCCGAGCCTGCCATCAACTCCTAGGATCTGTGCAGGATAAAGAGTCACTGATTTTAAGGCTTCTTCTCTAGGCAACCCAAATGCAGCTGCCCTAGCCGCCTGATAAGGTAAATTCCTCTCATGAGGTGCATCCATGGATCCTCCACGGCCCGCGATGCAAAATCTTACACCGGCGCGTTGAAGTTTAACTGGATTGACCATCGGCGTGTCATAATCCTCCCAGCGCCTTCCTGGAAGCGAATTCACAGTACTAATAATGACCGGAACATTGTGTTTCTTTAACAACGGAATTGCTCTCCACGCATCTGAACCTCCAACTATTACAATCTTTACCTTTTGCTCAACGGCGAATTTAACGGCTTCTTGAATCTCGAACAATCTATTAACGTGAACATATATCGGCACAGAACCAGCCAACACACCATTCATTGCCTCCCACCTCAAGTCCGTCTTTTGCAATGAACCCTCTACATTCTTTGCCTTCAAATAAGCTCTGGCTCTATTGAAAATTTCTTCAAGTTTAATTAATTGCAATTTCGTCTTATCGGAAGCTTCTTTAAGAGATTTCTTCTGTTTTGCGTTTATGGCCCTCCCGGGATCAGGAAGATTCGGCCAGCGCATATGCATGCCAACGGAAGATTTTACTGTCATTTCTTCCCAAGTCCAACCGTCTAACTTCATCAAAGCTGACTGCCCAGCAATTAATCCATTACTTTGGGGCACACTCAAAACATGAAGGACTCCATTACTACGTGTAACCGGCAACAATTCACTGTCAGGATTCACTGTAACCTCAGCCCTCACATTCGGATTAATATCACCAGATTCGATCATATCTCTAGTTGCCCTGACTGCCCTAATTTCAGTGAGCCCAAGAACTGTATTTGATGCAATCATTCCCGGGTAGATATGCCTCCCCAAAGAATTAATTACATTCACTGATTCGCGCTCTTTGATTGGCTTATCAGGATCAGATCTTTCAATCTTCGTTATCTTCCCATTTTCAATGAACATTGACCCGACAAAAGGGTCAGAACTGACGGGATGAATGGTCGCCCCACTAAAAACTAATGTTCCTTTCGGTTCCGGCGACGGCACATTGTCATTCGCAAAGGCAATTGGCAAATTCCCCAAACATATCAAGTAAAATATAAAACAGTTTCTCATCCTATTTAGACTGGCAGCACTTTCCACTTGTACATGTGTGCAAACTCTTCCCGTTATGATACAACCCTCTAGTAATTGTAGTGCACGGCTTTAAGATTACTGGCAACCAGCGCGGCCTTTTCGATAACTGAACAGTTTCTTCTTTTGAATTACTGCTCTCGTCATTTTTTGAATCATCTTCTGGATTTTTAATTTTCTGCGAAATAACTCTGTTCACTAACCGCGATCTTTCCTTGGTAGCTTTATTCCGCAACTCTCTATCGGTCTCGACATCAAAATAAATAACCCCCTCGATCCAGGTTTGCTCCGCTTTAGAATAAGTAGAGAGGGGGTGCCCATTCCAAATAACAAAATCCGCATCCTTTCCTGGTTCTAATGACCCAACTTTACTATCAATTCGAAGTTGTTTTGCCGGATTAATAGTAACAAATTTCAGGGCCTCCTCTTCTGAAACTTCTCCATACTTGACTGCCTTTGCTGCCTCAATGTTCATTCGGCATGCGAGCTCACTATCATCAGAGTTAAATGAAGTGACCACCCCCACCTTACTCATCAATGCAGCATTATATGGAATCGCATCATATACTTCAAATTTGTATGCCCACCAATCACTGAAAGTAGAACCTCCTGCACCAATCTCGGCAATAGCATCAGCCACCTTGTATCCTTCTAACACATGCTGAAAAGTTCCCACGACAAAGCCAAACTTTTGAGCGAGTCTCACAAACATTAAAATTTCATCCTGCCGATATGAATGAATATGAACAATCCTCTCGCCATCTAATATTTCTAAAACCGCCTCTAATCGATAATTTCTTCTATGTGGGCGATTCTCTTTAGTTGCTTTTATTTTATCATTTCGATACTCAGAAGCAGCAATGAAGGTGTCTTTCATTATCTGCTCGACTCCCATGCGAGTTTGTGGATAACGAGTTGTGTTGTTATCACCCCAATTCGATTGCTTAACATTTTCACCCAGAGCAAATTTAACCCCAGGCTTTGCACCAACAAACCGCAACCCTTCAGGGCCCGAACCCCACCGCAATTTAATTACTTGGTTCTGCCCCCCCATGGGGTTAGCAGAGCCATGCAATAAATTTGCTGTCGTCAAACCACCAGCAAGCTGCCGATACAATGAAATATCGGTAGGATCAAGAGAGTCCCCGATTCGCACTTCTACAGTAACAGCATGAGTCCCTTCGTTCACTCCCCTGCTAATGGCACTATGAGAATGGCAATCAATTAGTCCAGGGGTGATATGCTTCCCTGACGCATTTATTTCTTTAAACCCCTCAGGAAGAGCAAGATTCTTTCCAATAGAAACAATACGCCCTTTATCAATTAACAGATCAGCCCCTTTGACAATCCCTTGATCAGAGCTAGTCCATATTGTAGCACCTCGAAAAAGAATCCTTTCAGAAAGTTTTAAAGGAAGATTCCTTACACCATAAGCTCCAGCAGGATAGGAAGAAAACTCAAGATTTGGCACATCATCCTCAATTTCGGAATTCTCCTCTTCTTCTTTCTTTTTATCAATGGCACCACCGACACGCTTAGCGTTCCACCAAAGTGTCTTTCCTGATGATAGCACTCCTACTCCACTCAAAGTCTTCTCTTCAGAATTAAAGGATGCCGACAAGCGAGCATTACCTTTTCCTTCTCCAAAAATGACTGAAGGCGGGAACAGGAGGAGCCTCCCTAATTTCCATTCACCAGAAAATTCTTTACCCTCTCCGTATTTCACCTTGATGTTTTTACCTTCAGGAATTTCCCATATAATTGACTCTTTTTCCCCAAATCCACTAATTTCCCACCGCCCAGAAACGTCCAAATCAGGACTCAATTCCTTAATGTAAGGAATGCCGTCAACCCAAGTCGTATGTATTTTTGATTGTTCGTCCAAAAACAAATCCCCCTCAGAAACTACAAGGTTCGCGAATTTGCCAGCCTTTAAATCTCCACACCGATCATCTATCCCTAGCGTTTTAGCTGGAACTGAAGTCAATGCTTGGAGCGCATCATTAGGATCCATTCCACGTTTGACTGCAATTCGTATCCTCTTCCAGAAGCTTTTTAATGGATCATCCAAACCATGTGAACTAAAAGAAAATTTCAATCCATTCGCAGACACTAAGGCAGGACCTGAGGGGGCAAATTCCCAATGCTGCAGTTCTTCAAGTGAATAATCCAAAGCTTTTGTCGGATCATCAATTGAAGGAAGCGTAGGAAAATTCAAAGGCATTATTATATTACATCCCAACTCCTTTAATGCTCTGAGCCGCCGATATCCATATCCGTTACCCTTCACTACAATATCCAATTTAAATTCATTTTTAACTGTTTTTATACGGTCATAATCAAGCTCGTCTCGAGCTATGAACATGAACTTGCCAGCCAATTCTAATTCATTTAAGGCTCGACTGTGCGCTGGCCGCAAAGAACTGGACGGATCCTTCAAATGTGCAGCCGTCGCCTCATGATACCATTTTGCGTCAGATAAAGTTTGTCTGACCAAAGCAATGGATCCCATCAAAGACGAAGGATATCCTCCACCACCATGATCAAAGTCAAGAACTTGACCCACCGATGAATTAAGAAGTCGCTCCCCTCTGACCCCATCCCGAAGCAATAACAGTGCACTCCTACCTCTAAAAATTCCATCCTTTGGAACCGTATGAGCGACGCTAAAACCCATACCTCTCATCAACTTTAATTTATCCTCATCAATACTGATCAATACTGATACATTGCGGTCTGGCATTACCTTTTTATTCCAATGACTGCCTGTAAATTTATCTGACATCTCCGCCTCTAACCAAGGCTCAATGAAACCAGGATAAATACGCTTACCTTGCATGTCCCATACTCTAGCCCCTTCAGGAGCGATCACATTTTCACCAACCGAATCAATGCGCCCATCTCGAAGAACAATATTTGCTTTAATATCACCTTTAGGACTAACTACAACCCCACCCATCAAAGCATGAAATCTTGAATCATTACTCCGAATACCTTCAATGGGAGCAGAGCCCTCTTGGCCTTGAGCTAATAAAAGAGGGCAGAAAAAAAATATTATTAGAAATAACCTCACGAGTAAAATAATG
>CACJBM010000023.1 GCA_902591645.1 uncultured Verrucomicrobiota bacterium | reverse complement strand
AGATCGGAGGACTCGAAATTGTTTTTGAATCGGACCTTCCATCAGGATCAGGGATGAGCAGTAGCGCTGCCCTAGAATCCACGACCGCTTTATTAATAGAGTCATTGTTTGATTTTACTCTAAAACCCATTGAAAGGGCCAAGGAATGCCAAGCTGCAGAACATGAATTTGCGGGAGTGCCATGCGGAATAATGGATCAAATTGCAGTGAATTGTGGAACCCAAGGACATGCTCTGATGATTGACTGCAAAAGCCTAGAATTGACCCCATTCCCAATTCCAGATTCCATCGCTATCGTTGTGGCTGACACGAAAGTTAAACATGATCTTGCTGATGGTCAGTACGCAAAGAGAAAATTGGAATGTGATGAAGCGTGTAAAGTATTAGGAGTTCAGTCACTGAGAGAGGCAAGCCTGGGTGAACTTAATGAAGTAAAAGACATTCTCGGAACCACAGTCTTTCGACGCGCTAGTCATGTCATCTCCGAGATCATCAGAGTCAAAGACTTCGCCACAGCAATGGAACAAAATAATACAACAAAAATGGGGACACTCTTGGCGGAGAGTCATGAATCTCTTAAGAGTGATTTTGAAGTCAGCTGCCCTGAACTTGATCGACTCGTCCAAATCGCTGAAAATCTTGGCGCCATTGGAAGCAGGATGATGGGTGGAGGCTTTGGAGGATCAACTATTAACCTAGTTAGGAGGCAGAATAAGGAACAATTCTTAGAACAGATAAAACTTTTACACTTTGAAATGACAGGTAATGATATTGACGCATGGGAAGTCGATCCGGTCAGCGGCGCCGCAGCATCAAACATTTAAATAAAATCTTTAGTACCTAAAGCCCTACCCGACACCATAATGAGAACATCTATATTCCTGCTGAGCCTCGTACCATTCCTTGTCCAAGCCGCAGAAAGATCCGACGAGGCAAGTAATAATCGACCCAACATTATCATGATCATGGTCGATGATATGGGATTCTCAGACATCTCCTGCTATGGCGGAGAGATTCCAACCCCTCACCTTGATTCCCTCGCAAAGAATGGCCTTAAATTCAGTCAGTTCTATAATACGGGAAGATGCTGCCCGACCAGAGCAACTCTTCTCACGGGACTCTACTCCCACCAGGCGGGCATGGGATGGATGACAGCGGATCAGAACACTATCGGGTACAGGGGACAATTAAACGATGAGTGCGCGACCATTGCTGAGGTCCTTAGACCGGCCGGTTACTTCACATCGATGACAGGAAAATGGCACGTTGGATTTGAACACGGAGTCACTCCATGGAACAGAGGCTTTGATAGGAGCCTGAACTTGCCGGCAGGGGGGCTTCATTTTTCAAATCAGACAGGCCCCAAAGGAGGTGCCAAAATGTTCCTGAACGGAAAAGAAGTTGACCGTAATGATCCACAATTTGATCCGCCCTGGTACGGTACTGACCTGTGGACTGATCAGGGAATAAGCTTCATTGACGAATCGATAAAAGAGAACAAACCATTCTTTCTTTATTTGGCCCACGTTGCCCCTCATTTCCCATGCATGGCACCAGAGAAAACGATCAAAAAGTACAGAGGAAAATATTTAAAGGGTTGGGATGTCTTAAGAAAAGAGCGTTACCAAAGACAAATTGAATCAGGTCTAATCGATCCTAAATGGAAACTAAGTTCTCGGCCCAAAGATGTGCCTGCCTGGGACTCTTTGAACGAAACTCAACGCATCAAGTACGATGACATGATGGCAATCTATGCCGCCATGATGGAAGAAATAGATGATAATATAGGAAAGCTCGTCTCGGCCTTAAAAAAACGAAAGGTACTCGATAACACATTGATCCTTTTCTTCTCAGATAATGGAGGAAATGCAGAGGCTGGAATAACAGGGAAATATATTGGTGATGATCCTGGAGGTCCGCACTCGAATGTTTTCATAGGCAAGTGCTGGGCCGAGCTCAATAATACGCCATTCAGAAAATACAAACACTATAATCATGAGGGGGGCATTGCGACACCCCTGATCGCTCATTGGCCAAAAGGAATTGCTCCGCAAGGAGATGACAGATGGGTCAGGACCCCTACCCATTTGATCGATATCATGGCTACCTGTCTTGACCTCGGCAAAGCAAAGTATCCTAAGAAAATGAAAGGTAAAAAGATTCATCCTTTCCCCGGACAGAGTCTAAGGCCTCTATTTAACGGTGAAAAAATCTTAAGCAGGCCTCTCTATTGGGAGCACGAGGGAAATGCGGCGATCCGGATCGGAAACGATAAACTTGTCCGTTTGGGCCGGACAGGGCCTTGGGAACTTTACGACATCGAGAAAGATCGAACCGAACTCAATGACTTGGCCACTAAGTTCCCTCAGAAAGTGAAAGAATTATCAGGCAAGTGGAATGATTGGGCAAAGAAGAACAGAGTGCTTCCTTATCCTAAACCAAAGAAAAAAAAGAAGCCCGCAATTAAAAAGAAAATTAACGCCTAGTCCAATACAATGAAATCATCACGGTTCTTATCCATTATAATCTCATTCCTCTATCTGTGTGGGATATCATTGGCAGCCAAGCCAAATGTCCTTTTCATCTCAATTGATGATCTGAACGATTACATTTCACCCCTAGACAATCACCCTGAGATCATTACCCCTAACTTTGACAGGTTAGCTAAAAGGTCCGTCAACTTTACCAATGCACATTGTGCGGCTCCTGCGTGTCATCCTTCAAGAGTCGCAGTGATGACTGGAGTTCATCCCAGCCGATCTGGAATATATCGCAACATGTTTGGAGCACATGGCCCACGGTGGCGACACGAATCGAAGGTCCTCGAAAAGGCAGTGGTCCTATCCCAAATGTTCCGAGAACATGGCTACGATGCTGTGGGGGGAGGAAAAATATTTCATACATTGCAATGGACTCCCGGAGACTCGCAAAATGATCCGACTGCTTGGGATGATTATTTGATTGACCCTCTCGATCCGATATCAAGCATTTGGCCGAGACCCAAATTAATTCCAGATAAAGACAATGGCCTCACTGAGGGAAGGCCCTTAGGAGGCAACTCTCAACTCTTTGGAGCTGCTCCCATGGAATTAAAAAATGAAAAGACCGGAGACCACATCGTCGTTGACTGGGCCATTAATGAAATGAACAAAAAAAGGAGTAAGCCCGCCTTCATCGCGGTCGGTCTGTTCCGGCCTCACATTCCTTGGGAGGTCCCAAAGGAATGGTTCGATATGTATCCATTGGATAAGGTGGCACTTCCAAAATATATTAAAGACGACCTAAATGATGCGCACAGCCACAAGAGAGAAGGATGGCACAAGTGGGTAACTAACAATAACCAATGGGAGCACTTAATGCGCGGCTATTTGGCAAGCATAACTTATGTTGATTTTCAACTAGGCCGATTACTTGATGCTCTGGATAAGTCCCCATTAAGCAAAAATACTATCATCGTCCTATGGAGCGATCATGGTTTCCATATAGGAGAAAAAGAGAATTGGGAAAAATTCGCACTGTGGGATCAAACGACAAGGGTCCCATTTTTTATCCATGCCCCAGGAATCTCAGCTAATGGAAAAGAGTGCAGGCAAGCCGTCACGTTAACGGACATTTATCCGACCCTATGCGAATTGGCAAAGATCCCTACGCCCAAACAGTGCGATGGATCATCACTCATAAAGCACCTAAAAAATCCGTCACTGATGACTAAAAAAACATCACTGACCTCCTTCCAGTTTTGGGGAGAAAAAACACCCTCACACGCAGTGAGTGACGATCGTTACAGGTTCATCTCTTATGGGAACGGTTTTGAAGAACTTTACGATCTCAAAGAAGATCCTCACGAGTTCAAGAATCTTGCAAAACTCACAAAGCATTCACAAATAAAGGAGCGTTTATTAAAATCAATTCCTAAAGATGCTGCTAAAATCAGCAGGATTCCCAAAGATTCCCCCCATCACAAAAAAAGAAAGTAATTTGGCTATAGACCACGGAACGAATATTATCTGATAATTTGAATATCGTATTGATCGCATATTGATTAGAAGAGAAATCAAACCCTTAATGTAATTGTGAATGTATTAGTCACCGGCGGCACAGGTTACATTGGATCCCACACTTCCCTTGAATTACTCATTGCGGGCCATGAGGTAATTATTCTAGATAATCTTAGCAACAGCTCCCCAGGAGTCGTTGATCGCATTGCCCAGATCTGTAATGCGAATGGCATTTCTGAAGTTCCGATCACTCTCGAAGAGGGTGATGTTCGTGATAAAGAAAAGCTCAGAGCCATCTTTTCAAATAATAAAATCGACAGCGTCATTCATTTTGCTGGCCTTAAAGCGATCGGAGAAAGCGTAGAAAAGCCACTCGACTATTATGAAAATAATGTCAGGGGTTCCATTAATCTATTTGAGGCAATGCAACACTCAGAAGTCTATGAGTTGGTTTTTAGTTCAACAGCAACAGTGTATGGGAAACCTGATGCGCTACCACTAAATGAACAAAGTCCGATCAAGGAACCCACGAATCCGTACAGCAGAACAAAAATAATGGTAGAAAGGATTCTCCAGGACCTTGCCCTTTCGGACAAACGCTGGCGCATCGCTTTGCTTAGATATTTTAATCCAGTAGGAGCACATCCGAGCGGATTGATAGGAGAGGATCCAAATGATATTCCTAACAATCTAGTTCCTTATATGAGTCAAGTTGCCATCGGAAAACTTGAAAAGTTAAATATATTTGGGGACGATTATCCCACATCGGATGGAACAGGAATTCGTGATTATCTCCACGTCGTTGACTTAGCTAAGGGACATTTAAAAGCATTGAATGTTCTGAAAAATAATAATGGTGCTAATGTCTGGAATTTGGGAACAGGACAGGGACATAGCGTCATGGAAGTATTAAGTGTCTTTGAAAAAGCCGCAGGAAAGTCAATTCCCTATCAAATCACTTCAAGGAGAGATGGCGACATCGCTGCTTATTGGGCAGATCCATCCAAAGCCAAAAAGGAATTGGATTGGGTAGCAAAACACAACCTCGATCAAATGATGGAAGATTCGTGGCGATGGCAAAAAAATAATCCGGAAGGTTATAACAATTAAAACAAAATAATCGTGACCTCACTTGCTGAATATTTTAAAAGTTACTCATTAGGCAATAAATGAAGTCATTCATATATATATTTCTGGTAGTACTTTTATTATCCGCATCAAAATCAGGAGCTGAAGAAAGACCCAACGTACTATTAATTCTAGTCGATGATTTAAAACCTGCCCTTGGCTGTTATGGGGATCCTCATGCAAAAACTCCAAACATCGACAAACTCGCATCTAGAGGGATTAGATTCGATCTGGCCTATTGCAACCAATCCGTTTGCGCCCCTTCAAGGTTCACTCTGATGCTTGGGTCCCATTCAACATCGACGGGTCTTTACGGACTCGGCAATCATTTACGCAAATCAATACCGAACGCGGTTACAATACCACAACATTTTGCTAAGCATGGTTACAAGACCCAGTCCTTAGGAAAAATATTCCATATCGGCCATGGAAATCTAGGAGACCCTGAATCCTTCAGCGTCCCTCACTATCATGATAAAGTCATTGAGTACCTCGACCTCAAAAGTACCGATGGAGGCAAATTAACAAGAGAAGAGGCATATTTTACCAATCAGAAGCTCGGTCAGATCCGATCACTTCCCAGAGGCGCCGCCTTCGAATTTCCAGAAGTAGAAGATCAAGAATATGCTGATGGCAGAGTAGCCGCAGAAACGGTCAAACGGCTTAAAAATGCCAAGAAAAATTCAAAAACACCCTTCTTCATTGCTACAGGATTCGCAAGACCTCACCTCCCCTTCTCAGCACCCAAAAAATATTGGAACCTCCACGACCCTAAAAAATTACCCTTACCAACGCATGAAAATTTGCCAACAGAATCACCGAAAGTGGCAGGAAAGCGTGGAGGTGAGATCTCAAATTACAAACCAGTTCCGATTGACCGTAATGCCATTTTTCCTGAAACTCTCAAAAGAGACTTAATTCATGGATATTACGCCAGTGTAAGTTATGTCGACGCTCAAATAGGCAAAGTACTGGATGCTTTGGACCAGCTCGAACTGACTTCAAAAACAATAATCGTACTCTGGGGTGATCATGGATTTCATCTTGGTGATTTAGGCATTTGGACCAAACACACCAACTATGAACAGGCGAACAGAATTCCTATCATTATTTCTGCTCCGGGAATCTCTCGGCCAGGATCATCGACCAAACAATTAATGGAAAGCGTTGATATATTCCCTACCCTCAATGAATTGGCTGGGATTCCACCGATCAAAGGCCCTCAGCCGATCGATGGCCTAAGTATGGCAGAAGTGATCAAGATGCCCTCAACGCGGATACGAAATCATGCTTTTCATGCCTACCCAAGAGCGAAAATGGGACGCGCAATTCGAACTGAAAAGTTCAGAATGGTCGAATGGAAGAAAAAGGGGAAACCGACCGAATATGAACTTTATGATTACAGTGATGCCCCCTATGAAACCAAGAACATTGCCGCGGAAAAACCAACAGAATTGAAGAAACTTCAAGCCATACTTGCCAAGTACCCGGAACCAAAGGCCCGACGTTAATTGATAGAAAATGGACTTGCCTGAGAAAACAGAAATTAGAACCAATACAGACCCAAGCCAAATACTTGGACTCACTAGAAAACAAAGAATAAAAATTTATTTCTGGGGAGCCATTGCTCTTATAATTGGCGCCCTTTTCTTGAGTTGGCTCTATCTCAGGCCTGACAGATGGTACACATACACGGACAAAACGATTATCCAAAAATCCGCAACCGACGTTGATCTTGGATACGTCACATGGGAGAAATCAAAACTTGAAGATAATAATTTCATTGGAAGAGATGCAATCATACAACCCTCGATATCTTCTGATGGAGCCCATATGGTATACCTGGGCGGAGAAAAGAATTCAGACCTTTTTATTAGAATATGGGACGGGGAAAAATGGGGAAACCCAAAACCCTTAAGAGCTCTTAATAGCCGGTTCAATGAAACTTCCCCTTCTCTTTTTCAGACGAAAGACGGAAAGTTCCTTTTCTTTTCCTCTGATCGACCAGGAGGACAGGGAGGATATGATATTTGGGTTTCGAAATGGGATGGCGCAGAATATGCATGGCCCCTACCCCTCACAGGTAGGATCAACACTCCTTTTGATGAATTTGATCCGGCACTCAATCCAAAAAATATGACTTTGTATTTTGCATCGAACCGCCCCCACCAATCGATAGGGATCAGCGAGAAAGAGGCCGCCAAGGCCGCTGCCGTTGAACAACTCGCAGATGTGAGTGATAGGAAAGTAGATTCCGATATTTATTCGGCTGAGATCGCCGGTGAAACGTCTTTTGAAATAATAACCGAACGCCAATTAAGTATGCTCTATTCACTGCGAGAAGGAGCCTTAGCAGATCTTGAAGTAATGAAAAAACTCGGCGGGTCCAAAGCCAGCGAGCGCGCCGTTGACAGGGCCCTTGAATATCTTGCGACCCAACAAGAAGAGGACGGCCGCTGGAATATACGAAAGACCGGAGGACAGGCCGGTCACGATGTTGCCGCAACTGCTTTTAGTCTTCTGGCCTTTTATGGACGAGGTGAAAGACACGATAAGGAATGCCAATATCAAAGCACTGTTAAGCGTGGACTCGATTGGTTAATTAACCAACAAAATCCTGTCAGTGGTGATCTTCGAGGCAGTAATACAAACAATGGAATGTATTCCCATGGCATCGCCGCACTGGCCCTGGTCGAGGCTTATGGAGTGACCAAGGACAATGAAATAAGGTCCAATGCCCAGGCCGTCATTGACTTCATTGCAGACTCTCAGCACACCGAAGGAGGTTGGCGTTACAGACCCAATGAAAGAGGAGACCTTTCTGTGACTGGTTGGTTCATCATGGCATTGACAAGCGCTGAGATGTCCGGGCTCAGGGTCAAGAAGGAGACAATTGAACTTTCGGAAAAATTCCTCCTACAAGTGAGCGGAGGCAAGGACGGTGGTTCTTACGGATACACAGATTCTCCGGGCAAGAGAAATTCAGGAAAAAATGCAATGAACGCGGTCGGTTTCTTTTGCTCTCAAATAAGAGGAACCTCACCTAACACTTTAACTGCATTCGAATCTGCCTCAATCATCGATAAGGCAGGGTTCCAGGCCAATGACATTTACTACACCTATTATGGAACACTCGCAGCTTACCAGCATCAGGGAGAAGTCTGGAAAAAATGGCTTAAGAAAATGCAAAGTGAATTCATTAAATTGCAACGACCAGATGGCTCATGGCCCACGGGAGGAGGGCATGGGAACCAGATGGGCAAAGTCATAGCCACCGCACTCGTGACCTTATGCCTAGAAGCCCATTACCGATACACGCCACTCTATGGGCTAGGATTCGAACCGGAAACCAACCCAAACTTAAATGCGGTTCCAAACACGCAGCTGCCAGACACTCCACTATTCAGGCATGCAAAGAATCTTAAAGAAGTAAATTCTCCTGGAAACGATACTGGCCCAGCCATCACTAATCATGGAGACTTTATCTATTTCTCCTCAGACCGGTCAGAGGGGTTAGGGGGAGCTGACATATACCGTTCTCGTCTAACACCCATGGAACCGGAAAATGTCGGCCCAGAAATAAACAGTGAATTTAATGAGACAGATCCTGCCCTTCGAATGGCCGGGTTTCATCTGCTCTTTAATTCTGACAGAGAATCTGCCAGGCCAAAGCTCTTCAGCTCCAAAAGCAAACGCCTTCAAAAACGTCATGATTATTTTCAGATTCCGAATTTGAATTGGTTAAGCAAAAATTTAACATTAATTCTTTGTCTGGGAATCTTTATCACTGCGTTTGTTTTTCTTACGAGACGGGCACTGAAAGGAAAATGATTTTTATTTCTGGCATTTCGTACAGTAAAAAGTCGATCTGCCGGACTGATCAACACGACGAATTTGATTACCACAACCTTTGCAGGGATCTCCTTCTCTCCCATACACCATCAGAATCTGCTGAAAGTACCCAGGCTCACCGTCCTGATTAACGAAATCTCGCAAAGTAGTTCCCCCCAATTGGATTGATTCATTCAAGACCCCCCGTATCGATTCCACTAATTTTTCATATCTTGCTAGAGAAATTCGACTCGCTGATTTTCTAGGATTTATTCCAGCAAAAAATAACGCCTCACAGGCATAAATATTGCCAACACCAACGACCAATTTGGAATTCATCACGAACTGTTTAACGGAAACTTTTCTCCCCCTGGACTTATCATACAGGTACTGACCGGAAAAGTTTTCAGACAAAGGTTCAGGTCCAAGATGCCGTAGGAGCTTATGACCAAGCGGATCACCACCACAAAATAAAACACAGCCAAATCTTCTCGGATCATGAAAACGGAGAGCCTTCCCTGAATCCAGAGAGAAATCCACATGATCATGTTTCTTATAATTAGCCCCCCGATCAACGATTCGAAGACTTCCAGACATCCCGAGATGAATTATCAAAGATCCACAATCAAGATCAACGATAAGGTATTTACCTCTTCTCCTTATGTCATCAAATTTTGATCCTCCCAATGAAGAGACTTTCCCAGGAACCGGCCATCTTAAATTTTTATTTCTTACAAGGACTTGGGTTATTTTATATCCAATGATGTGCGGTTTGATCCCGCGGAGGGTCGTCTCAACCTCAGGAAGTTCCGGCATTTTATCTTAACTTATTTGAAAGATACTTTCTTCTTGGCCTTCGATGGACTTTGCTGAGAAGCTTTCCATTCTTTGTACCTGTCCCTTACCCGATCATATTCCGGATTAACACATAGATTTCCCCAACGCTTCATCGTTGCAAGTAATCCAATGTCGGATTCCAAAACCTGACCCTTATCGCCAGTCAATTTGATCCAGTCAGATAAAATTTCCCGGTGACGGGAAAGTGCTATCTTATGTTTAGGATCATTTGCCAAATTAACCAATTCATGAGGATCATTTTCCAGATCATAGAGTTCCTCAGGCTGTTTCTTATCACCAAAGAATACTAATTGGTTTTGATTCATCTTCCCCTCTTTCATCATCTTTCGAAAAGCTTTGGAAACGGGCCAGGGATCCTTATAACTCGGGTTCATATAGGGCCTATCCGTAAGATAGTTCCTAAGATATTTGTAACGACCGGTGACCACTGCCCTGATTCTCTCATACGTATAGTCACATCTGTCGCGAGCTGCGATTACATATTCTCTTGGCTTATAATTTTTCGACAGAAAATCCTGGCCTTCCATTTTTGTTGGGATTGTTATTCCAGCCGCTACTAGTGATGCTGCCGAAATATCAATCCCGCTAACAAGATCTTTTCTGTTCCCTTTTTGAACGCCAGGACCTGAAACAATGAGAGGCATTCTAATTCCTCCCTCGTAAAGGTACTGCTTATGCCGATGCAATTTGTAGCCATGGTCAGAGAATAAAAATATCAAGGTATTTTCATAGAGTTTATCTCGCTTCAAAGCAGCGATAATTCTTCCCACTTCACGGTCAGTTTCTAGTAAGCAATTATAATGATGGGCTATTTCATTCCTGACCAACTCAATGTCTGGATAATAAGGAGGAACCGGAACCTCCGAGGGACTGATCACTTGCTTTACCCTTTTTCCTGACTTACCTCCTGAAATTTGAATCTGGCCAAAGAATGGCTGATCCTTTTTTCTTCCTGTCCACTCTGAACCATTGGTGGCCCCTTTAAAATTCCACTTCTTTCCACGATGGTCATAAAATTGGTTCGGGTCCCACTCAAAATTAAAATCATCCTTGCCTGTTCCTTCATTGAAGGTGTAGTACCCATTTCTCTTAAAAAGAATAGGCAAGGGCACCACTTCCTTTGGTAGAACATTCCTATCATATTCTCCCATTTCTTTGCCTCTGAAAGTCGCTCGACAACTTCTATGATGGTGAGCCCCTATGGTCGTTTGCATCATCCCTGTAACAATTGCTGACCTAGTTGCGGAACAGACACCAGCCGGGGTGTAAAACCGATCAAACCGAATGCCCTCAGAGGCTAATAAATCGATATTTGGAGTCTTTATTAATGATTCTCCGTAACAGCTAAACCAGCCACTCACATCCTCAAGATAGACCCAAAGGATATTTTTTCTCTCCTCAGCCGCTCTTGTGATCCCAAGAGGGATGATCGCTATAGTATTAGCAATTAAAAACTTAAGAATTAAACGAGAAAACATATTGTCCTTTTAAACGTTGCATCTGCGATAGGCAAGGATGATCATTTCCTTGAATTAGTCATAGAATGAAAAACGAAAAGAAAATCGTGCAGGAGCAGGCATGGACCGGCGATGCTGTGCTGGGCCTTTTTGCTAGGGAATGGATCTTGAGAGAAGAAAGAAAAATGGACGCTGAAATGTTTGCAAGAATGACCTCTAACCATTTTTTAAACTCTTTAGGAAACCCTACTCAAGTCGAAGCAAAAATAGGAAGAATCTATGAGAAAAAAGGGCTCCAAAAAGCTTTTTTATATATTGAAAGAGAACTGGTCCCACTTTTCCATAAACAGGAGAAAAAAAGAATCCGTAAAGCCGGAGGAAAGCGATAAATTCTTATCACTTTTTATAGAGCTACCGGATGCCTCATGACATGCCCCTTAGTTGGTCTGTCATTCGTGGTCCATGTCGGCCCCCTACCTTCACCATTATAACCGGTATCAAATCTCAACCCACCGACAGTCAAAAAAGTATGCCCGTTCCGCGCATAAAGAGTCACCCAGTCGCCTTTGCCTCGACTCCCATAAGCTCTTAGTCCTTTTGAAGTCATAGGAGAATTAAGAAGTCCTGCCTTGATAAGCACATAAGAAACTGCCCCTGAGCAGTCATATCCATTATCATCGATCCGCCTATGTCCACCCCCTAACTTGTACGGCAGTCCCTTTATCCGGTTACCAGCTGCTACAATTCGGTGCACTTCTGGAGGCGCATGCCTAGGAGCAATAGCATAACCATTTCTTATGATGACAGATTGCCCATAATTTAATTTATACCTATACGGTTCTTTGGCTCTCGCATTGAACAGTGATGATGTGCAACTGCTGAAAATAACTGGCAAAGTCAGGGATATGATTAGCAAAAAGGAGGAAATCGGCTTCATCTAATTACTATAATAATAGTAATTTTAGAAAATTCCACTTTCAGTAGATACTTTATATAAGAAAAAAACTCTTTTTTCCCTTATATAGCCATCGCCACCGTGATTAAAACCAAGGCCAGAAAACCACACAAAAGTTTAAAACCAGACCCTAATATTCGACCAACAAAACTAGCCACGCCTACTCTCCATGCTTCCTCTGAAATCTTACCATCCCACCGCTCACCAAGGTAAGCTCCAACCATAGCTCCGACACCTGATAACAGTAGAGCTGCAACGAGTGATCCAATGATGGGGACTGGAATTCCAACCATAACACCACCAAAACTACCAACAATAGAACCAATCACTGAGCACCACATTCCCTTCTTACTTCCTCCAGCTTTTTTAGCGCCCAAGACACCTGTAAAAAATTCAAGAATCTCACCAACAGCAGCTAAAAAACAAACGCATATCACGACAAACAAACCAAACGCATATGGAGAATCTGAGGGCATTACCCAGGAATAAATCCAAGCGATTATAAGCATCACCCAGTTTCCAGGAGCACCTACAGCATTTAATCCAAGAGAAATAATAAGGGCCGAAAGACATAATAATGCGTAGAATAAATTAATATTCAGGTAATCTTGCATTATATTTATGACTAAATAACGGATTAAAGAGAATTAATGCTCTTTATATATCTATGAAACACAAATCGATTTATTGATCCAAGGATTATTAATTAAAAATCATAAGCTTGCATTCTAATCCTTTAGCAACCAGCGACTGGACTGAATCTTATCTCCTAACCCATCGATTAAAATAATCCCTACCTCTTCGCAAACCGGCCCCTCAGGTATACTCTCATTGTCCTGATCCCCTCCATTAGCAAAAGCCAAATCGTATTCTTCTCCAAATTCTTCAGCTATTTTTCTTAGAGTTTCACACACTGTACGATCTTGATCAATCGATAGAATCGCTCGGTCCACCGCTTTAATATTACCCACGATGAGCATGCGTTCCTCTTCGTCCTGAAACTCCTTACTTCCCTTCAATGTCCGCTGGTAATCATTATTAACAATAACAAAAAGCCTATCTGCAAGGGCCTTAGCACTGTTGATGTACTCAAGATGTCCTTTATGAATAGGGTTAAAGTACCCTGAAACGATTATGGCTTTCTTTTTAGGCATTTATTGTCAAAATCCTATGATTCAAAAACATTATAAGAATGAAAGTCACAAAAAGAAAATTTTTTCACGCCCTCACAAATAAAACACAACTCATCTGCCTACTACTTGCTGGGCAAATCTCAATCGCTTCATCAGAAATTATTAATTTAAGCACGGCAGGACTCACTGACCCAGAAAGCATTGTGGACTTCTCAGAACTTACCTTACCCGACACGTCCCGCGTGTCCGCTGAATTTTCGGATTTCGGAGTCACTTTCCTGCCTAACCTTTATTACCGGACCGGTGATCATCCGGACTGGGCCAGCGTCAGTGGACCCAACCTTCGAACAGGTGAACCCGAAGTGAACCCCTTCTCTATTGTATTTAACAATCCCCTCACCTCAGCAGCCTTCGTCGCCATTGCTCAACCTCCAACTCCAGCCACAATCACCGCCAAACTAAATGGCACGGAAGTGGAATCTTTCAATACAACAATCAGTATTGACAACCCCAACCAATACTTCGGCTTCACTGACATCATATTCGATGAGATCCAAATTGAATACACCGCAGCGACTCGGTTAAGAATCGACAACATTCAATTCGGTGAGAGTATCGCACTCGAGCCACTCGCCATCACCACGATCGATGTCGATGAGGAAAATGAGTCCAAATCCGTCACACTGACCTGGAATTCGCTTTCCCGCCGCAACTATGCGGTTTTCGTCTCTAGTGATTTGGAAGAATGGGTCGAACTGGACGATAATGTGCAGAGCCAGGGAGATGAAACCTCTTTCACTGAAGAGGCTATTCCGTCTGAAGAAAAGTCCCGATTCTATAGGGTCGAAGATATCACAAATTAGATTTCTGTTTTTTGTGATAGGTCATACACATTTTGACCCCTCTTAAAATAGGATTAAGTTTGGCCTGAATTTAAGATGATCTAGGCACTAGTATTTACTTCAGTTCCATCAAATTAAAATGGCCAGAGCTTCCAGTCACTTGATCCCTAGTCTACTCCTAGGCATCCTTACCTTTATTAATAAGAGTGATGCCGCCAATAACGACAATAACGTTGAATGGAACGGCGTTTTTTCCGATCAGAACATGCGACTCCCACAGACCCCGGCAAAGGGACAACCATTCAAAGTTGAATTGCGTGTTTTGCGCGGTGACATCACCAGCGCGAGGGTCAGGACCTGGGACGGTTCTGAGAAACATTACTCCATGAGCTGGGTCCGTAATGAGAGATCCATATACGACATCTGGCAGGCCACAATAAGAGCACCAAGGAATGATTATTTGTACTACCGGTTTGAAATTACTGATGGTAATGATACGGACCATTATAACCGGCTCGGAATGAGTGATGGTGTGCCTGCCCGCGGAGACTTTCTGATAGATCTTACTGAGTTCGGAACCTATCGGCTCGGTCCGACACCTGAAAAGGGTGGAACTGTATTCAGAGTATGGGCACCTAACGCGGAAAAGGTCAGCGTCGCGGGAGACTTTAATCAATGGAACCCCAACAGCGATTCATTAAAAGTTAACGAAGGCATTTGGCAGGGCCGCGTCCCTAAGGCCAAGCATGGTGACGAGTATCGTTATGTAATTACGAACGAAGGTACTCACTGGAGGACCGATCCCTACGCACGAAAGATGACGAACTCGGTCGGTAACTCCATCGTCTGGGATCTGGGAACTTTCGAATGGACTGACCAGGAATGGGTCACTCCTTACTTTGAAGACATGATACTCTATGAGCTACATATTGGAACATTCTCCGGTGAAGGGGACGGGACGACCAATCATCCGGCCACTTTCAAAGACGCCGTTGACCAGCACCTAGACCATTTAGTTGAGCTCGGGATTAACGCTGTGGAACTGATGCCGGTGACCGAATTTTCCGGTGATCTTTCTTGGGGATACAATCCAATGTCACAGTTCGCTATCGAATCCAGCTACGGAGACCCGGACGAACTGAAGTATTTTGTTAACCGCTGCCACAATGCTGGAATCGCAGTGATCGTTGATACTGTTTACAATCATATGGGTGGTAATGATTTGGCGGACAATCTCCTCAACTATGATGGCTCCGAAATCTACTTTTATCCGGAAGGGAATGGGTTCCGGAAAACTCCCTGGGGGCCAAGACCAAATTACGGAATCACTGAAGTGAGGGAGTACCTTCTGGATACGGTCCGGTACTGGATCAATGAATACCACATGGACGGGTTCCGGATCGATGCGACCAGCTACATTAAAGTGAACAGGGACGGTTGGCAGCTATTAAAGGATATCAAAAACGTGACGGATACGATTTCACTCAAAGCATTTGTGAGTGCCGAGCAATTACCTAACGACCCGGCCATCACAGTACCCACTGAGGTCGGAGGTGCCGGGCTCGATTCACAATGGAATGATCTGTTCCATGATCACCTCCGGGAAGCTCTGAATGCCGCATCATTTGGAGACCCTAACATGGGGAAGCTCGTGCAAGGCATGAACCACTTCGATTTTGGAGGGACTCTGGCCATTAACTACATCGAAAGCCATGACGAGGCGGCCAATCATGGGCGAGCAGTCAAAGTAGCGGATAACTCCAATCCTCACAGTGAGTATGCTTATGGACGCGGCAAGCTCTGCTATGGGCTCGTCATGTTCACTTTAGGCATTCCCATGATTTTGCAGGGACAGGAAATCATGGAGGACAGAAATTTCGGGGATTCGAAGGACAAGAAAATTCAGTGGCAATACAAAACAAAGTATGAGGATTACTTCCTTGCCTGCCGCGACATGACCTGGATCCGGCGCACTGCTCCGGCACTCCAATCCAATGCCAATCAGAACATTTTTCATGTCAATGAAAGTGACAATGTGATTGCCTGGCACCGTTGGACAGGGAACGGTGATGATGTTGTTATCATTGCCAACTTTAATAATAATCATTTTGATAACTACTGCATCGGCATGCCCCGTGATGGGAAATGGATCGAGACATTTAATTCCGACAGTTCTATTTATGGCGGTAATAATTTCGGCAATGAGGGGACCGTCACCGCTAATGAAAATTCGCAGGACAGGCTCCCCTCCTCAGCTTGTATTAAATTACCTAGGATGGGAATCGTTGTCCTTTCAAAATCACCCATCAGTTTCCCGGTCAATTTCGATGCAGATAATGATGGCATGAACGACGCGTGGGAGCGCAGGCACGGACTCGATCCGAACCAACATGCAGACGCGGCCATGGACCCGGACCATGACGGAATGAATTCATTGCAGGAATATCAGGCAGGAACGGATCCTCATGACCCAGAATCAAGATTTAAAATAACCAGACTATCTATGAACCAAATGGGTCGACCAGCTATACATTGGGACTCCGTTCAAAATAGAACTTACAGGATCCTCTCATCCCCTACCCTCAAATCAGACAGTTACACTGAAATAGGAACCGTCGATGGGACCGGTGATCCCTTAACGTTCATTGACAAAAGAAATCAAAAGGAACGCCAAACGTTTTATTTGTTAGAAGTTTCTACCAAATAATTAAAGGTGATAAATCTAGGAGTTCCCTAATTTACTTGTTTTGCTTTGCAATCAATTCACCCATCGCGCTTGCGAATGAGTCTCCGAGCCTGACAAAGAAACCGCCACTTCCAAGGTAGTGATAAGGGCGATCACTACCGACCGTGTCCCACTCATGGTAGTGCTTGGCCCATCCTTTCTGATAGACCTCATTAGAGAACAGCGAATAGTCCTTGTAACTCTCGACTGACATAACATTACCTTTAAATTCTGGCGCCTTGGCAGCTTCCCTCTGACCAAGTGAAACCTGATTCTCTCCTACCTTCTCGGCAGTGACTCCGGTCCCCAAAACTCCAATAACAAATGGCATTTTTGGAACTTTGTATTCTTTCCGTATGTCTTTAATGAAAGCGATCATATTGTTTTTATAGTTATTTCTAAAGTCAGGTGAGAACTGATCATTGAAACCCTGAAACCAAACGAATCCGGCAATCTCGTGACCTGCTTCCGGGTCATAGTCAGGATGATTTTCCTTTAGATTTCCTAGTACTTTGCGGATCGATTCGTTCATTAAACGGTAATTGAGGCTGGCATTTTTTTTGATCTGCTCTGCCTTTCCGCCGGACTTCTGCTTTTCATCGAGTTGGTATTCACCGACTGACGGTGGCCGGAAATCGTAGTTTATAGACTTACCGCCCCATGAAGTTTTAATTAAAAGAATCGGACCATCAATTTTCTCAGCGATCGAGAGACCAAAGCCGAACTCGGGGCCTAACTTCTTACCTCCACCACCATAACCAACGCCAAGCTTACCAGCTTTCTTGCTGCCATCCGCAATCGAATTGATATAGACCCGGTCAGAGACGACACATGACGAGTTAACCTTCTCCTTAAATGCCTCATGCACATCTTTAAATTTTTTCACCTGTGCTTCGAGCGCCGTCTTTTCGGCCCCTTCAGCCATCGCTTTGATCTTGTCGTTGGAAATTCCGCCAGTCAGCTCATCGATCTTTCTTGCCTGATTGAGCTGTCCTTCCAGTGCTTTTTTAGAAAGGCCGCTGCCTTTCTTAAATACCAGTTGGGTGAGCTTCTTGTCTCTGGCATTATCTGAATTGTACAAGGTGACAATGGTATGAGGATTCGCATGTCCGACCATATTGGACTGCCCCGCCAGAATGAATATTTTCAATTTCTCTTTGGCAATGACTGGAGCAATGATCGAAGGGATCAAAATAGCCAGAGCCAAAATAACAATTTTCTTCAATGAGTTAGTATTCATCAGTAATTCTTTCAGGTTAATGGCTGGAAAATTTTTCTCTTAGAATCGGGTCCCGGATTTCGAATCTCAAAATAATTCTTAGCCTAGTTTAATTTCAGCTTATCCTGAGCCATCACTTATATTAAATCCAGAATTAATTTGGCCAACTGGCTTGGCAGTAATCGTAGATTCTGCTTAATTCTCATCATGCGCATATTGGTTCGAGCTCTTGCCTCTCTCTTCTTGTCCATTCCCGTTATTCAAGCTCAGGAATCATCGAACAGCAGCACCGTCGCCCACCCCAATCTGGTTCTCATCATTGCTGATGATATGGCCTGGGACGATTCAGCTCCTTACGGAAATAAATCCATCAAGACACCGAACCTGACACGTCTTGCCAACGAAGGCATGCGTTTTGATAATGCAATCCTGACGATCAGTTCCTGCAGCCCTAGCCGCTCCAGTATCGTGACGGGCCGCTATCCTCATCAAACCGATTCAGAAGAACTGCACTGGCCCGTCCCAGCCGATCAGATCACCTTCGTTGAGAAACTTAAAGAAAAAGGCTACTGGACCGCTGCTGCTGGAAAATGGCACCTTGGTGAAGCTATCCGTGATAGATTCGATGAAATTCGCGAAGTTGATACTTCCGGATTTCAACTCCCAAGCGGCGAAGCGGCTAAGGCCGGAAAGTTTGTCGAAACCCTCGAAGGTGAGGCTCAGAGCGGATGCGCCGACTGGATTCCACTGATGAAAGATCGCCCAAAAGGCAAACCATTCTTTCTCTGGCTCGCAGCATTAGATCCTCACCGCCCCTATCATCCAGGCATCATTGATGAGCCTTCTCGATCCGATGAAATTAAAGTGGCCCCTTATCACCCTGACACTCCTGCAGTACGTGCTGATTATCAGCTCTATTACGACGAGATTACCCGCCTCGATAAATACGTAGGTTTGGTTCTCGATGAACTGGAAGCCCAAGGTGTCACTGAGAATACACTAGTCCTCTTCATCAGCGACAACGGAAGGCCGTTTCCCCGCGACAAGACAACTCTATACGATAGCGGAATCAAGACTCCTTGGATCGTTCGCTGGCCGAAGACTGTCAAGGCAGGCTCAACTTGCCAACGTCTCGTCAGTTCGGTCGACATCGCAAAAACCTTCATGAGCCTCGGTGGGATCAAGGATCCGGGCCCTTCCTTTGAAGGAGTCGATTTCTCCACTCTTCTCATAAACCCCAAGAAACCAATACGCGACTATGCGTTCGCGGAAAAGAACTGGCACGACTTTGAGGATCATGTCAGGGCCGTCCGCAATGAACAATACAAGTACATCCGCAACTACTACAACGATCTTCCGCAAACCCCATCCGCTGATGGCCTCCGCAGCCCAACCTACGTCGAGTTGCTCCGGATCCGGGACAAAGG
Source organism: uncultured Verrucomicrobiota bacterium (assembly GCA_902591645.1). Next base: position 6,551 of record CACJBM010000023.1, on the reverse strand, counting down.
AAAACTCAATAGTAATCAGCATGGATGCTTCACCGCGCCCCGGCCCAAGGAAGAACTATACGATATCAAGATCGATCCCTATGAACTTAACAACTTGGCCGAAGATAAACGCTATACTACTCTCCTTCGAAAAATGAGAACGGCCCTCGAGGCCTGGGAGAAGCGAACCGGAGACAATGTTCCTGAACTTCGTACAGCCGATGAATTCGATCGCGTCACTGGACTCCCTACACCTGCACGAGTCCGTCCACGACTCTCCAAGGCTGAAATGGTCAAAAAGGGACTCGTGGCCCCGTAAAAAAATTTACGAGAAAAAAGTCTATAAGACCCGGACGGTCATTGACCTCACCATTCCAATTTCCCCGTACTTGAGGCAAAAGACTCCGCCTCAATATTCATTTCTCCGAGCATACTTAAAAAGAGGTTACACAGTGGGGTATTTTTCTTGGCATCATGGGCAATGTATTGCCCGTGGTCGAACCCGCCCCCGGCAATCAGGATCGGGTTGTTGCGAGGGTCATGCGCACTGGCATTGCCCAGGTTACTGCCGAAGAGCGTTGTTGTGCTCTCAAGCAGGGACCCACTCTCTTCCTGCTTAGTCTTCATCTGGGCAAGAAAATCCCCAAAGCAACCCACAATGCCACGCTCAATTTTCTTCAGCTGGTCAATGCGCTTCGGGTCACGCCCGTGATGGGATAGGTTATGGTGCTCACTGTCCACGCCGTCGACCTTCGGTATGCCATGATTGTGCTGAATGACGATACTGATCACGCGCGAGGAATCTGTCTGGATGATCAACGGCACCAGGTTCAGCAAAAGACGCATTCGGCCAATAATGTCACCCTTGTCATCAATATCACTGGGCCGCGGCTGGTCAACTTCCGGCTTAGGCTTATCAATCCAGGACTGAGCCTCGGCCATTTGCTTCTCGGCATCACGCACCGATTCAAAGTATTCCTCAAGGCTTGCACGGTCAGCTGCCGTTGCTGTCTTGAGTAATGCCTTGGTCTGGTCCATGAGTTCATCAAGGATACTTCGACCGTCGCCAAGCTTCTGTTTCTGCCTTGCAAGCTCAGACGGCTTACCCCTCAGGAACATCTTAGCAAACAGGTGTGATGGCCGAAACTCTGCAGGGATCATTACTCCGCTACCTGTATAGGACTGACTCTTTGGACCGTCACTGCTGAGCGACACCGAGGGGAACCTGGTCACATAGCCCAACTTGGATGCCATGTACTGGTCAACAGAAATAGAATTGCGAAATCCGTCCATCCCGGGATTGAATGCAGCACTGAGCCAGGTCATCTCGCACTGGTGCTCTCCACCTTGACCCGGGTGAGAGAGCCCGGAGAAAAGTGTTAAATCCCTGCGGTGCTCCTTCAGTAACCCCAAATAATCCGTCGTTTCATAATCCCGGCCAGATTTTTTTGGAAACAAGGCAGGTGCATGTAGACCAAGGGTGTTACACAGGAAAACCGCACGCCTGGGAGCTTGCGCATTCTTTGCCTGTACCGGGCTCATCGACTCCAGAAACGGTAATGCCATGCCAATTCCAGAGGCCTTGAGCAATGTGCGGCGGTTCATAGTGGTTTTCATTTTACTTAATTGTTTTCATTTTACTGGTGGCTGAAGAGCCGGCTCTTAATGACCTCGTGAATAATTTTACGCACACCAAATCCCCCGGGCCTGGCCTTGGAAAGGATCCGCTCAATCTCTTCCCGGTCAGCAAACTCAATCTCACCACCCGTGGAGTAGACAACAAGCTGCGAGATGAAGTTGCGGGCCACCTGCTCCTCCTGCTCAAGGAGCAGGTCCCTGAATTTGCGGATCCCGGAAAACTTCTGTCCGTCGGCCGTAATGCCCCCGGAATCAACATGACGGGCCCAGCGGTATTGGTTAACGCGGTGGCCATAAATACGATCCGTTGTCCAGTCTCCCTTGCCGGTGGTGCGGTATCGGCTGCGATGGCCGCCGATCGGGTTAAAGCTCTCCAGCGCAAAGCCCGGCGGGTCAATGTGTTGATGGCAGCTGGCACAGGATTGCACATTGCGATGCTTTGCCAGCGTCTCACGGATGGTGACAGCACCCCGGATATCCGGCTCAATGGCCTCAATCGTTGGAGGTGGAGGATTCGGGGGAGTGCCAAGCAGGGAAGTTAAGACAAAATTGCCGCGCTTGACGGGCGAAGTGAGGGTACCGTTGGCGGTAACTTTAAGGATACTGGCCTGGGTCATCAGGCCGCCCCTGACACTGTCCTCAGGCAAATCCACTAATCGCATTTTTTCACCTGCTACCCCGTCAATGCCGTAATGACGTGCCAACCGGCGGTTAAGGAACGTGAAGTCGGACTTGATGAAATGGCGTACACCGAGGTTCCTATCGAGCAACTCCCGGAAAAACAGGCGCGTCTCGGCAAGCATCGCCTGGCGTAACTGGTCATCAAACTCCGGATAAAGTTTCTCGTCAGGCGTGGTCGCATCAATCTCACGCAGTTGTAGCCAACCGTCGAGGAAGTCATTAATGAAGCGCCCTGCGCGCGGGTCACTGAGCATTCGCTCAACCTGTCCGGTCAGGACAATGGGTTCTTTGAGACTTCCTTTTCCTGCCAGGCGGTGAAGTTGCTGGTCCGGGGCACTCTTCCAGAGGAAATAGGAAAGGCGTGTGGCCAGTGCATAATCATTCAATGGCCCGAGATTTGCACTGTGAAATAAAAACTGCGGCGAGCTGAACATGGCTCGCAGGGGGGGCGCGAACCATTTTATGCATCGGTTGGTCCTTAGGGTGATGCGGTTGGGCGAGGGAAACAAAGGATTCGATTTCCGCGTCCGTTACCGGCCGGCGGAAGGCCTTGGGCGCGAGCCTCCTGACGATGTCGCGCAGGTGCGCTTTGGGTTCCTTGGTAGCGCCCGTCCAGTAAATGCGATGTTGCGGCAGCCATGGGACCGGTACGCCGGTGAGTAGTTGGCGAGTACGCGTTGGGGGCCACTCTTCCTCCAGCGGACCCTCAATCTTCAGCCACTTGATTGCCAATCCCTCCCCCTTGTAGCCATGCGCGCCCTTGACTCGCATGTGGTAGATGCTTTTGCCGTCGGGCGCCCAGTTGATGTCCAGTGCAGCAGGATAAAAGAAATCGTTAGGAGTAAAAAACTCGGTCAGTTCGATGGAGCGGGTCTTGCCCGGGAACAGTTCAAAGGCGCCGATCAATTGGGCAGCCCCTTGCTTATCGCTTCCTTTGTAGAGACCAAAAGTAATGGGCGTTTTGGCCTGATAACCGTAGGCCTCGGCAGTGATCCGGTAGAGCCCCGGATAACGAGGCTTATACCCCATATAATTGGACTGGGCGACGTGAGGCCTAAACTCAAACATTACGTAGGCGTCCTCTGTCTTCATCACCGTCATGCCGCCATTGCGAAGGGGTCTTTCAAACCACATACTGGAATAGCGATTATTGCGGTAATCCATGGTTTGTGCGCCTGCCCGGGGCTTGGGTCCAAGCTCAATAGCCTCATCCAGTGCCGCGTCAGCAGCGTCCAGGTAACTACGGATGTGCAGCGGGGAAATTCCCTGCTTGTCAGCAACAGTGGCAAAGGTGGCCGAGTCATTCTCCGGGGGCAGGAAGCGGGCGAGATTACCACGCACACCCAGTATGTCCTGCAGGGTATATTCCAGTTCCAGTCGGGTCAGTCGACGGACAGGCACCCTTCCCTGAGCCTGTTGCTGCTTCAGGTTTTCAGTGCGTAGGTGACTGCTAAGGGATTTTAGTGCCTTCTCCTTGAGGACGACATCGGGCTGCGGTTCTTTTGCCGGCGGCATCTCCCCCTTTTCCACCCGGTCAAAGATCTTTACCCATTGCCGAAAAGTGGTGGCATCGGATAAGTCATGCCCAAGTTCTTCAAAATTGAGTTGTGTCTTGGTGTCAGCATCATGGCAATCAATACACGAGGCCTCCACCAGCGGCGCCAATGCATCCTTGAAAGCCTGTCCATGAGTTGGCTGTTTACTTTTTCCTGCGTCACCGGCGACGTGGGTGAGAATCCTGACAAAAGAGGCTCCCGGGTTGGGCATGTCAGAATCGAGGCGCCGCTTAGTTTTCCAGAGTTGGCCGACCCGGGCACGCTGCTCGGGTTTGAGTCCGGCCATGACCTTGTCGACGTAAGGTTGGTGGCGGCTTCCGTGATAATCTTTGGGGACGGGGTTCTTGTCGATGCGGGCGATGAGCTTCGCGGTATCGATGTCGGGTGCTCCGGTGGCGGGCCGATCAGTCGTATGTTCTTGAGGCTTCTTCGCGGCGGCCTGTTCTTCTGGGGTGAGCCATTCCGGAGCATCGGCCATGACACTTCTGTGGATGGCCTCCGCTTTCTTTTTCATTCGGGCAACGAGTTCGGGGTGGTTTTTTGCGATGTTGTTCTGCTGACCGAGATCCTTCGATAGGTCATACAGTTGTTGGGCACGGCCGAGCTCGCTCTTCTTGAGTTCAGGGATCCACGCTTCGTTGAAGTAGAACAAGTCCCGAAGTTGTCTCTTCAGGCGATCGGCCTCGGGATTGGCTAATCTCTCGATATTAAACAGCCGGTTGCGAAGATCCTTAACATCCCTTCCGTCCAGCACTTTCTCGAGATCATCGCCGAGGACTTGCTTGATTTGCTCGGTGAGTCGATTGGCGGCTTTGAAGTCGATCGGTGATTTCGCAGTGCCGGAGGCAAAAAGAGTGTGGTCACCCATTCGAAGGACCATGTTCCCGCCATTCATCCAAAAGAGCGGCTGATGCCTCTTGAACTTCCCGGACCCAGTGAGCATTGGCGTGAGGTCGGAGCCGTCAAGATGGACCTTCGCGGGTTTCTTGATGCCGATCAATCCGCAGAGCGTGGGAAGGAGGTCGACGACACCGGCGGGCTCGTCCTCTACACGTCCGCCAGGGATTCCGCCCTTCCAGTAAAAGATGCCGGGGACGCGGTGCCCGCCTTCGAATTGAGATCCTTTCTGGCCGCGAAGTTCTCCGCTACGCTCCTGTCGGTAGCTGCCGTTGTCGGAAGAGTAGACGATGATGGTGTTGTCTAGCTCGCCGAGTTTTTCAAGTCTGGCGACGAGTCGTCCAATCGCCCGGTCGGTGTTGTCGATAGTGCCGCTGTAGATTGCGGCTTGATCCTCGAGTGCGCCATACTGGGAAACGATCTCGTCGGGCGCCGCGATCGGGGCGTGGGGTTCGTTGAACCAAAGATTGAGAAAGAAGGGCTCGTCGGCTTCGCTCTTTTCATCGAGCCAAGTGAGGGCTTCATCGACGACGATTTGGCAGGAGTAGCCTTTTATCTGTCCCACGCGTTTGCCATTGCGCAGAAACATGGTCGGGTTCTTGTGGCTGGGGCCCGGGCCGTTGACGAGGCCGAACCAATAGTCGAAGCCATGATCGCCGGGGGTGGGATTCTTGCGATTGTGGACGGGCATGCCTAGGTGCCACTTGCCGAAGTGGGCGGTGGCGTAGCCGTTTTCCTTGAGCACTTCGGCGATGGTCGTTTCGCTCTTCATCAGATGCATCTTGTGAAGCCGTTCGGTGATGACGGAATAAACTCCGGCGCGATAGTGATGGCGGCCCGTGAGAAAAGTGGCGCGCGAAGGGGAACAAGAAGGCGCTCCGGAGTGGAAATCGGTGAAGCGCACGCCCCCGGCGGCCAGCTTGTCGAGAACGGGAGTCTTAACCGGCCCCTCGTAACAGCCGAGGTCGCGGTACCCCAAGTCGTCGACAAGTAGAGTGACGACGTTCGGACGCTGCTCCTCCGCAGAAACCCAAACCGTGGCCAGAGCGAAGCCAAACGCCGCGATGATTCCGGTCGGACGCATTAATCTTTTTCAGGACTAAAGGTGAATCCAGCAACAGATGGAGAGTCCTTCCCCACCGTGACTTTTACCTCCTGTTCTCCAAAGAACTCGTGCCAGGCCACGAGGGTGTACTTGCCCGGCGGTAAGTCGGGAATCGAGAAGCGCCCCTCCGCATCCGTCACCGCAAAGAAGGGATGATCCATCACCCAAAAGTGCGCCGTCATCCAGCGATGAAAGTCACATTTGATCGTAATGGGTCCCTCGGCCGCTTCAAAGGTCTTCCTGCGATCAGGTGAGCCGGTCGGTTGGGCGATATTGAATGGGCGGTTCTTCCGGGAGAGGGAACGAATATTATGAATGAAAGGGTCGCCATTTTTCATAACGAGCTCCTGCCCAACCCGCAACCCCTGGACTCGGGGCCGGAATACCGATTTCTGCTGGTCGATGACAGCGGGAGCCTTCGGTACTGGAAAATCTCCCCGCACTGGGGTCTGTACATGGACAAAGACATTGGAGAGACCACCGGACTTACTAATCAGAATGCTTTCGTCGAAAGCGGGCTTTCCGTTGTAGAGTTTGCGGCTCGGTTCGTCCATCGGGAGCCGGTTGCGCTCGGGTCGTAGGCCTTCGAAGCGAACGGTTCCGCGCAAAGCGGGAACAGCAGGGGCTGCCGGAGCAACCTCTGCGGTAACGTCTGTGACTTTGACATCAATAATCAATTCACGGAACCGCTCGTC
>CACJBM010000022.1 GCA_902591645.1 uncultured Verrucomicrobiota bacterium | reverse complement strand
GGCAGCTTTTTAGTGTAGTAGAGGGGCAGCCAGACATCCCCGATTTTCTTTCAGAGGAGCAACTTGAGCCATTAAAGAAATATGAAATTGCTCTCACTGCTAATGAGGAAAAGCACATTGGTTATATGTCTAAATTGAATGACAAATATTCAGATGCTCTTGGTGTTGCTAAGGAAAGAATGGTTAAGATTGGAGCTGTCAGAGCCATTAATGCTTTGGAAGCTGAAATTGGTAGGATTAAAGCAAATGATACCAGAAAATCTAAGGACATAGAGGCGGCTCCTGATTATGTGAGGAAAATGAGATCTCAGTATGATCAATTCGTATTTAGAGTAAATAATTTAAAGAGGAGTAGAGATGGCGAAGCTCTTTATGCAACAGATCGAAGCCTTGCTGAATTGCAACTCGAGTTAACAAAATCAGATCAGCTTGAAAAAGCTCTCAAATTACGCCGATACAGAGAAGAGTTTAAGAGGCCGCCCAAACCAAAGGAATCATCTCCTATTAATAAAGAAGATGATAATAAGGAAGAGATAAATCCACCGGAGGACCCAGAACCAGTTGATGTTCCTTTTGAACCTGAACCTGAACCTGAACCTGAACCTGAACCTGAACCTGAACCTGAACCTTTTTCTCGAGGCGAATATGGATTCAATGGAGACATTGTCAGGCCTATGACTTCGGAGGAGATGGATAAATATGAATCTCAGCTCGGCTCTCCTCCTGAGAGGACTGCGCGGGGCTATCCTGCAATGATTGCAAGTATTCAAAGAAAAGAGGTCACAGAGATAACGTTGGGGAAGATTAAGCGTTGGGGGCTAGTAAGGCCACAGATGTGGAAAGGAAAACCATATTGGACTGCGACCGTTACTTATCCTACCACGAGTTTATTTGGTACATTTGACACTGAAGGGATGGCCATCATTTCAGGTAATCGTGTGCTCGAGTGGCGCTACACTGGTTCTGGAGAAGAGATTCCTTAAAATTATATCTAGAGCTATAATGCTAGATTAATTTATTGATTCTCCATCAAAGAAATAGCTTTATTTAAATGGACAGTAACCCATTTTTCAGCACCTATATGAATGAGGTGAGAAAGATCATTTTTAGCCGCTTCGATGTTTCCAAGTAATGCATTTGCCATTCCTCGATCTGCTATCAATGTCATGTCAGGTTTTTTTGGATGAATCCTTTGGTCTAATTCTTTTAGACACATTCTAAGATCATTCATTGCATCATTAATTTTTCCGATTCCTATATATGCTTTTGCTCTTCTGAGTTTCCAGGAGCTCTTGAGTCTACTTGATATTAATTCTTTTTCTATGATTGGCAGAGCTGTTTCATATTTTTTGCATTCAAGAAGTGAGTCTATCCAAGTATTACGCAATACGATGCTACCTGTTAACAGATAGCCTTTATGAAGAATTTCGGGTCTTTCATTGTCCCGTTTTAGTTCTCCCAATAAACGAGCATGCAATAGATACCATTCTAATTTGCCATTGGGATTTAATTTAAATGCTGTAGAGCTGTATTTAATTGCCTCTAATGGTTCTCCAGCATTTAATAGCATGCGTGCAAGAAGGATCATTGCAGAGGACTTCTCTCTTTGTGTTGTTGCTGTAGTAATCACTTTTTCAGCAGAGAGAATTGCAAGTTTATGTTGGCCTTGTTTGCTTAGTATTCGAGTTATTTCTCGTCTAGCTAGGGTGAAGTTTGCGTTACGCTGTAGAGCTATTCTCAGATCATTTTCAGCTTCTTTTAGTTGGCCTAATACACGGTACTCAATTGCGCGTCTATAATAATTTTCTGCCGTTGATTCACCTGAATTTATTCTTTTACTTAATTGTTCGATTAGGGCCTTTGTGTCGTGATGGGATAGTGCATGTGATCCTAGAGTCACAAAAAAAAGAACAGAAAACAAATGGATCCTGAAGAGTTTCTTGTTCATTACTTTTTAAGGATCAGAGTAGGGTGGATTGTGAAGTCTGAACTTTTCCTTTCATGGTTGTGTCCTTCTATTGCAAGCATGTTAACGCCCCCTTCGAGGGCTTTAATTGCGTTCGTATCAAAGGGAAAATACTCAAATTTATTTTCTGCTTCGTGTGGACTGATGTTGCGGGCTTTTCTTCCGTTCCCTGATTCAATGCCAACTCGCAAAATCTCCTTCCCATTAAGGTACGCAATGAAAGCGTCATCATAAGAGACAACGAGTCCGATTTTTTTGTAATCTATTCCTTCTGGCAAAGCAAAACTCCTGCGCAGATAAAGTGTTGAGTATTTATTTTTCATGTTTTCTAGAACGGTCCTGTCATCGTTATCCCCAAATCCGAAACCTGATTCACCTTTTTTCCAGGAAGAGTGGTTGAATGCTAACGTATTCCAATTTTCTGGAGGATCTTCATTACCAAAAAAGTAGGCCCATTGGGAATTTTTTCTTATAATCATCTTCGCAACTGGTGGCACTTTTATGCCTCTGCTAATTGATTTCTTTTTGATTGGTTTTTTGCCGGTGACAGGGTTCCAAGGGTTTTCTATTGGTGAATGGATTACGGTTCCTTCTTTTTTGATTGCAAATGTATCGCGGATGAGTCCATCAAGGTTAAGCATCGTGCCCGTCAAAACATTGTCTGAAATGGAGACAAGCACTGATCCATTCTCAACAAATATGGATCGCATAATTGGCATTGTGCCTTTTCTGCTTACTTTAGTGCCTCCATGTCCAGCAACAACTTGGACAGTGCCGTTATGTGGCACAAGTCCTGCGCTCTTTATATAGGGTCCATCGCCATTAGGATTGCCGTCTCCATCATCAAGAATAACTCCATCAGAAACAGTTGGTGTTACATAGGCGCCATTGATAAGCATTGATCTTTCATAGATGTGTGAATGGCCAGTGAACACGATATCGACACCTCCGCTTTCTAGTATTGGCATAATGTGTTCTCTCATTTCTATGAGTTGTTGTTCCTTGTCACTATCATGTGATCCCTTGGTGTATGGGGGATGATGGAAATATGCGATGAGCCATTCAGCTTTTGTTTTTTCTAGATCTGCCTTTAGCCATTGAGCCATGGCCCCCGTTGGTCTTCTATCAAGATCATGAGAGTCAAGAACAATGAAATGAACTTTGCCATAATCGAAAGAATAATAGGCTTCTTTCCCCGAAGGTAATCCACCTGCTTCAGCTGCCTTAGGGCAAATATATGCATCATAATAAGGGCCGATTCCATCTTCCCCTTTTGATGTCTTGCCTTCATGATTTCCCATAGCAGCCCAGCAGACTGTGTTGCGTAGGGTCGGTTCATACATTTTGAAAAATCGTTCTGAGAACTCACCATCAGTTCCGCTTGTATAGGCCATGTCTCCAACATGAATATACATATCTAGTTCTAGATTTTTAACCTGATTATACTTACGCATTGCAGTGTGAACTTTTGCTTGGTTTTCTCCTCCGGTTCCGGAATCTCCAACTACCCAAAAATAGAGAGGTGATTTTGATCCTGGTTTTGGATGTGTTTTAAAATAGTAACTTGAATCTTTTGGGGTCAGGCGCTTTTCCCCATTGAACACGGAGTAGTAGTAGGTTGAATTTGGATCTAAATTAGAAATCTTAGCTTCAAATTGGCGAGTTCCTTCAGGAGCATCAAATAGTGATGATGCATCATTAATTGATTTATCGGATTCATCTAGAGTCCGGCGCTCCAAGATAAATTCTGATCCTATTTTTTCTTCTAGATCATCCATATCTTTTCCAAATCTAATTATTGGGTTCATTTTAATTTTGGTCCGCCAAACAATGTGAATCGATGAATCAGTGGCAAGTTGCAGGTAAGGGGATCGAGAGAAAATATTATCATCTGCTCGGCCTGAGCTAATTGATAGAAAACAAAAAATAACGATGAGGTGTATTTTTTTCATGATATGGGCTGTTGTTTTTTGACGGTGACTAAGCGCAAAATATTCAGTCTTATTTGATTTCTTGATATTTATATTTATTGTAACTTCATTAGATTGCTATGTCAGATAATAAACCTGTAATTACTGCTTACCTTAAAACTTACTGCGGATGGAGTGAAGGGGTCAGGGCCATTATGCGTAAACATGGTCTTGATTATGAAGAAAAAGATATTATTGCTAACCCCGCTTTTCGATGGGAAATGGAACAGCAAAGTGGTCAGCCTCTTTCGCCGTGCGTGGTAGTCAATGATGTAATGTTGGCTGATGTTAGTGGAGATGAAGTTGAAGCATATATGCTTGAGAAAGGCATTGTCATAAAAACGGATAATGAAGCTGATGCACCAACTGATTCAGCTTGCACCGACGAGCAGCATGCTGCGATGGACAAAGCTTCAGGGAAGATCAATTTCATTGAATAACATATCCTAGGTAGTTTATATTTTTATACCGAATTCATCTCCAGATTTCAGTGACTTAACAAATTTAACGAGTACTGATATCACTTTTTCAACGTCTTTTATTTCCACGACTTCAACTACTGAGTGCATATACCTAAGAGGTAATGAAATTAATGCACTTGGTATTCCTTCTCCGGTATATGAAATATTATCAGTGTCTGTGCCGCTATATCTGGAACTAGATTCATGCTGAATGGGAATCTTATTTTTTTCCGCAACTTCTAAGATTCTTTTTATGACATTTGGATGGTTGCATGTTCCATGCGTTACTGATGGACCGCCGCCCATTTTGATTTGGCCATGAATAGAATGATCAATTCCTGGGGTATCTGTAGCATGAGTAACATCTAGGCAAACAGCCACGTCAGGCATTAACCTTCTGGTGATCATGGTTGCGCCGTGACCGCCAATCTCTTCTTGGACTGAATTTACACATTGCACTGTGGCAGCACACTTATTTTTTTCTTTTGATAATTCCGCCATTACTCTTGCTATAATGTATCCGCCTATCCGATTATCGAGAGCTCGGCTAACAATTTTACCTTTTGAAAATTCTTCAGGCTCATCAGAATAAACGGCAGGATGGCCAACTCGCAGTCCTAATTTTGCGACTTCTTTGTCAGAAGATGCCCCGACATCAACGTAAAGTTCATGGATTTTTGGTGCACTTTCATTTCCAAGGGAATCTTTTCTCAGGTGGATTGCAGTATTTCCTATAATTCCTTTTACTGCTCCCTTGTCTCCCAAGATCTTTAGGCGCCTGCCTCGCCCAGTAGCCGCGTCGGAACCGCCGACTCGGTCAATTCTAAGGAATCCATTCTTGCAAATGTGTTTGATGATGTAACCAATTTCATCAGCGTGTGCTTCGAGCATTACTGTGGGAGCTTTTGGTGATTTCCCTTTCAGTGTTGCCCAAGCTGTTCCATAAGCATCATTTTCAACTGTATCTGCAAATTTATTAATATACTTGGCCCAGACCTTTTGACCTGCGGTTTCAAATCCGGTTGGGCTTGGCGCAGATAAGAGTTCAAATAGAAATTTTTTTTCGCTGTTTGTCATTATTGAAATTTTAATGTTTTTTTATTAGTTGATAGAATCATTCGCTATTATTTAACTGCAGAATTGTTTATATAATTTCCAATCAAAGAAGGCAATCTGGCATTTATATTTATGGAAAAAAACTTTAAACATGGAAATTCTTAATTCTTCAGATTGGAGGAGCAAGGCGAAGTCTCACTCTGATAAGGTTCTTCCCTGGGTCGAGGAATTTCGTTTCCGTAGAGCAAGGGGTCAGGTCCACCCTGTGGCGGATTTTCTATTCACTTATTATAGTTTTCGGCCTGGACAATTGACTCGATGGAGTCCTGGTATTGGTTTTTCTTTGGAAGGAGTGGATCCAACAACTCAATTAGGGAATTTTTGGAAAAGAGATCAGAACCTAGCTACGCTTGACCTTTCTTTGATGGGGGGAAGGCAGAAAAGAACTGCATTTTGGATTTATGAACTTATGAAATCCATTACTTCGAGATCTGGCATGTATAAATGTTACGGTTTGCATGAGTGGGCGATGGTATACCGTGTACCAACATCTGAACTCCGACATTCTCAATTTCCTCTTCGTTTGAGTCCTGAGAAGATTAACCACTTTTTAGATCAACAGAGAGTCTGTTGTAGCCATTATGATGCGGTTCGTTTCTTTTCACCATCGGCTAGACCAAAGAATATAAGTAATCCTACCTTTGCAAGCAGAATAGCTCATGAGCAGCCTGGCTGTTTGCACACGAATATGGACCTATATAAGTGGGCGTATAAAATGAGCCCGTGGATTTCATCTGAAATTATTTCCGATGCTTTTTTGCTTGCCGCTAAGATTAGAGATCTTGACATGCGTGCTAGCCCTTATGATTTGACTTCATTGGGGTGCGATCCTGTTCGCATAGAAACCGTTGAGGGGAGGAATGAATATGAGAGGGTTCAAAGAATTTTCGCAGATCAGGCTGAACTGATTAGAGAAAGATTAGTGGAAGCGGTTGAAAGAGTTATATCTCATATCAATGAGCGAAAAATATAATTTCTCTTCAAATTTTCAGGTTTGGGTCAACGTCTTCAGAAAGGGTGGAAAATTTCTTTCGTATGAACCTTTCGGCTGCTGCTCTTGCTATCATTGCAGCATTATCAGTGCTGTGTTTAGGATTAACGGCGATGAGTTCTAATCCATATTTTTGACACCCATCAAGTAGTTCTTGGCGAAGAAAATTATTACATGCTACCCCCCCGCTCAAAGCTATAGTTGTAAGATCTTCCTTAAGCGCTGCCTGAATTGCTTTATGTACTAATATTTCTACAACTGCAATTTGAAAGGACGCACAAAGATCGGCTAGTATTTGTTTGTTAGGATTCTGTATTTTATTTAGCGCATAAAGAACTGAAGTCTTGAGGCCGCTGAAGCTGAAGCTTGAATTGTCTCTATTGATCATGCTTCGAGGAAAATTGAAACGTTCAGGATCCCCCCGTTTTGCTAATTTTTCGACTTCCGGCCCACCGGGATATGGGAGCCCAAGCATTTTCCCCACTTTATCAAAGGCTTCTCCTGCTGCGTCATCTAGGGAGCTCCCTAGTGTTTTATAGTTATTAAATTCGTTCACTTTGACCAGTAAAGTGTGTCCTCCGCTAACAATGAGTGCAATGTGTGGTTTAATTTCCATTTGCATGAATGGCGAACAAAGGTGCCCTTCAATATGGTTTACTGATATGAAAGGCTTGTTACTTGCTAAGGCCAGCGCCTTGGCTACGGTATTTCCCATCAATAAGGAACTTGAAAGTCCAGGACCTGAAGTCGCAGAGAATGCTTGAACGTCATCGATCCTAATGTCGGCACTCTTTAGAGTTTGAGATATGATTGGATTTAATAAAATCAGATGATTTCGTGAAGCGAGTTCTGGAACTACTCCACCATAAGGTCTGTGTTTCTCTATTTGGGATGCTATGTGGCTTGCTAATAGGGAGGAAGGGGGTGATAGGACGGCCGCTGCGGTTTCATCACAGGAACTTTCGATAGCAAGTAACATAATCTTAGTGATATAATAATCTATCTGTGGTCCATATGATTGCGATGATTTATCTGATTGTTATTTTCACTCTGGCAAATTGTTGGGGATTTTGATCATTAACTAAAGTTTTGGATTGCCATGACAAGGTGTTTCCAGGTGAGTTAGAATCGATCTTTCCAAGAAATATCCCTTCATTCCAATGCTGTAGATCTGATGAGAATTCAATGGCATAGATAGCATCATCAGATGAAATATTGGCTTCTATGGTGGCAATAAAAACAAAATCGGAGGAACCTTTTAATTGAGTAATTCCGTACGATCCTGTGTTTTTGAATGGTGATGTTTTAAGTGAATAGGAAAGAATAGCCTCATGACCATTTCCCTCAAAAGAGGTGGCATCTGAGGATCCCGGGTTACCGTTGTCCTGAACACTTGGTCTCCAACTCGAAGGGAGTTCAGGGTTGAGTCTGTGCTCAGGTGCTATCTTCACGAGGCTCGGTCCGTTACCATCAGGGGCCTCGGGCCATGGTGATTTATCGTTATATCTGAAGCTTTCAATAATGTTTCCATTGGCATCCAGTAATGTGATGTTTTCTCCGCCATTATCCAATTGGCCAGTGTACTCTCCGTGCCTCAGAACTATTCGCTTCATTGGCTCGAGCGTCGCATCGTCTTCAAAATTGTATTGAATCCCCGCAGAGAAACTCACACCGGTTAGTTGTATTGTTTTATCGGATATGTTCATCAGTTCGATGAATTCATTTTCCTCGGACTGTCCGCTTGGATTATAGTGAATCTCGGAAATGACAAGATTTCCTGCTTCTGCAGGAACTCCAACAATGAATTTAGCTTGATTGAGTGCAGACCAGACACCGTCCTCAAGGATCCGCGCCTTAACTGCTCCGCTCTTGGATAAGGTTACAGAGGAATTATATCTAATTGCTGAAGGGGAGAGTCCATTTGAGGATTTTGTTCCATAGGAGAGTTGAGGGATGATAAGGAAGTCGCTGCCACTACGTGATGAGTTCATCGCCTGAATGGCAAGGATGTTTTTGCCAACTCTAAGCTTTGATGTCGCGTTTGATATATCAACTGATTCAAATTCAATGGCCAAAGAGTCGAGGTGAGACCGGGTAGCTCTTGAGTTCCAGCTCAGCGTTTCGGGGTTGTTCTTTCCGGCGACAAATTCTCCGTTGATGAAAGCAGCGTATCCGTCATCATATTTCATGTTCAGTTCCAGTGAGAATATTTTATCGAGGGCTTCCTGATTGGGTATATTAAATGGAATACGGATCATGCAGGAAGCATTGACTCCGAGCATTGAAGAGAGAGGAAAGTTGATTAGGGGTTGATAGTCACCGGCAATCTTTTCAAAGCCGATCCCAGTCTGTCCGCTCTGCCATTGTGAATCATTAAAATTAACATTCGTCCAATCCAGACCCAGTCCGCCATCTTCTGACTGAACGAGAACCAGAGCGGAAGTCTTTTCAGGAACGAGAAAATTTTCTTCAGGTTCGGTATCCGAGGTGCGGGGATCTGATCCATCTAACGTATAGTATATAGTGCCGCCAGCGTTCGGATTAGTCATTTCCAATGAAAATCCGGAGGAAACCTGACCACCGTGCTGAGAAAAATCAGGCGATTCAGTTTTAGGATATAACCCGCGGGCTCGTAATTGGGATATGGTAACTGGTGTTCTGAATGGAAACCATTGTTCGTATTCTCGTTTGAGTGACTTTTCCCAATCATTTAGACTCAGAGGCGGTTCTCGCCGAAAATCACCCCACCTTGCACTTTCCGCTTTGAGTGCCAAGCGAATTCCATCGGCGCGGTCCTTCCATAGTTGTGCACCATTCTCAGGACTGAGTGCTCCTCCATTGAAAAGATGAAGGTGTGATCTATCAGCAAACCGAATTGCGTAGGCAGGAATTTTTCTTAAATCGTTATGTATTGATGTGGGACCACGAACTGTATTTTTAGTCGTCACATTGATTGATACTGTTGAGGATGCCCCTGCATTAAAACCAGCTCTCTCAGCATCGTGGCAGAAGAACATATATTTTCCAGGGGGAGATACCCGTCTCATTGCTCGTACATTATTTTGATCCCAGTCACTATTTCCTGCATGAAAATTGAGTAGAAGATAGTCAATAAAAGAATCTAAATCCAGATACTCACTCACAGCTTCTAAATCTCCTGCTTTCGCAAATTTAATTATGGAATCCCAACTATCGAGTATTCCTTGGCCAACTTCTTTTTCGGTGCCGTGAATAATTTCTATTCTGCTTCCAGCTACGATCCGAAAACCTTCCCAATCGTCTTTATTTCCACCGAATCTTTCTGCTGTCCATTCCTCCTCAATTCTTTCAAAGAGGTGGTGCATTCCCCAGTAAAGGCCATTAAAATATACATGAACCTCTCTTTGTAGTGTTTCTGGATATCCCATTAGTGAATGGGCATCTCGGAACCACTGATCTCTGATATACATTGCATTATTGTATACATTTGCATGAGGGTGGATCCATGAATTGCCATTTCCACCTCGCAATATGATGGAATTAAATTGGTCCGTGGCAGCTTCTGATCCGAACAGTGGGTATTTAAGAATATTAGATCCATATTCATCCCTAAATATGAGTCGGAAATTATGTTTTGGTCTTGTCGGTGATCTGGACGCATTTCCATTCATACGCATTCCAGCATTTCGTTGTTCATTGGGACTTTCCGGGAAATTAATCAGTTCAACGGAGACCAGACGTTCGGAACTATCTCCTGAATCCTGTGAATTCATCTGTATTCCGGTTTTCTGATCAAAGAGATTGGTTTTATCAGTTACAATGGAGACAGTTGGAATATCTAATAGACCTTCTTTAATTTCTTCTCTTGTGTATAGGGATCCAACGACATTGGGATCCATTCCATAATCACCTCCGATGATTTGTCCGGATCTATTTCTCCAGGGAAATGGGTAACCTTGTGGGTTTCCATCTTGATCCAGTACATCATCCAGAAATATATAAGTCTGTGTGTCTGTGTTGGATGGCATGAGACCGGTTTTGATACCAATTGCTCTTAATGGTGTGGTCTTGGTAATTCTGACATGAGCAGTGGGTTGCGTTTCTTCATTGTCTGACACAATTTTTATGCCATTTTCCAGTCCAGGTTCACTACCATCCGTTGTATAAATTATTGTTGATCCAGTTGTTTTGCATGAAACGGTAACGTCAAATGGGTCTGCGAAGAAACCGCGATCAACACTAAATGTAGTATCTTTAACTAGCCCTGTGTAAGCTATAGTTGAGTTTGGTTTTCCTGGGGTTGGTGATTTGAAATAACCTTTTTTGGTATCTTCTTGAGATGAACTTAATTGAGCAATTAGTTTAGGAATTAATAGAACATCTGAACTGGTAACGGAATTATTCATTAAGTGAAATGAGAGAACATTTTCACCAGTTATTAATTTCCCCGCAAAATCTAAGCTGAAGATTTTCATTGGATCTCCAGAGAAAACTTCACTATTTAAATTATTTAATGCAGTTGAATTTGGTCCTGGTGATTCAGGGGCACTTTCACTGATTAGTTCATGTCCGTTAAGATATATGATCACTGCATCTTCGAAGTGCAGGGATAAGTCCATTGATTTAACAGCTTGAGGATCGTCTAGAGTGAAAGCAATTCGGATATAAGCGCTAGGAGAGATGCCGCGCATTTCCTGACTCGTATTACCGCCTGGTCCTATAAAGTTTGGGAAATTATATCCGAACCCTATTCCTGTCTTGCCTTCGAACCAATCAGAATCATCAAATTCTGGTAGGTTCCATGAGTCCGCTGTACTATTGTCAGGTATGATCCATTTTGCTGTTGAAGGCCATGGGATTAAAGTTTTCTCGGAAGGTATGTCGTGAGAACCAAATCCATATGAGTAATTACTAAATTGCTTTGGGTAAGCAGGAGAAAATTCCGTTGCAATGCCGACATTCTCTGGACCTACTAGAGCAAGAAATTCTCCATCTGAAGATAGAGAGAAATTGGTATGAAGTTCTCTCCCTTTTATGCTCCGATCTTTGCCTGAGGCAAAGACTATTATGATCCCATTTGATGGGATCGTTTGGTCTGGGAAGCTCCACTTATTAAGATTATTTGAATTGTCAGTGAGGTAGTAACCTTTTGTTGATAGAGTTTTGGATCCTGAGTTTTGGATCTCAATCCAGTCGGAAGCGTCCCCATCTTCGTCGAGATAGGTCCCCTCATAGTTAGCTGAAAATTCTGTGATTTTCAGCTGAGAGAAAGTCTTAGCAGGGCAAAGAAAAAGTAAAATAAAGAAGCAAAGGATTGGGGTCTTATCCATATTGAAGTGATTGTCATAAGATACTCAGAATCTTTGTTGATTCGAGCATCTATATCCAAAACCTAAAATGCTTTTATTTTTTCCCTTTAAGCCAAGGGGTTTCAGGTACTGAATTTGGATTTTTTTTCGCCCATTCAGGCTCTGGGAACCATCTAATTGATGAATATCTCTTATATGTTTCAAAGATATTCCCACCGTTCAGCGCGCGAGGGTCATTAGTCTTATTTAAATAATCGGTTAGTTGTTGAGATAGTTTATTGCGGATCATGAGATGATCAGGGTCATTTGCTAGATCTTTAAGGCAGCCTGGATCTTTTTGAATATTAAAGAGTTGTTCTTTGGGGCGCTTGTTAACAGCTAAGTGAAAATACTTAGCAATTTTAGGATCTTTTTGTTGAGCGATCATAAAATCCAGAGAGGGACATGCATCAATGTCATGATATCCTCCATGTTCAGGTCCTAATCGGGACCCTGGCTTTCCAGAAAATTTTTGGCCCGGCCCTGCTGGCCACCTTTCTGGTCTGAAGTTTTTTATGAATAAAAAATTATCAGTCCTTATGCAACGCTGTGGATAACCTAGAGAATTATAACGCGATGAAGAGTGCCTTTCTCTTCCTGCAAAAATCTGAGAATTATTATTTGTGGTTGGGATCCCTCCTTCACTGATGACATTAAGAAAGCTTTTACCCATAAGGGGAAACTTTTTTGGGGCTTTGATAGACATTGCTTCATGGATCGTCGCAGTAATGTCTATAAAGCTGACTAATTTTTCATATGTTTGATTTGTTGGTATCTTTGATTTCCAAGAAATGGCAAGAGGCATGTGAATTCCATATTCAGTGCAGTTGGCTTTGGCGTATGGAAATGCCATTCCGTTATCACTCGTAATGATAATTATGGTGTCATTATTTAAATTGTTCTTTTCTAGAATTTTTAACATTTTTCCACAGTCCTTATCGAAACGTTCAATTTCGAGTGCATAGTCAAGAAGGTCATCGCGGATAACAGATGTGTCGGGTAAAAAAGTGGGCACTTCTGCTTGATCTAAAGTTTTACCAGCCTTTTGGCCGCTTCCTTTTTCGAAACTTCTGTGAGGATCTTTTGAACCGAACCAGAATGCAAAAGGAGATCCTTTGGGTTTTGATTTTATGAATTTTGAGAATCCTTCAGCATAGTTTTTATTTTTGCTAGCATAGACGGGTCCTGCCGGATTATTTTCACGACCTCCATCAGCATAATTTCCTGGTCCCCACCCTTTGCCCGTGTGTCCAGTGTGATATCCAGATTCTTTGAGTAAGTCCATAAAAGTCAGATATTTTTTATGGAAAGAAGAGGCGTGTGTCCCGGCATGCTCAATTTGCCATATGTTTCGGCCTGTGAGAAAAGCTGCGCGGGACGGGCTGCACCCGGGAGCTGCACAAAAAGCATTTGTGAAGAGAACGCCTTGATTCGCAATCTTGTCAAAGTTTGGTGTGGAAACCATTTTGGATCCATAAGCGGATGCATGAGGAAAGGATTGGTCGTCACTTATCATTAATAAAAGGTTGGGACGGTCAGAGGCTGTTCCTTTCTGCAAGAAGAGAAGTGTTATTGTTATTATTAAACGAATCATTCTATTAAGTTTATGTATCAGATATATGAATTTATTAGTTCACTTCATAGCTTCTTTCTTTCAAACTCTGTAACAATATTTTGGATTTTTGAAATCAGCTGTTAGTATTGATGTGAATATGAAAACATTGGGGATTCATATAGTCTATATAATTTCATGCTTTAGTAGATTCATGAAGAGATTTATCCTAATTATCCCATTCTCATTTCAGTTATTGTATGTGATGGCTGAAGAGATTGATTTCAATCGTGATGTCAGGCCAATACTTTCTCAGAATTGTTATGTGTGTCATGGTCCTGATAAGGCCCATAGAAAAGCAAAGTTGCGTCTAGATACTGAAGAGGGATCAAGGGAGGTAGTTGCAATTTCGAATGCATCTCAAAGTGAACTCATTGCAAGGATTACTTCAAAGGATCCCGAAGAAGTGATGCCTACTATAAAGAGCGGCAAGGCTCTGACTCCAGATGAAATCGAAATTTTAACTAAGTGGGTTCGTTCTGGTGCGAAGTATGTGCAGCCCTGGGCTTACATTTCTCCTATTAAAACAAAAGTTCCTGAGAGTGCTCCTGAGGGGTGGGCTCAAAACTGGATTGATTCTTTTTTATTGGATCGTTGGGCAAGGGAAAGAATAAAACCAGCCCAAGACGCTGATGGTGTGACGTTAATAAGAAGGCTTTCTTTTGATTTGTTGGGACTCCCTCCAAGTATTGCAACTGTTGAGCGGTTCAAGAACGCTAAGGATGCAAATTTAGTATATGAATCAATAGTTGATGAATTTCTTTCTTCTGCATCTTTTGGAGAAAGAATGGCTAGTTATTGGCTCGATTTAGTTCGATTCGCAGATACTGTTGGTTACCATGGTGATCAGGATCATAATATTACCCCTTATAGGGATTATGTTTTGGATTCATTTAATCAAAACTTACCTTTTGATCAATTTACTCGGGAACAGTTGGCTGGAGATTTATTAAATGGCCCTACTATAGATCAAAGAATAGCGACTGGGTATAATAGACTTTTACAAACATCCCACGAGGGAGGTGTTCAGGAACGCGAATACTTAGCCATATATGCAGCTGACCGAATACGTAATTTGTCGGGCGTGTGGATGGGAGCAACATTGGGCTGTGCTCAATGTCATGATCATAAATATGACCCCTATACAGCTCGTGATTTCTATGGGATGTCTGCATTTTTTGCGGATGTGGATGAGTCAAAGCATTTTGCGGTTGGATCCAATTCATTGCCAACTAAACGGCCGCCTGAAATTGCAGTACTCAGTCGCAAGGATCGAGAGCATATAGAAAAATTAGAAACTAAGGTTCCGAAGACAAAAAAAACTGAAGACTTAATCAAAAAAATAAAGAGCCGATCCGTTCTCACGATGATCACTCAAAGCATTGATCCTCGAGTTACTAGGATCCTTCCTCGAGGTAACTGGCTAGATGAAAGTGGAGAAATTGTACAGCCTGCAATTCCAGGATTTTTGGGCAAACTTGATACTGGAGATCGTAGGGCAACTCGCTTGGATCTTGCAAATTGGCTCACAGATTCCAAGAATGGTATTGGAGGATTAACTGCTAGAGTATTTGTAAACAGGCTTTGGTATTTGTTTTTTGGTGAGGGTGTTTCTTCAAGTTTGGATGACTTTGGGGGTCAGGGGTCGCCGCCGGTCCTGCCGAATCTTCTCGATAACTTATCTGTTTACTTTTACGAAAATGGCTGGGATGTGAAAAAGATGGTTAAGTTGATTGTAACGAGTCGCGCATACAAGTTAAGTTCGAAAGTTTCAAATGAAATTAAGGTGAGAGATCCCCTTAATAAATTTTTTGCTAGACAGTCAAGGCATAGATTGCCTGCGGAAATGATTCGAGACAATGTTCTCGTTGTGGGTGGTCTGTTAGTAAATGATTATGGTGGAAGTAGCATTAAACCTTATCAACCAAAGGGATATTATAAGCATTTAAATTTTCCTAAAAGGGAATATGTTCAGCACCAAGATTTTCGTCGGTATAAGAGATCAGTTTATATGCATTGGCAGAGGCAATTCTTACACCCTTTGCTTAAAGCAATGGACGCGCCAAGTAGGGAGGAGTGCGTTGCCAAGAGATCAAGATCTAATACACCTGTTGCTGCAATGGTTTTATTAAATGATCCAAGTTTCTATGAAGCAGCGGAATCATTTGCTAAGAATCTATTGAAAACAAATCATGATAATGAAGAAGACAGAATCGTAGATGCTTTTCGAATGGCCCTTTCTAGGGCACCTTCACCGCAAGAGAAGGATCTCCTCATTAATCTTTTTAAGAATGTGATGAAGGAGAACCAAGGAAAAGAAGATGCTAAAATGCATGGATGGACAGCAGTTTCGAGAGCCATCTTTAATTGTAGTGAGTTTAATACTAGGAATTAATGCTTAAGACACAGGAAAATTTTATTAATGAGTTGAATCGACGAAGCTTCCTTGGCGGCTCCGGTCTGGGCATTGGTTCAGTGGCTCTAAATGGCATGTTAGCTCGGGATGCTTCATGTAAGGACGCAGGAGTTCCAAACCTTCCAGATCTTCCTGTAAGGGCCAAAAGGGTTATTTTTCTTTGTATGGCTGGAGGGCCTTCACATCTTGAAACTTTTGATTACAAGCCAAAGCTTGATGAGCTGCATGGTAAGCCAATGCCTGAGTCCTTTACCAAAGGTCAACCCATTGCTCAGTTGCAGGGCCAACAGCTCAAAGTGCAGGGGCACATGACAAAGTTTAAGAAACACGGACAGAGTGGACAGCTCATCAGTGATTTCTTGCCTTGGACTGCAAAGATGGCTGATGATATATGCATTCTCCGGTCCATGCTAACTGAGCAGATTAATCACGATCCTGCTCATACATTCATGAATACGGGAACTGCAATTTCAGGTCGTCCCTCCATGGGGTCATGGATAAATTATGGTCTCGGCAGCGAAACTGATGAATTGCCTGGTTTTGTCGTACTATCAAGCGTTGGTGGTCGCAATCCTCAACCGATTGCTTCTCGTCAATGGTCGTCAGGTTTTCTTCCCGGACGGTATCAGGGAGTTGAATTTAATTCTGCTGGGGATCCTGTTAATTACCTCAGAAACCCTAAACAAGTTTCTAGAGAAAATCAGAGACGTGTCGTCGAGGCTGTGAAGGGATTGGATCAGATTAGAAACGAATCTATTAAAAGTGATGATATTAATACTAGGGTGTCGGCTTACGAAATGGCATTCCGAATGCAAACTTCTATTCCCGAACTTATGGATTTTTCCAATGAGCCAAAACATATAATAGATATGTATGGGGCAAAACCTGGAGATGGTTCTTATGCAACTAATTGTCTTTTGGCTAGAAGGTTAGCTGAACGAGGCAGTCGATTCATTCACTTATATCATCGGGGATGGGATCATCATGGGGGTCTAGAAAATTATATGAAGATATGTTGCGGGTTAACTGATAAGCCTACGTGGGCACTGTTAACAGATCTTAAGCAAAGGGGAATGTTAAAGGATACTCTAGTGATTTGGGGAGGAGAGTTTGGTAGGACTCCCATGTTTCAGGGGAAGGGGGGAGCGGGTCGCGACCACCACATGAAAGGATTTTCAATGTGGATGGCTGGGGGAGGTGTCCGAGGAGGTATGTCCCATGGAGCAACAGATGAGCTTGGATATAATTCGGTGGATAATGTTGTCCACATTCGTGATTTGCATGCGACGATGCTTCATTTGCTCGGGATCAATCATAGCCGGTTCACCGTTCAATATCAGGGCCTTGATGCTCGGCTCACAGGAGTAGAAAAAGCTAACGTGGTTAAAGAAATAATAAGTTAGACCTAAAAACCTGATTGTTAGCCGTTGTTATTATTCTAACTAAGCTTGCTCTTTTTCTCTCTTAGCTATGCCCTTAAGGAGTCTCCCAAGAATGTCGGCTCCTGTGATAATTCGTTTATCGCTACCGTTCCAGTAGATGATTACATCCCTGTCGATAATGTCATCTTCTCTGTCATCTGCTTCGACAACAAACTCTCCAAGAACTGTGTCCAGCGTTGCACTGGGATCTTTTACTACTATTGGGCGATGACAATAATCGTAAATGTCAGGATTTTCGTCACTAGATACAATCTTAAAGAGATAATCTGAAGTCTTTAGTATGACTCTTGGTTCTCCTTCCTCGTCTGTGATAATCGCACGGCTCTTATCACTTTTACGAAGTGTATCTATAAATTCGTTACCTTCGGTAGTGCCTGCCTTTGGAATTTCAGGAAGGTCCATATTAGAGGCGAAAGAGTGTATTGTTCCTGAATCAATACTCATTCCTTCTTTGGAAATAAGCCGATCATCAAGATCGAGAAAGTTTAATGCTCCCCGTCCCTCTGTTTCACCTATTTCTGAATCTTGCTCTCTGATGTGTTTTTGAAGGATCACCTCAATGTCTTTTTCCCTCATGAAATTGACCCCCTCTGCTCCGACCCATCCATCAAGAATGAGAGCGCTTGGTTTTGCAACTGGGAAGAGAATGCACTGATAGAAGCGAATAACTGGTGCTAGCTTGGATCCTATCCTGATAGCATTGCGTGAGAAGTAAGCCTGGGGAAGAATTTCGCCAAGGAAAGTGATACCAACAGTTGATATCACAAAAGCATAAAAACCACTTCCAGGAATGACTGAATCCATCAACATTGCCAGAATAACGTTCGCTCCAACATTTCCCCAAAGGATTGTAGAAAGAAGAAAGTTTGCATCTTTGCGCAGAGCAAGGATTCTGGCCGCAGCCTTATTTCCATTTTCCACTTCAGTTTCAAGTCGTAATCTTCCTATTGAAAAGAAGGCAAGATTTAAACCAGAAAACATTGCCGACTGGCTTAGGCAAAATACGATTGCTATCGATTGGAAAATAAAAATGGGCTCGTCCATTGGGTGCTGCCTCTGTGCATATTTAGCACATGGCAGATTAGTGAATTAACTATAAAGCGAAGATTATATAACAATCAATTATAATTCGCATTGCCTTTTACTCTGTGGTTTCTTGATGTTTTTAATTAAATTAGTCGATGAGCAAAATAGCATGTTTAGATCTTGAAGGAGTTCTTGTTCCAGAAATATGGATTGGAGTTGCTGATAAGACAGGAATTAAGGAGTTGAGAGCCACGACTAGAGACATACCTGATTATTCTGAACTTATGCGTATGCGATTGGACGTATGCGATCAGAATGGACTGACCTTGCAAGATATTAGTGAAGTGATTTCTAAAATGTTGCCTTTGGAAGGAGCTGAAGAATTTTTATCCTGGCTCAGAGAAAAGTTTCAAGTTGTAATTTTATCAGATACTTTTTACCAGTTTGCCTATCCTTTAATGAAACAATTAAATTTTCCTGCATTGTTTTGTCATAATCTTGATGTTGATGATAGTGGTCGGATTACTGATTTTAAATTGAGAATAAAGGATCAAAAAAAACAAGCGGTTAAAGCGTTCCATTCTTTGGGCTTTCAAGTGATTGCAGCAGGTGATTCTTACAATGATATTCCGATGCTTTCTGAAGCTGACAAGGGCATTCTTTTTTGTCCTCCTCAGAATGTAATTGATGAGTTTTCTCAGTTTCTAATCACTAAAGATTATACCGAACTTCGGGCTGCTTTTAGCTGACTTTTCATCGTTTTAAATATAAATATTCTGATTTTTTTCTTTAGTTAAATCAGCATTAAGGCTTTTCTTGGTAGATACTGAATTGTAATCTTTAAATACTCTAACAAAATGCCCTTAACAAATAGACGTCATTTCATCAAATCATCTGCATTGGCAACTGTGGGTGGTTTCCCTTTTATTTCTAACACCAAGGCAGCTCCCAAGGCCATTGGAGCTAATGACAGGATTAGGATTGCTGTTGCTGGGTTAAATGGTCGTGGCAAGAGCCATATCGGTGGTTTTCTTGGTCAGAAAAATGTTGAGATTGCTTACGTTATTGACCCAGACCAACAGGTTTTAAGTCGTACGGTTGAGAGCCTTAAGGGGCGTGGTCAGAAGAATGTTAAAGGGGTAACTGATGTGAGAAAGGCATTGGAGGATAAAAATGTTGATGCTTTGACGGTTGCTGCTCCGAATCATTGGCACTCTTTAATGACTATATGGGGGGCTCAGGCAGGAAAGCATGTTTATGTTGAAAAGCCAATGAGTCATGATGTTTTAGAGGGTAGGATTGCGGTTGCTGCACAGGAAAAATATGGAGTGGTTATTCAGCACGGCACTCAGCAGCGCAGTGATGCTGGCCGTGCTGGTTTGCATGAACAAATAAAGGCGGGTAAGTGGGGACGTCTCAAAATTTCTTACGGTTATTGTTGTAAACCGCGAGGCAGTATTGGTCACAAAAATTTCAGTGATCCCCCTGCTCATCTTGATTGGAATCTGTGGAAAGGGCCAGCAGTGATTGATAAGTTTCATGGTAATTACGTGCATTATAATTGGCATTGGTTCTGGGCAACTGGTAACGGGGACCTTAATAATCAAGGAACACATGAACTGGATGTGGCTCGTTGGGCAATAGATGATGATCAGACTCATCCTGTGAGGGCAATGGCGATTGGTGGTCGTTTTCAGTGGAAAGATCAAGGAGAGACTCCTAACACGATGTTTGGGATGGCTGAATATGCTAATGGTCAGCAGGTTTTCTTTAATGTTCGCAATGTAAACTATAAGGGTTATCAGCGTCAGGTTGAGAACCAGTATTATTTTGAAGATGGAGGGCGAATCATTGGTAGAAATTATTATCCGAAAGGAAGTGATAAAGGGGAAAAGATCGATTTCGGTAAAGGTAAAGTCACTCCAGGCGGTAATTGGGGTAGTTTTATTGCTGCGTGTCGTGCCGGAAAGCCTGAGATGGCAAATGGCAATGTCAAAGATGCACACTATGGCTGTGTATTAGGTCATCTTATGAATAATTCCTACAGGCTAGGTGAAGAGGTTCCGTTTAATCAGGAAGCAGGGCGTTTTGGAGACAATAAAGATGCAGCTGAACATTTTGGTAAGCTGCATGAAATTATGGGCAAGGGCGTAGGCGTTCCTGAAAAAGATAACTATTATACTGTTGGTCCTTGGTTGAATTTTGACCCCAACAAGGAACGGCACACTGGTGAATATGCAGCGGATGCCAATAAACTTCTTAAGGATCCCAATAATTCCGGATTCAAAGTACCGGGATTAAAGAATGTTTAGATATTTTATTGGATATATTGTCCGTGAGCCAAAGTTAGCTTTTGACGTTGTAGCAATAGATAATTTCTTGATCCCTTAAGTAGAGCTTGCCACCGATAACTACTGGGTGAGTCCAAATTTTCCCGGATGGTTTTCTCAACTTGGTCTGAGGGCTCAACTTGAAGCGGCTTGATTCCGTCCACCCTTTAGGGCTTGCTTTGACTAGGGCAATTGTGCCGTCACTTTCGCCAAGACAATAAAGCATGCCATCCGCGTAATGAATTGCTCCTTTGCCGAGATCTTTTGATCTCCAAAGTTCCTCGCCAGTAGCAAAGTTCTGACACTTCCATCCTCCTCTGTCTGAATGACCATATAAGTGATCCCCGATGAGAATGACTCCACCATGATGGTTTATTATAGTGTCATTGCTGTATTCTTCTTCAACTTTTCCTCCTTTTTCCAGTCTTATCATTTTGCAGCCTACGCCATAACCTGAGCTGATATAAATTTTGCTATCTTTGTATATGGGAGTTGGAATAACTGCTGTCCTACCGTTCCAGTCAGTTTTCCATAGTAGTTTTCCATTGTTAGAATCTATCCCGGCAAGTGTTTTCATGAATAATTGCACATACTGAGATTTCCCTTCATGAGTGATTGGTATAATTGAAGAGTACTGCGCGCTGTCATTAAGCTTTTCACTTTGCCATAATTTCTTTCCGGTTAATTTGTCGAGTGCCACTATGGCTCCTTTTTTTCCGCCTGGTGTACACACGACTTTTTTCCCATCAATTAAAACTGATTCGCTATATCCCCAGAACGGAACTTTCCCGCCAAATTGATCGACAAGATCAACGATCCAAACGATTGATCCGTCCTTGGTTTTTATGCAAGCGACCTCTCCATTCGGTCCTAATACGTATACCCTGTCTTGGTCAATTGTTGGAGTGCCCCTTGGGCCGTTTCCCCAATTATTTTTGAATCCTTTGCCGAATTTTTTACTCCAGATTTCCTTGCCGCTTTCAGTACTGATGGCGATTAAATATATTTCGCCTTCCCTTTCTCCCATTGTGAATAGCTTATTATCTGAAATTGCTGGACCTGAGTAACCGACTCCGGCATTTTTATACAACCAAATCTGTTCAGGCCCTTCTTTCGGCCATTTCTTTAGTAGGCCGGTATCTGGTGAATGGTCATTGAGACTAGGGCCTCTCCACCGAGGCCAATCTTTTTGAGCTTGAGCAAATGAAAGTAGGGTCAGGCTTAGTGCAGGGATAATTAAATATTTCATGATTATTTTATGTTCAATACTCTGAATTGGTCTTGATAAAAATAATAAGCCGAACACTATTCATTATCAATCCTAACCGTTGATCTCATTAAATGTTGATGGAAATGATTACTTTTAAGTTCAATTTTAGCTTATGTTTATGCTTATGAGATTGTTTATTATATTATTTTCAATAATGAAAATGGCGGTATGGGCAAATGCTGCTCAGCAACCGAATTTTGTTTGGATTATTTCTGAGGATAATTCAATCCATTATCTTGATCATTTTTTTCCAGATGGTGCTGATACGCCAAATATCAAAAAAATGGCTAAACATGGGATAACCTATGACAATGCTTTTTCCAATGCACCGGTTTGTTCTGTTGCTCGATCAACACTAATTAGCGGATGTTATGCACCAAGGATAGGGACACAGTATCATCGGAAGACTTCCATGGCGCCAATGCCTGAAGGGGTACGAATGTTCCCATCCTATCTTCGTGATAAGGGGTACTATACGACGAATCGATCCAAGACTGATTATAACGCAGTTCCGGGAAAAGGAGTTTGGCATGAATCTTCTGGGAAGGCGCACTGGAAAAAAAGAAATGCAGGCCAGCCTTTTTTCCATAAGGCTAGTTATGCCAGCTCTCATGAGAGTTCATTGCATTTTACTGACCGAGCAATGAAAAGTCATCCAACAAAACATGACCCTGATTCTGTGCGGCTCGCTCCCTATCATCCTGATACTCCTACCTTCAGATACACCCATGCAAAGTATTTGGATAATCTGGTCAAAATTGATGACATTGTTGGGAAAGTGATTGATGAGCTTGAGAAGGATAATTTACTTGAAGATACATTTGTTTTTTACTTTGGGGACCATGGGGGTGTTTTACCTAGAAGCAAAGGATATGCTTACGAGAGCGGGCTTCATGTTCCATTAGTGGTACGTGTACCGAAAAATTTTAGTCACCTAGTCAAATCCGAGTCAGGGCATCGTGAGAAAGGTTTCGTCGAATTTGTAGACTTTGGGCCGACAATCCTAAATCTTGCCGGGGCTGAGATTCCGGATGGTATAGATGGAAGACCATTTCTTGGGCAAGGTGCTCGGACACGAAATTATACTTTCAATTATGCTGATAGATTTGATGAAAAGTATGATTTTGTTCGATGGATGAGAAAGGGAAAATATAGCTACCAGAGGAACTTTCAGCCATTTAATTTTGATGCTTTGCAGAATGATTATCGATACAGGCAGCTTGCCTTTGAGGAATGGCGTCAGCTTTATCAGAAAGGAAAACTTAATGCTGTTCAGAGACAATTCTTTGAAACGAGGCCAGCAGAAGCTCTCTATGACGTTGAGGTTGATCCCCATGAAACCCGTAACCTTGCCAGTGACCCTAGTTACACCAAAGTCCTTGATGAAATGCGTGAACTCATGAGTTCAGAGCTGCGTGAAATTAATGATCTTAGTTTCTTTCCTGAGCCGATAATGTTGAAGGAGGCTATGAAGAATCCGGTAAAATACGGGAAAGGTAAATCAGATCACATTAACAAGCTTGTAGGCATTGCAGATTTACAACTAAGGCCGTACAAGGAAGTTCAGGATCAAATAAAAGAGGCTTTGATTTCCGATGATTCTTGGTCCCGTTATTGGGGATGCATCGTCGCTAGCTCACATCGAGAGATCACTAGTGAACAGGTTCGCTTGATAGCAAAGATAGCAGATAATGATTTGGAACCATTAGTGCGTTGCCGAGCAGCGGAATTCTTAGGTCTTACGGGTGAAAAGGATCCTAGGCCTGCCATTAAAAAGGCTTTAAAGATGTCCACGATGGCTGTTGAAACCAATCTCATTCTTAATACGGCTGTGTTACTTCATGATGGACCTTCAGGTTTCAAATTCAATGAATTATCTATGAAAGATGTTAATCATGATGGACGTTACGTCGAAGCGCGTGTTGCCTATTTATCCAATAAAAAAACATCAGTTCCTTTAAAGAAAAAGAAACGAAAGAAAGGCTAGTTTTGATTTGCAAGGACATATTTTTTATCGGCCCCTGAACCGATCTTATAAAAATAAAAAACCGCCACCTAATTAAAGGCGGCGGTTTTCATGTGATACTATGTTAGGTCTTTAACCTACTTCTGCAATTGTTTGCAGAACTCTTGAGGCAATCGCATAAGGATCACCTTGTGAGTTTGGTCTACGATCTTCTAGATAGCCTTTGTGCCCATCCTTAATAAATGCGTGAGGAACGCGAATTGATGCACCACGGTCAGCGACTCCCCAACTGAATTTGTCTATTGACTGTGTTTCGTGGAGTCCAGTTAACCTCATGTGATTGTCAGGCCCATAGGCTGCAATGTGAGCTTCTCTGTTCTTTTCGAACGCATCCATGAGAGATTTAAAGTAACCTTCTCCACCTTCGTCACGTAACTTATCAGTTGAGAAGTTACAATGCATTCCAGAACCATTCCAATCGCCTTCGAATGGCTTGCAATGGAAATTAACATCAACGCCATATTTTTCCGCACAGCGTAGAAGAAGATAACGAGCTACCCACATTTGGTCGGCGCAATTTTTGGAACCTTTACCAAAGATCTGAAATTCCCATTGTCCTTTAGCCACTTCTGCGTTGATGCCTTCGTGATTAATTCCTGCAGCGAGGCACAGGTCAAGGTGCTCATCAACTATGGTTCGTGCGATGTCACCAACGTTATTGTATCCAACTCCAGTATAGTATTCGCCTTGAGGGTCAGGATATCCTGTCTCAGGCCAACCAAGAGGACGACCATCTTGTTCAAGGAAATATTCCTGTTCAAAGCCGAACCATGCGCCAGGGTCATCAATGATGTTAGCACGTGCATTCGATGGGTGAGGTTTTCCGTCTGGAAGCATTACTTCGCACATTACGAGCGCTGCATTTCCTGAGCGCCCAGCATCAGCATAAATTGCAACGGGCTTCAGGATACAGTCAGAGTCACCGCCTTCTGCTTGCTGTGTTGAGGATCCGTCAAACCCCCATTCAGGTAAATCTTTTAGGGTTGGAAATTCATCGTGATCACCGATTCTTGTTTTACCTCTTACGTTAGGAACGGGGGTGTAGCCGTCTAACCATAGATATTCGAGTTTGTATTTTGCCATTTTTTTTATGTAGGTTGTTTTATCAGGGTATTTTTTAGTGCTAAATGCAACTTGCTTGACTGTCCATACGAATTTCGTATGGATAGAGAATTAATTAGAAAAGCAGACTGCGTGCCAAATGTCCATTTTCTTTAATTAAAGATATCAAAGGAATCAACATTTCTTAATTATAATATTTTCCTTGGATTTTTCTTATAAATACTAAATTGCTAATACATAGCTATTAGGCAATCTAAGTCCTTAATATTAATATTTATGAGGGAAGAAAAGAACACTCAGCGATCACTAGTTAATATTGGTTTTGATGGGAGAGTGCACAAAATTTTCAGAGGCCCGAAAGCCGAAGAGCGGTTTACAACCGAAGTTAAAGTTTTGGAATTTCTTGAAAGAAGAGGTTGTGAATTTGTGCCTCGATTACTCGAATCAGATCGTGATTTATTGAAAATTATTACAAGTAATGTCGGTAAGAAAGTAGAGATAATGGGGGAAGAAAAAACCCAAGAAATTTTTCAGCGCCTTGAGACATATGGAGTGCGGCATGAAGACCCTTATTTACGGAATATAACTTACAGGCCATCCGATGGTCAATTTTGCATCATTGATTTTGAGTTCGCGACTATTTTAGGCGAAGAGAAATCTAAAATTGATGGAAGTAAAGAGGTGGAAGCTGATGTGGTCGTTGAATGGAATTGCAAGACAGATGTCGGTAGGTTCAGAAAGAAGAATGAAGATGAGTTTCTTGCCTTGTCACTTGATTGTGAAGGGGTTCATTTTTTGGGATCCAAAGGATCGGTTTCACTTGAAGAGTCTGACCTTATTTTTGCTGTTAGTGACGGAATGGGAGGAGCCCGTTCAGGGGAGTTTGCTAGTCGCATTGCTGTAGAGAAGATCACAGGTTCATTGCCAGCGCATTTTCGTTCAGGAGTTGCTGGTTATAATATGGATTTGAATGTTCTTAATGAACTTTATCAATCCATTAATTCGGAAATGATTAAATTTGCTGATGCATATCCGGAATGTAAAGGGATGGGTGCGACTTTGAGTATGTGCTGGCTGCTTCCAGATCGATTATTGGTTAGCCATATAGGGGACTCTCGGATTTATAGGTATCGTGAGGAAAGTTCGGGTCAATCATGCCTAATTCAATTAACGGAGGATGATACGAGAGTCGCTGCTATGTTGAGGGCGGGGAAGATTTCCGAATATGAAGCTCGGAACCATCCTATGAAGAACATGCTCAATAAGGCATTGGGAGCAGGCAATCAATTTGTAGATCCACAAGTTAAGGAAATGAAATTTGATTCAGGAGATCGATTTTTGATTTGTTCGGATGGTGTTACTGATGGAATTTTAGATAGTGAATTGGAGGAGCTAATGAGAAATGGATCCGATGTGGATTCGATTATTGAATGTGCGGTCCAGGTCTCAGGAAGGGATAATGCAACAGCGATTCTTATAGATATTCTCTAAGTTAATTGCCGAGGCGCTTTAAAAAAAAAATTAATAAACCAAAACGATCATTGTTTTTATTAATCTGCTCACTAGGGCATTGGAGATATTTAAAGAAATGTATGGAAATTAAGTAACGATTTCTTTAATGACTTTGCCGTGCACGTCAGTGAGACGGTAATCCCTTCCTTGGAATCTGTAAGTAAGTTTTTCGTGATCAAATCCTAGCAAATGCAAGAGTGTTGCTTGAAAATCATGAACATGAACTTTGTCTTTTGCTACAGAGAAGCCGAGTTCATCTGTTTCTCCATGTGAATATCCTCCCCTTGCTCCTCCTCCAGCAATGACCATGCTGTAAGCATCCGGGAAATGATCACGACCTAGTACTTTTCCTCCAGCTGTCCGACCTTCCCTGAAAGGGGTTCTGCCGAATTCACCTCCAATGATAATTAATGTTTCATCAAATAGTCCCCGTTCTTTTAGATCCTTAATCAATGCGGCTATTGGTTTGTCTGTCTTGGCGCATTTGTTAGTTAGGCCTCCGCGAATGTCTTCTCCAGGATTGGTGCCATGGAAATCCCATCCCCAGTCAAATAACTGCACAAATCGAACATTTTGCTCAGTGAGCCGTCTCGCAAGGAGGCAATTATTTGCAAAGCTGGATCCTCCTGGCTGAGCTCCATATGCTTCGAGGGTTTTTTTCGATTCTTTGGAAATATCCATCACTTCGGGCACAGCCATCTGCATTCTGAAAGCTAATTCGTATTGTGCAATGCGAGTCAATGTTTCGGGATGCCCGAAGTCTTTCGCGGCTTGTTCGTTGAGTTGTTTAAGGGCATCTAGGGAACTTCGACGAATGTCACGATTCATTCCCTTAGGATCTGAAAGATAAAGGACCGGATCTCCCTTCGAGCGACATTGAACGCCCTGATAAACTGACGGTATGAATCCTGTTCCGAAAGAGTTTTT
>CACJBM010000021.1 GCA_902591645.1 uncultured Verrucomicrobiota bacterium | reverse complement strand
AACATGTCAAGGATTTGGGCATTCACTGCCATCATCCTAATAATAGCAATAGTAACGGCTTACCTTTTATTTAACCGGAACATTAAATCACCTGAACCTATAATCATCGATTCTGAAACTATGATCAGAATTGAAGGTGGAGAATTTACCTATCAAAAAGACATCACAGAAACATTACCGACTTTCTGGATCGACAAATATGAAGTCACTATCGCCCAGTACAAAGCATTCCTAGACGCAATTAACTCTTTAAACAGCAAGGAATTTATTCACCCGGATCAGCCAATAGAAAAATTTCAGCACAAGCCAAATAATTGGGATGAATATTATGCAGCTGCAAGATTAGGGAAAGAATATGAAGGAAATTCCATTAATCTAAATTGTCCAGTGATCTACGTAGACTGGTGGGATGCCTATGCATATGCAAAATGGAAGAACCATAGACTGCCCACTGAAAAAGAATGGGAAAAATCTGCAAGAGGTAAGTACGGAAGGTTATATCCTTGGGGCAATGAACTTAAAGCAATAGAGCCAAGCAATGATAAGTTTATGGCCTGGAAGCCTATGGATACGCTCCTATCTGATGTCAGTGAGGAAGGTGTTTGGGGTCTCTTTGGTAACGTCAGCGAATGGACGAGCAGTCAAGAGCCTGACCCTGAAATTCTTGGTGAATTTGTTCCCATTGTGCGAGGTGGAAATTTTAATTATTCTCATTCTAAAATGCCACAAGTCACAACCAGAAAAATTCTTAATTCCCGAAACTACAAGACCAATTATATTGGCTTCAGGACAGTCTCTGACACTGATCCGAATTTAGACAAGGATGTAAAAATAAAAAAACCGATCCCTGAATGATCAGGGACCGGTTTAAATAAAATAAGTAATAAGAAGAACGTCTTAGTTTCCGCGCCTAGGATTAACCATATTCACCTTTCCCTGATATTTAAAAAGGTCGATCTTACTTCCCTTAACGTCTTTCATTGCTTTGTATTGCTCATCCAATTCAACAATTTCACCGCTACCATCGCCAAAAATACATACAGCTTCCATTCCTCCCCAAATTCCACCAAGTTCAGTCTTTTCCTGAGCATACTTGCCTGGAGTCTGTGAGAAGCCAGAGGCAAGGATCGGATAACGAGGTTCGAAAGTTGACGTCTTATTTACAGCGTAATGATTTTCGCCCGCTTCAAGAGCAATTCCCGCAGGTGTACTTCTTTCATGCAAGTCATCACCTCCACCCGAAGTAGTTCCTCTGCCGTGCCACATAGAACCTGCCACATAGAATGGTTTTTCAGAATCCATTTCGATTGCAATTTCCTTAAGGATATCATTCGCATTGTCCTCCTCAGGAAGAAACCCATCTGCACCATATTTAGCGTACATACCTGTGTAAATTCCCTTCGCCTGTTGCAATGACTTGTTTAATTTTGCCTTACGCTGGATTGATGAGAATACCGGCATAGACACACTGGCTAGGATTGCAATGATCGTAATGACCACCAACAGTTCGATAAGAGTGAAACCTTTCTGGTTGGGCTTAGCTTTCATTTTATATTTTCTAGTGGGATTTTAATTCTAATTACTTGGGGTTCTTTTCTTTAGTCAAAAACTGCAAATACAGATAAGCAAATTACTTAATGTATTGAGAAGTATTTAACACTTCTACTCTACCAGTTACAGAGATCGGTTCAAGGTCTTTTCAAGCTACTTATAATTGCCATACCCAGCTACAAATAAAACCGTTACGTAGCGTCTCTTTTTTTATACACTTGTAGCTCATCTCTGGTAGTAATTGGCTTATTTCGGGAAGCTTATAGGCCGAAATACCGGCAAAAATTCGAAAAAAGACAATCATTTGCCAGACTAATAATCTGGCAATCACTCTTGTGGATCCTTTCTTTTCAGGAATTGCAAAATCACTAATAATCAACTTCGTGTGTTCTTTGCACCATCCAGATATACGACCAAGAATGACAAGAATTTCATCCTCGTTAAAACAATCGAGGAAAAAATGCGATCCGATCACATCAGGAATAAAAGAATCCGGAAGGTTATAATCTTCTATTTTACTAAAAACAAAATGGACATTGCACTCCGAACCCTTTGTCAAAGACTCGGCTAAATTTAACATCCTTTGACTCGAATCCACGCATATTATTTTTGCTGAACAACCTGAATCTAGTAATGCTTTAAGAAAACGACCGTTCCCATCTCCAAGTAATAAAATTGATTTCGCCTCAAGAAAATTCTCCATGTGACTACAACGAATGCGTTGAAGATCCTCACCAAAAACAATTGACTCGATCCATCCATAATGACGGGCTATCCAATCAAATCTCATAACCATAAAACAAGACATAATAAAGCAGGTACCATCACCGCCATGTCCGCTGCAAATCGAAGGAATTGACTCGAAGCTTTACCATCAAAAAAAGAAAGAAAAGCAATGAGCCCACAACCAATACCAGAAGCTACAAAGATAGGAAATCCCACATGATCATGATTCGTAAGACTAAATACTATTAAAGAAATAAATACTGCACACGCAATTATTGGAAATAATTTTACGACTTGAGGAAAGAGCTGAGGCAGAGCATTCGAATCATTCTCCACATCATGAACACGTTCCCAAACTGAAATTGCAATGCAATTCATTGAACATAAGACCCCAAAAAGAATCACTGAAGGCGAAAAGAAAGCATCCGAAATAGATTCTCCTGACCAAGTGTGTCCAGTCAATGTAGATCCAACCGCAAAGACCATCCCTATAAAAACTTCCTTAGGTACAATCATCATCATAGGGCCCTTGGCCCAAATTTGATGCAATAAATAAATTACGACAAAAGCACCAACGAATGATCCTGTCTTTATCAATTCCACCGGAAGGAAACAGAGACAGGATAAACCAGTGAAAACGATCAGGATCCCAGTGAAAACAAAAGCAATACGATAATTCCTATGATAAAAGGAGTGCCTCAATGTTGCCCCCTCAGGTCTCTTCAACATTCGTGCATCCAATAACCGGTCTACTGAATAAATGACCCAAACAACAGAGAACAGAGTCAGATAATTTGACCCGGGTATCTTTAAACCAAAATTACAGGCAAAAAAGTATTGCCAAACGACAGCCACAATAGGCGCATCTATTCCCAATAGGTTTGGCCAAATCCACCAAGGCGCATGGGGTACGTTCTGTTGTTGTGTTGAGTTCACTTACTCCTACTAAGCCTCAGGATTACTCTCTGTCCATTCTCAGTTTTAGCTATAAACGAATGGAGGTATCGGAGTCCCCATAGAATCTCCAATCGCCCGCAAAATCTCAGCTTCATTACTGGTGATTTTACCATCAGAAATGGCTGCCTTTCCACAAGCTACTAGGAGAGTCTTTTTGAGTTTCGGAACACACTCCTCTAATGCTCTCAGAGCCTCATCCATTTGACCTATTCCACAATGTTCTGGTGGCAGGAATTTGAGTTTTCCAGTGCCACACAATTCAAGGACAGCAGCTCCTTTCTTGAAGGCTTGAACACGATTCAGTTCGTCTTCGTTACCGAAGCCTGCTATCGCGGAAAGAAGAACAGAGGATTCATGATTAAGTTTAGCCAAATTCTTAATCGTTTGGTTGGGGGAGTGGGCCCTTCCAAAGAAAATATCTAAATGGAATCTGATAATTTTCTGTATCATGAATTCAAAAAGATCCACCTTCTCATCAATGTTAATCAGCTCATTGATGATCTTACAGAATCCCCCGTACTCTTCGGGTGAGAGACGCCTCAGAGCGGGAACAGCAAGGTCCAACAAGGCAATCTTTTCTGTTGAGTGCATAGCTTTGATCTGATCAGAAATAGCCTTAAGAGTTTTAGACACATCACTGTCAGAAGAGCTCTTAATAACATTCAACTGATTCCCTCTCACCTTACCATCTTCTGAAAGGAGTAGCGAATACACGATAGCAAGTGCCCCTGACTTCTGATGCACTAATGAAACCAAAGATTCATCTATCTGAGAAATAATCCTCTGGGCAACAATGACCTGATCCGGCATGATCTGACCAATTTGATCAAGGTCTTTCTCAAGAAATGAAGCCTGTTTTGAATCAGATGAATGCGCACCCGAATCTGAAAAAGAAGAGACCAATGACTGACTCTCATCCATACTAATTTGGCCCGGAATCGTCTCTGAACCCTTTTGTAAAATCAGATTTTCATCAATAGCGCCTCCGATGGCTCTTATCCGTTCATCTATCGGCGGGTGCGTTGCAAAGAGATTGGACAATTTTTTCTTATAACATGATCCAAAGAACATATGACTTGCCTCCTCTCCCCTAGGATGTTCGATCCTTGCTCCAGCAAAACCTCCTATTTTTTTGAGAGCTCCAGAGATTCCGGACGGGTCCCGAGTGAACTGAACGGCTGAAGCGTCCGCCAAAAATTCTCGTTGCCGAGAAAGGGCAGCCTTAATGAGTCTGGCCATGATAGAACCCATTAATCCAATGAGAAGTAATGCAAGGGCAACGACAATTATAAAACCTGCACCTCCTCCTTCCTTTGAGCTGGATCTGGACCGGGAAGAAGATCGACCACCAAAGCCTCTTAAAATGAATTTACCAATAATGAACATCATAAGAATACCGTACAAGACCGACATCATGCGAATGTTAAGCCGCATATCACCATTCAGAATGTGACTAAATTCATGAGCTATGACGCCCTGCAATTCCGAACGGTTCAACTTATTAAGACAACCGGCCGTCACACCAATCGTTGCATTGCTAGATGAATGGCCTGCAGCAAAGGCATTAATTCCATCCTCCTGTTCCATCACATAAATGCCCGGAACAGGAACGCCCGAGGCAATCGACATCTCTTCGACGACATTAATGAGCCTCCTATAACGCGGATCACTGGTCGATGGATCCACTTCCTTTCCCCCGAGAGATTTAGCCACTGCGGCTCCGCCTCCGGACAGTGCCGCACTTTTAAATATAGTAGATAATATAATTAAGACCAGTACCCCCAGTGCAGAATAAAGAAAAAACTCTGAATCAAAAAAACTTTGCCTCACTAATGAATCTGTCCGGGCAGATTGCTGGGCTAGAAACAGGTACCTGGCTCCCAATACTGCAAATCCAAATGTACATACAATACCAATGACAGCTACAATATAATAGTAAATAAGATGCTTGGAATTCTTCCTTGCAAGTTCCTGACGATCAAAGAAATCCATTCCTTATGAATCAACAGCAATAAAGTAATGAGACTTAAAAATTAACAGCAACCTTTTCCCTCTTATCCTCACTAACCTCATAAAGTGCTCTGTCCTTGAATCCAAAGAGTCCTGCAATGATATTGGACGGGAACACTTCTCGCTTAGTGTTGTAAGCAGTGACGCTGTCATTGTAGTGTTGCCTTGCAAAAGCAATTTTATTCTCGGTCGTGCTGAGCTCTTCCTGTAACGTAGACATGTTCTGATTGGCCTTGAGATCGGGATAACTTTCCGAAAGAGCAAAAAGATTTCCCAGTGCTCCGGTGAGCCCCGATTCGGCTGCCATGAGTGCTCCCATACTGTCCGGATCCCCAATATTTGAAGATGTATTCTTTCTCGCCTGCACGGCCGTGTTCCGTGCCAGAATTACCGCATCTAAGGTCTCTTTCTCATGCTTCATGTAACCCTTAACCGTTTCAACAAGATCAGGAATCAGATCAAAGCGGCGCTCTAGTTGAACATCAATCTGGGCCCATGCATTTTCAAATTTATTGCGTAATTTGACAAGGGCGTTGTACATACCGCCGATCACAAGAACAGCAATAATTAAAATTCCGGCTAAAATGCCAAGAGTAATTAGTGTAGATGGTGTCATTTAATCTAAGGTAACATTTTATAAAAGATATTACAAGGAAGGACAAAACACTAAATACCGCCATTATAATTGTTCATAATTTTTATAATCTAAATCACCTGTATTAATCAGTTAGGATAAATTGAAAGGAAACTGCAATTTTAACCAGACCCTTATCAGAGAAGGGATCAGGCTCGATCGGCAAGACCCTCAGGTCCTGCAATTGAACCTTGGCAAGTTATGTAATCTAACCTGTTCGCACTGCCATGTGAATGCAGGACCGCACCGGAAAGAAATCATAAAATCCGATACAGTTACCAAAATTATGGATTGGTTTTCAATGACCAATATACCAACACTCGATCTTACGGGAGGGACGCCGGAAATGATCCCCGACTTTCGCAAAATAGTTGAAGAGGCAAGAAATTTACCCACTCCAAGAAAGGTCATTGATAGACTCAACGCCACCATCATTGAGGAACCAGGATATGAATGGGTAGCGGAATTTCTTGCCGAAAATGAAGTTGAAATCATTGCCTCAATGCCCTGCTATGAACCAGAGAATGTTGAAAAACAACGGGGGAACGGAGTCTTTGAAAAAAGTATATCTGCCTTCAAAAAACTGAATGGGCACGGTTATGGTTCGGACCCACGATTAAATATCCATTTCGTTTATAATCCTTCCGGCGATTTCCTGCCACCGGACCAATCAGACCTGGAAGCAAAATATAGGGTAATGATGAGGGAACATTTCCAAATCGAATTCAATCAGCTTTACTGTATCACAAATATGCCCATTGCCCGATTTTCCAGTTGGCTCAAAAAAGAGGACCGGCTCGATGATTACAATTCGCTTTTGAAAGATGCTTTCAACCCCCAAACAATTAACGGGCTCATGTGCAGAGATACAATTAACGTTAATTGGCTCGGTGAAGTCTTTGACTGTGACTTCAACCAAATGCTGAATCTCCCTACATATGACAAAAATAAATCAATCAAAGTATGGGAAATTAATTTAAAGCAATTCTCTAAAGAACCTATAAAAACCGCAACTCATTGCTTTGGGTGCACCGCAGGTTCAGGCAGCTCATGCGGAGGCTCTTTGTTAGATTAATATATCACGGAATGAACATCCATGGCACCCACAACTAGCAACAAGGCATAAAGAATTTCTCTCTAAAAACTTGGGAAATCCAGTATTCAGAAAAGTCTTCTTTCTGTGAGCTTGTTCTAAATTTACTTATTGGCTAATTTTACATCATGCTCTTCCGCTATTTTTTTCTGAATTTTTATCTAATCATACTCACGCAATATACTTTTGCGTTACCTGAATGGATATGGGTAGAAGATAAGAAAAAAGCAACAATACGATATGACTTTGAGAAAAAAATCGGAAAATTAAAATCCGCAGAATTACGTATTGTTTCAGATTATGCTAACGTTTCAGTTATTCTAAACGGTGCGCAGGTAGGAGTCGCTGAAGGGTTTGGCCCAGTGCTTAAAGTTGATGTATTGGATCATCTGATCGATGACCGAAATGAAATAATTCTAAATACAAAATCAACAGGAAAAGCACCAGCAGTGGCACTCATAATTGAGCTCATTGACCGTTCTGGTAAGAAGCAGACAATAGCAACTTCAAGAGAATGGAAACCTAAAGAAGTTAATTCAAAAATTATAAGTCTGGGAGACTTGGGCGTCGAAAAATGGTGGAATTTACCAGATATTTTAATTGATGAAGTGGATGATTATACACAATGGAAACGGGCCAATAACTCCAATGAAGCCACTGATCCTTCAAATTTCCAAATCGTTTCTGGCTATAAAGTAGAACTGCTCCGTTCAGCTTTGCCGGATGAAGGTTCATGGGTGAACATCGCATTCGATCCTAAGGGCCGGATCACTGTAGCCCGAGAAGACAAAGGATTGATCAGGTATTCACTCTCCGATGATTCCAAAAAATTGTTAGCGTAGAAAAAATAAATGAGTATCTGAAAGAGTGTCGGGGACTCCTTTACGCTCATGATTCTCTGTACGCTCATGCTAACAACTCAAAATCTCTATATAGGTTAAAAGACAAAGATGGGGACGGAGAATTCGAAACAAGGACCCTTCTGCATCTGAGTGAGGGAGGGTTTGGACACGGAAGAAATGATCTCGCACTGGGTCCTGAAGGTAAAATCTACGCAATTAATGGTGACTCAATTCAATTGCCTGAGGGGATAATGAATAGAATGTCTCCCTTAAGAAATAAGTATCTGCCCTCACCAAAAAATGAAGGTCATGTGATAAGAATGGATCCGGATGGAAAAAATAAGGAGATTTTCTGTGCGGGCCTGAGAAATCCATATGGAATAGATTTTAATGAGGATGGTGAAGCTTTTACTTATGACGCTGATGCTGAATTTGATATGGGCACTCCGTGGTACCGCCCTACCCAAATTAAACACTTAACGAGTGGAGCCGATTTTGGATGGAGAGCAGTGACGGGAAAATGGCCCCCCTATTATCCAGACCGTCCAGATAATGCTCAGCACTCCGTGCACATCGGAAAGGGATCCCCGACGGGAATACGTTTTGGAACCAAGAGCAATTTTCCTCAAGAATACAAAAGAGCCCTTTATGCTCTTGACTGGGCATATGGAAGAATCATTGCAGTGCACTTAGTAACTAGAGGATCAACTTATATCGGCGCATCGGAAGTCTTTTTGAGAGGCAAACCTTTAAATGTCACCGATCTGGACTTCGGGCCTGACGGAGCAATGTATTTTGTGACGGGCGGAAGAAAAACTAAGAGCGGACTGTACCGGGTCTCATACATCGGAAAAAAATTGAATGAACGAACCATGACTTTGCAGGAGAAAATCAGAAATGATTCATCTCGCGAACATCGCGAACATCGGAAACGAATAGAAAAATCACACAAAAGTAAAACAGCTATCTTGTCCGAAGGAGTCACTGATCCACGAATCAGGTACGCTTCTAGAATCAGCGCCGAACATAATGCCGATACTTTTATTTTTTCGCCAGAGAAAATCAATAACATTTCTTCTCTGGAAGATACAATTCCTGATCTCGACCACTTAACTGCCAAATTAAACATTTCCTCAGAAGAAGAAATCACAGCGCTAATTGAGACTGATCATTCTGAAAAAGAAAATGGACTCCTGAGTAAATTAATGGACTGGGAAAAAATGGCCCCATCCAAACAGTTCGAATATATCGATATCATCCGCCGTTTAATTTCCAGACACAAAATATCAGACCAGGCAAAAGAAAAAATCATTGAATCATTTGGAAAAAAATTTCCCTATCAATCAGCAAAAATCAATATGGCTGTCTCTCCGTTACTAATTGAGTTGGACCCTGCCAGGACTGTTCCAAAAGTGATCGAATTTCTTAAAGGAGACTGCTCTCAGCGAGAAGGAATTCATTACCTCTTTCATTTAAGGAAAGCCACCACGGGATGGGCATTAGAGTCGCGAAAAATATTTTTTAGGATTCTTGCCAAATATGAAACCCTTTTAGGGGGAAGAGGATTACCTCAAGCACTCAAGGCAATCCGCAAAGAAGCAACAGCAACATTGACAGAAATAGAAAAAGAAAAACTCCGCACAGTTCTTGCCTCTCGCCCGTCCTTACCTGAATTTCCTGATCGGTCAGACCGTTCCGTTATTAATTCCTGGACCGTTACAAAATTCAAAGAGCAATTGAATTTCAATTTAGAAAAGCGTGACTTAATTAATGGTGAAAAAGTTTTTAGGCTTGCCCTTTGTAGCCGGTGCCATCAACACGGTAAAGTCGGATATCCGATCGGTCCTGACCTGACGAACGTAGCAAACCGATTCGGAAGAGAAGATCTGCTTCGAGAAATATTGTTACCTTCAAATTCCATAGCAGAGAATTATCAAGCCGTAGAATTAAAGCTACGCGAAGGGAAAATCGTCAGGGGCCAAATCATACCTAATTTGGATTATCGTGTACCATATATACAAATTGCTGAAAATTCACTTTATCCGAATAAGGTAACCAAAATCGATAAAGTCAATATCACCGAGCGTTCACACTCTA
Source organism: uncultured Verrucomicrobiota bacterium (assembly GCA_902591645.1). Next base: position 18,118 of record CACJBM010000021.1, on the reverse strand, counting down.
AGGTTTCTCTCATGCCATCAGGTCTATTAAACTTATTTACGACTGATGAAATTCTTGACCTATTGGCATGGCTAGAAAATCCTCCGCAATGAAATAAATCTGGTACCTGACAATCTGAAAATCAGATCATTATCTTATGTGCAACTTCACCATGTACATCCGTGAGTCGGAATTCCCTGCCATTACTGTTAAAAGTGAGTCGGGTATGATCAATTCCAAGTGCATGAAATATAGTCGCATGAAGATCATGTATCGTCATTCTATCTTCAATAGCATGATAACCAAACTCGTCAGTCGCTCCGTACCGAATGCCCGGTCTGACACCTCCTCCAGCCATCCACATTGTAAAACCGTCCGGATGATGATCACGGCCCACCTCACCGTTACCTTTTTGAGACGTTGGAGTTCGACCAAACTCTCCCCCCCAAATGACAAGAGTGTCTTCAAGAAGACCTCTGGCTTTTAGGTCCTTTATGAGACCAGTAATTGGCTTGTCTATTTGCTTCACATTGATCGAATGCCCTTTCTCTAAATGAGAATGCTGATCCCACTGTTCATTATTAAATGGAAGGCTATTTGCATGACTCACTTGGATGAATCTGACTCCCCGTTCAGCCAAGCGCCTAGCAAGAATGCATTGCCTGGCAAAATTATCTGTCTCAGAACCATCCATCCCATAAAGTTCACGAGTCATTTCTGATTCTTTTGAAAGGTCCGTTGCTTCGGGAGCAGCCATTTGCATCCTGAAAGCCAATTCAAAGCTGGCCATTCTTGCATCCAGGTCCGTTCCACCAACCTTATTTGTGCCGTGAAGCTTGCGTAAAAGTTCAATCTGTAATTCTTGTTCTCTCCTCCCAGCACTGGGGTGACGCATATAATGGAACTTAGCATCTTTCGCAGGAGTATTAGGATACCCAGGCGTTCCCAATGGAACTCCTTGATGTTGTGCCGGAAGAAAAGCCGAACCAAAATTATTGACTCCACCATGAAGGGACGTTGGGCAAATAGTTACAAAGGCTGGGAGATTCCTGTTTTCGGTACCAAGACCATAGCTGATCCATGATCCCATGCTCGGTCTGAGAAGAGCCTCATCACCAGTATGTAATTTCATACAGGCACCACCATGCGAGACATTGGTTTCACATAATGAATGGATCATGCATAAATCATCAGCAACTTCGGGAAGGTGCTTCCAAAGTTCAGACATCCAGTGCCCGGACTGACCAACTTGTCGGAACTTCCATGGAGGAGCAAAAATATTACCTCTTGCAGCAAACTGGACAGACCTTTCAGGAAAAGGTAACGGCTTGCCATTCTCACTATAAAGTTTCGGTTTATAGTCAAAGAGATCCACATGTGATGGGCCCCCGTGCATAAATAAGAAAATGATTCGTTTCGCAGGAGCGGTCTGGTGAGGATAATTAATTCCTGAATCCGCAGAAGAATGCTCCTGAAGAAGTGAATTCAAAGCAATGCCTCCAAAACCAACACCGATACGGTTCAGTGCATCTCTTCGGGAAATAAAATTACTCTGAAAATTACCAAACATGGAGAAACTCATTGGAAATTAAAAGCGTATGACACAATGACTCCCAAGCCTTTTTATTGCCACTGATCTTTGCGTGCTTTTCAAAGAAAAGATTAATCCACTGCATTTCTCCTGGATTTGGAATCCGAGAAAAAAGCGTTAAATATAATTCACGAACTTTCCCTTCTCCAATTCGAAGAGCAAGGCTTTGAGCCTGGCTAATTAGAAATGGATTATTCATCATTAATAGGGCCTGCGTTGGAACCGTGGTCTGTGAACGCTGCCCCACAGTAGTTGTTGCGTTAGGGAATCCAAGGAGGGTCAATAAGTCATATAAATGAGAACGTACGACAGGAAGATAGACGCTGCGGTATTGATAATTTTCATAGCTCTGACGATTTTTAAGCAGATCCGCAGGTGATGGGTCCTGACTCTTCACCACGAGAGGCGATGATGGAGGATTCATATTTAAATTACCGGACACCATTAGAACAGAATCTCGAAAAGATTCGGCTTCAAGCCGACGCACATCTCGGCGCCAATAGAGTGAATTTTCAGGGTCCTTCTTTTGCGCTAATGGATCGGAATCATCGGCTCCCATCTGATACGTATTGGAGGATATGATCTTACGATGTAGTACCTTCATGGACCATCCGTTACTTATAAAATCATTTGCCAAATAATCCAGAAGCTCCGGGTGAGAAGGCTCAGTTCCCGTGGTCCCAAAATCATCTACAGTGGAAACAATTCCCTTACCGAAATGCCAATACCATATCCTGTTAACAATGACCCTCGCAGTGAGCGGATGATCAGGCTGAGTAAGCCACTTAGCTAACTCGAGCCTCCCGCTCGAACTGTCATTGCAAGGAAGGTTCTCACGTGGAGAAATCTTTGAAAGAAATCCACGAGACACTAATTCTCCCTGCTCATGTGGATCACCTCTCAAATTAATTTTTGTGTCAGACACATCACCATCTTGAACTGCCATGACCTTAAAAGTGTTATTTTTATCAGACTGGATCTCGGTCCTCTCATTCTTTAGATTATCGATCTTTAAGCGCAAGGATTTCACCTGATCTAGAGAATGGACGCGCGTCAACCGGATCTGATCCAAATGAGACATTAACGGTTTAGATTCGACTTTAAAAACATGTTCTCCAGAATTTAATTGGACGTATGTTTCGTGATTCCATCTCTGATACTCTGAACTCCATCCTCCAGTCACCTCAGACAGCACTGGAATCACATTATCTTTATCACCATCAATGATCAGATTCCCTGGCCTTGACGTTTTCGCTGCATAACGAAAATCAACAGAGTATGTACCCTCAATCGAAATCTTTACCTCATATTCGACAAAATTTTCCTGGCTTCCAGGATCAGAAATATAAGTGACCTCATTATCATTATTTCCTTCAATGACGGACACATTACCGCGAATGAATTTTTCAGCCTCCCATTGCACAATCGATTCTGAATCCACAAATTCAGATAACTTAATTTCGAGATCACCTAACTGATCATTAATCACCACTAGGCGAGCTTTCTTTTTTCCCTCCTTCTGCTCATCTTCGGGTCGGGTCAAAGACTGGTCTTCTATTTTAGTACTGTGAAATATCCCAGCAAGAGCATAATAGTCTGCTGTTGGTATAGGATCAAATTTGTGATCATGGCAACGTGCACAAGAGACACTAATTCCCATAAAAGAACGACTCACTGTATCAATTTGCTCATCAATGATATCGGCCCTTTTTTTTACACTATCCTTTTCGGCTAAAATCTTTGTTCCGATTGCAAGAAAACCTGTAGCGGTGACGCGGCGCGAACGTTCAGCAGATTGACTTTCAAGAAGATCTCCAGCTAACTGCTCAATTATAAATTTATCGTAGGGCAAATCACGATTAAATGCATCGATAACATAATTGCGATACCTCCATGCATGGGGATAAGCATGATTTTCATCTCCTCCATTAGAATCACCATACCTAGCAACATCCAACCAATGACGCCCCCACCTCTCTCCGTACTGTGGAGAATCAAGTAAATCATTTACGATCCTTGCAAGGGCCTCAGAAGAATGGTCCTTTAAAAATTCCTCTACTTTTTCAGGACTCGGAGGCAACCCAATCAAATCGTAATAGACTCTTCTGATCAACTGAGCGGGCTCAGCCTTTTTGGCAGGTGTAATATTAGAACCTTCTAGTTCTGCTAGGATGAAATTATCAATCTCATTTTTAGTCCATCCTTCAGTTTTAACTTCTGGAACAGAATGAAATTTCGGAGATACGAAAGACCAATGCTTACCCCTATCCTCCGAACCAAAGGCACTAAGAGTCAATAAGCATGTAATCAATTGGAATATGATCCTATGAAAACCACCAAACTCTGCGAAAAACATGAATTAATTGTCCATCAAACGTCAGCAAGAAGCAACCCCAGGAACGTCATCGAATCAGTAAAATTACCAAAAAAATATAGGAGGAAAGTCAAAATTGCATTGTTCCAGAAAAATAGATCAAACTCTCAATCCCTCTAATATGTGATTTTAAATCTGATCAATAATATTATTAAAGGTCTGGCTCGGCCTCATCGCTCCTATGGCTTTCTCATCATCGGGTCGATAATATCCTCCAACATCAACTGGACTGCATTGCACTTCCATGAGCTCTGAAACTATCTGCTCTTCATTGGATCCCAATGATTCAGCAACTGAGACAAACTCATTCTTCAGTTCCTCATCTTCGTTCTGATCCGCGAGTGCTTGAGCCCAGTAAAGGGCAATATAATAATGACTCCCTCGGTTATCATGCTCACCTGCTTTTCTTGAAGGAGATTTATTTTCCAGTAAATATTTGGTAGTTGCATCATTTAATGCCGTAGCAAGTAACCGCGCTTTATTATTATCAAAATTTTCAGCCATATGTTCTAGCGAAACTGCCATCGCCAAAAACTCACCTAATGAATCCCATCTAAGATGATTTTCCTGCTCGAATTGTTGTACGTGCTTAGGAGCAGACCCTCCCGCACCCGTTTCAAATAATCCGCCACCATTCATTAGCGGAACTATTGATAGCATCTTTGCACTAGTTCCAAGCTCAAGGATTGGAAAGAGATCAGTGAGATAATCCCTCAATACGTTACCTGTCACAGAAATTGTATCCTGACCTTCCTTGATACGCTCAAGAGACAGTAGTGTTGCCTTTGCAGGTTCTAGAATCTGAATATCTAATCCATTAGTGTCATGATCTTTTAGATAATATTCCACTTTTTTAATCAGTTCAGCATCATGAGATCTTTGATGATTTAACCAGAACACCGCAGGAACACCAGTGGCACGGGCACGGTTAACGGCAAGCTTAACCCAATCCTTTATTGAGTCATCCTTCGTCTGACACATTCTCCATATATCTCCACCAGAAACTGAATGTTCGATTAGGGTATTACCTTCAGCATCAATGACACGGATCGCACCATTGCCGGGTGATTGAAAAGTCTTGTCATGAGATCCATACTCCTCAGCCTTTTGAGCCATGAGCCCAACATTCGAAACTGTTCCCATTGTGGTAGGATCAAAGGCACCATTCTCTTTGCAGAAATCAATGGTAGTCTGATAAACTGAAGCATAACTACTGTCAGGAATTACTGCTAAAGTATCCTGTGTCTCACCTGCACTGTTCCACATTTTTCCTGACTCTCTTATCATTGCAGGCATTGATGCATCTATAATTACATCGCTAGGCACATGAAGATTAGTAATACCCTTATCAGAATTTACCATCGCCAAATCTGGTCCCTTCTCATAACAATCTGAAATACAATTCTCTATCAGGGATTTCTTTTCGGGTGGCAATTGTTGAATTTTTCCAATCAAGTCACCGAATCCGTTATTAAAATCAACGCCAAGATCATCAAATTCAGTTCCAAAATTTTCTATTAAATCTTTAAAGAAAACCCGAACACAATGACCAAAAATAATAGGGTCAGATACTTTCATCATCGTCGCTTTCATATGCAATGAAAACAGGACCCCCTTATCTTTAGCTGCAGTTATTTGCTCAGATAAAAAATTGACTAACGCATCTTTCTTCATCCGCGTTGCATCAATGACTTCCCCAGTTAAAAGGGGCGCAGGTCCCTTAAGGACACTTGATTCACCATCATCACCAACAAAAACAATACTGTAATCTGTAGAATCTTTAACAGTGATTGACTTTTCATTCGAACAAAAGTCATCCGCCGCCATTGAGGCTACTTCGGTCTTGGAATCAGCTGACCATTCACCCATTCTGTGTGGATTATTTCTGGCATATTCCTTTACAGCGCTCGGAGCCCTTCGATCAGAATTACCTTCACGCAAAACAGGATTAACCGCACTGCCTTTGACTCTATCATAACGGCCCTTAATTTCACTCTCTTCCTCTGTAACAGGATCCTCTGGATATTCCGGAACATCAAAACCATTACTCTGAAGCTCACTAATAGCAGCCTTTAACTGTGGAACCGAAGCGCTGATATTAGGCAATTTAATAATATTTGCCTCTGGTGTCTTTGCCAACTCTCCAAGCTCAGAAAGAGCATCATTAAATTGCTGATCATCTTTTAGGCAATCTTGAAAATTTGCTAGGATCCGGCCAGATAAAGAAATGTCTCTGGTCTCTACCTTGATTCCAGACGATTTCGTAAAAGCCTGAATCACCGGAAGTAATGAGTAAGTAGCAAGTGCAGGAGCTTCGTCCGTCTTCGTATAAATTATAGTAGGAGATTGTGACATTTGGTTGTTTGTAAATAATTGACTATGTCCTGTGAACGAGGCGATTTAAGCAGGGACAGGCAAAAGGTCAAAGATAAATAAAATATGATCTAATTGACTTGATGAATATGTACGTCCTGTTGCGGGTAAGGGATACTGATCCCAGCCTGATCAAATTCAGACTTAGCCCTCTTAAGAACATCCCAGTGAACTTGCCAATAATTCTCGGTCTTTACCCATGGGCGGCAGATGAAATTAACGGATGAATCAGCCAATTCGTGCAATTGAATCACGGGCTCAGGTTCATCAAGGACTAACTCGTGCTCTTCGACAATTTTCTCAAGAATTTGCTTTGCCTTTTCAGAGTCATCATCATAGCCGATCCCAAAAATCATATCGACTCGCCTTTCCGTACTGACCGAAGAATTAGTAATAATTTGCCCCCAAACGTTCTTGTTAGGAACAAGAACAACCTTATTATCAAATGTTTTAATAGTGGTGCTCACTAGACTAACCTGACCGATTTTTCCGGATACACCACCCACTTCGACCATATCTCCTACATCAAAGGGGCGATAAATAAGCAACATTACACCAGCTGCAAAATTACTAAGAGTGTCCTGTAACGCAAAAGCAATAATGAACGAAGCTCCTCCGATCACTGTAAGAAGAGCTGCAACATTAATTCCGACTGTTGAAAGTGCGACCAGCAAACCAACCAACAACATAGCTCTAAAAGAAATCTTAATCATGAACTGCTCAAGGAGTTCGGAAAATCGATTGCTTTTTTCAGCAGCTCGGCGCACAACTCGGCGCACAAATCCCGCCAATGCCCAGAAAATCATCATGATCGCAGCAAATTTCAATAACTGAATGCCCCACTTGATCCCGCCTTCTTTTGAGGTAAACCAAGAGGAGTATTTAGACCAAAAGGAATCATCATCATTAACTGCAATCTGAGCTCCAGAAACAGCATTCGCGTACATCTCCAAATCACTCAGATCGCCACCCTTTTTCTTTGACTCAGCAAGAACAGTTCTAAAAAGAATCAACTGCTTAAGTTTATTTTCTATAAAAGCATTCTTCCTCTCCTCATCGGCTAAGCTTAATTCCTCCTTCAAATTAATATCAGAAATATTTTGGACCGTTTTCTTTAAGCTATTTCTCCAAGCATGTGACAACTCATTGAGTTCATCTTTAGTCATTGGATTGAGCATTATCTTTAGTTGATCAACTTCCAATGATGCGTCACCAACTCCCAGTGATCTCATCCTTTCGGCATCAAGTAATTCCTCATCAGCTAATAGCGGGAACATCCCAACAAAAATCAGTGATAATAAACCTTGGATAAGAACAGATAAATTTCTCATATTTAGAAAAAAAATAACTCTCTAATCTCGCAAATTATCAGTTTACCGCAAGCCCTTGATTTATTCAAAAAAACTAAGGGCAATATGAATACAATCACTCTGACCTTTAAGCCATTAAATGAGAGATTTCACCAGTACTTTCAGCATATCTATCCATTTCCAAACCCAATGCTTTCGCTTGAGTCAGCCATAAGTTAGCTAGAGGCAATCCATGATATAGTTGTTGGTATTTTCCTTCCTTCTTTGGAACTGCTCCTGAATGGTCTGAAAGATTGATGTGTTTACCAGTAATTAGTTTTCCTCCTCCAGAGCCTGCCATAATGATTGGAAGAGCACTATATTGATGAGTTGATCCATCACCCAAGCCCGATCCATAAGTAAATAAAGTATTGTCAAGAAGCGTCGTTCCATCTGCTTCTTTAATGGAGTCCATCTTCTCCACTAAATAGGCAAATTGCTGCATATGAAAATGGTCAACTCTTAATAGATCCTCAATGAAACGGCCTTGATTGTGTGACATTTGATGATGGCTTCGAGGCTTTTCAAATAGAGTCTCATACATGTATGGAGTATCCCAACGCTCAGGACCCACCATAAAAGTAGCAACGTTCGTTAAGCCTACCTGCAAAGCTGTTACCATGAGATCACCCATGAGCCTTATATATTCTCCTCTCGGCAAATGAGCATCGGCCGGCTCTTCGAACTGAGCAAAAGATAATTCCTCACGAAGCTTTTCAAGTCTTTCCATCTGCTCTTCGATCGTCCTAATCGAATCAAAATATTCGGAAAATTTCTGCTTGTCATCATATCCAAGATGACGCTGCATGGATCTAGCATCCTGTAACACCAAATCAGTTATATTCTTATTAGACTGTCCTTCCTTAGTTCCAAAAAGACGACGATAAACTTTCCGAGGATCCCTCATACTTGGAGCTACATGCTCAGTCCCATACCAAGAAATATTATCAAACTGAATAGACTCCTTATTATCCTTGTGGCTATTACAGCTAAACTCCAGAGTACGAAAAGGAGTGTCTTGGCCAATTTTCTCGGCCACTACATGGTCTAATGTGCGAGATTGCGGATACGGAGATTGAGTAATTGTATGAGGAGCCGAATTTGTAAGAAAACATGAAGCACATTGCGCATGAACATCAGTCCCCTCCTGAAAGGTCCGATCAAGCCCCGTAATGAAAGTAATTTTTTCCTTCATTTTCTCGAGCGGCTTTTGTGTAGGAGTCAGTTTTAACTCATGAGTGCCTACCTTAATTTTGGCATCATTTTTTACTTCAGTCCTACTACCATTGAATTTAGGAATTGCCGCTTTATCTTCGCCAGGAAAAAAGCCCCTTCGCACTACACCAATTGGCACATAAAACCAAGCCGCTCGAACGGAAGGCTTTAAAGGCTCTGCGGACTTTGATAAACTTTCCAGCCATGGAATAGCAAGTGCGGCTCCACCCATCCCTCTCACAAAATTCCGCCGACTACTATGGTTAGATTTCATTTATTGATGACGGCTCTAAATGTCTTCCAATGATCAATTTTCGTTAGGGATAAATTTGCTATGGAATGGTTTACTACGGGTGATTTCATGAATCATGGTCCGTAAACTATAATTACGCTCAGCCGTCATTTTTGCAACCAAATCCAGAGCTTCGGAATCGGCTACAGTGACCTCACGACCGAGCGCAAAAGCTAATAAGTGTGCGGCCAAAGCACGAGCGAAACGGTTCTTCTCTATAAGAATAGCATCCTTAAACTCTATAATACTGGAAAATTCATGCTTTCTAAATAATGTGCCAGACGAATCCACTTTTGGGCCATTCTCGTAATTATCTCGCCATCGGCCCACTGCATCAAAATTCTCTAAAGCAAAACCAAGAGGGTCAAGTTTTACATGACATCCAGCACAATCAGCGCGTTCGCGGTGCTGTGCAAAGCGTTCACGGAATGTTCTCTTCTTAGCATCATTCGGATCTTCACGCTTAAGTGGTGGAACATCGGCTGGAGGCGGTTCTGGAGGATCGTTGAAAATAACACCCGCAATCCATGCGCCTCGTGTTATGGGTTTAGTTTCTTCGGGTCCTGATGTCATTGTGAGGACCGCAGCAGATGTGATGACCCCGCCCTGACGACGATCTGTCAAAGCAACACGTTGAAATTGCATTGTGGTTGGGCCTCCAAGCCTACCTTTAATCTCTGGATCATACCACTTAGCAAGACGCGTAGATCGAAAACTGTAATTTGAATCAATTAGTTCAAGAATAGAACGGTCCTCTACTAATACATTTTCAAAAAGCAGCAACGGCTCCATCATCATATCCATAGTGGTACGATAATTTGGTGGAGCGTAATAAAAATCCGGATATTTCTTAACGTCCGGAACCGCCGAAATGATTCGATCCAATTGCAACCATTGGGAAGGGAAACTGTCACAGAAACGTTTGACTCGACGATCCTTAAGCATTCGGTCCACTTGCTGATTTAGAATAGCAGGATCTGACAGATGGCCAATCTTTGCTGCTTCCAGTAAAATTTCATCAGGTAAGCTCCCCCAAAGAAAAAAAGAAAGTCTAGAAGCCAGTTCATAATCATCAATCTTCTCAATGGAACCTTTCCCTAATTGTCTATCATAAAGATAAAGAAATCTCGGGGATGCCAGAACTGCCGATACGGTTTCCTTCATGGCATGAGTAAAGGGTTTGCCTGAACTGACGAGACTCTCAACGTGTCCAGCATAACGCTCAATTACATTTTCTTCGACTGACCTCCGAAATGCCTTCGACAAGAAGGGGTATAACCGTTCCCTGGATACTTCTAGAATATTGGATCCTTGCTTAGGCTCCGCAAATAAATCATTCCATGTACCACAAGTCTTATTGTTAAAATTAGTACTTTGAACAATGGAACCTGCCAAATTGAGGAAGCTTTCCATAAGGAACGGTGATAAAGAGAGGTGATCCCCTTGATTATCAAAACCATTTTCAGCTCTAAGATCTTGAGGGAATGGAGCGACTCCAGCCAGTCGAGGCTCAATCAATCCGGACTTTCCCAGTGGACGACTACTCACCGTCATTTTGTCGGGCATCTTGCCCGTCTCAGGACGGAAATAATTACTGCGGTCCCTCATCATTCTTTCAGGGAGCGGGTAAACTTCGACTCTTAGATTAAGAAGGTCCTTAACAGCATTGGCATACTGAAAACGATTCATTCTGCGGATCGGAGTCCGCGCAAAAGAATTATTTTTAAGTATCGATTCCTTTAATACTGATTCCAGTTCCGTCAGGATTAATTTCTTTTCTGGTTCCGGTATCGGACTTTCCTCTTCGGGCGGCATCTCGCCGTCCTCTATTGCAATAATTATTTTTTCAATGCGTTCAGCATCTTCTTGAAACTTGGGCAAAGTATTTAGCTCCAAAAGATTTAACTTACCTTTAACTTTACCTTTTCCCCCATGGCACTTAATGCAGTTTGCTTGGAATACAGGTTTGATCAGATTATCAAAGGCATTCTTTCTTTCTGACGACTCCGCATTGAGCGCTAAAAAAACGGCCAAGATAATTACGGGACTCTGCTTCATTTTTTCTCAAGCACTATCCAATACCAAAACGGAAAGGGTCAGAAGGATCAATCAAAATATTAATCTCTCCGTTAACCCATGCCCGACCACTTACTTTTGGAACTACTTTTTGATCTTCCAGTGGCATCACTTCCCCCTCAAAGACAGTTCCCAGAATACTACTTTGCCTCCAGATTTGATCTGGTTTCAATTTTCCGGAAGCATACAAACAGGCTAATTTAGCACTGGTTCCGGTACCGCAAGGAGATCGGTCATATTCCCCTCCAGGACACATTACAAAATTCCTCGAATCTGATTTAAGGGGATCAGAAGGAGGTCCAAAAATTTCAACATGATCAATTTTACTACCATCATCACCAAAGACACCTGCAGCCTCAAGGGCCTCCATTGCAGCGATCGAAAATGAGCTCAGGTCTTTTAAGTTACTTAATTTAATTTCTGGCCCGTACCCTTCAATGAGATAAAACCAGTTGCCTCCCCAAGCGACATCTCCTAGAACTTTACCAAATCCTTCAATATCAATTTCAACATTACTCAGATAACGATAACTAGGAACATTCGTCACCCTCACAGAACCGTCTGACCTCAATTCAGCATTTATGGTGCCGACTGGTGTCTCTATATCATGAGTCCCAGTTGAAATACGCCCCATAAATTCAAGAGTCTTAATAAGTCCTATCGTCCCATGTATGCATCCTTTTAAAACACCTGAATTATTAAAAAAAATAACACCCGCTGCGGACTTAGGATCATTAGGTTCACAAAGCAGAGCACCTACCATTGCTTCAAAACCTCTAGGCTCACTCAATAAAGCGGTCCTTAACCAATGTGCTTTTTCTTCAAACTGGTCTCGAAGTTCTGCCATATTACCTACTCCAAGATCAGGTGCACCATCAACAACTACTCTGGTAGGTTCACCAGCAGTATGGGAATCAATGACTCTGATTTTCTTAACAGCCTTGCACATTACTGTATTTTTTAACTCTTTCGATGCCGCCAGTCCAGCACTCACAAACATTAAATTAATTCATATCTATCAAGCAAACCGCCCCGGAAACAACGCATCTAATGGTAATTCGTTATGTTCATTACAAAGGATATTCGCCATAATGTGACCAGTTATTGGGCCAAGACTCAGACCCATCATTGAATGGCCAGTTGCAATAAAGACACCATTCGCACCCGGACCGGCCGGACCAATGTATGGCAAACCATCAGGCGAACAGGGCCTAAGACCAGACCATCTCTTGATACCATTAAAATGTTCAGCTTTAAACTGAGGAAAGTATTTGGGAATTGACTTTAGAATACCCTTAACACGACGAGCATTTATGGATAAATCGTTATCACCTAATTCCATAGTTCCTGCAAAACGCAAAGAACCTCCCATCGGAGTCACTGCAACCCGAGCCTCATTGAGAATAGAACAGACACGCGGCAGTTGCACAGGTTCTGGTACCGTCATTGAATAACCCTTACCGGCTAGGAGAGGAAGATCGAGGCCCAAATCACGAGCCAGAGATGATGACCATGTACCTCCTGCAATAACAAATTGATCCGCTTCGATACTATCATTTGAGGATTCACTCCCTTCTAAATTAATACAGCGCAAGGCCTTAGCTTGGCCATTCTCTAAAACAAAACCATCAGCATAAACCTGATAGTGTATTTCTGCACCCATCCCAAGAATTTTTTTTCTTAGCTGTTTTAAAAATAAATCAGGATCTAGGTGGCAATCCTCTTTGAACCAAACTCCTCCTTCTACATCCATTTCAATGTCTGGATCTATCTCAGACAATCTTTTCGAATCACATACTTCTACTTCAAGACCTAATTCATTAGCGTCCGAAGCTAGAATCGATTCTTCTTCAAGTGAATGAGATTCCTTGCAGAGCATTAATAATCCTCTCTTCACCAATTCATAAGAGCCGCCCTCCGCCAGTTCCACAAATAGCTCACGACTCTTTAAATTCAAATCACGCAAAAGCTCACGGTTATGTATGACATGTTTTTTATTTGCGGAACGCCAAAACAAATAAAGCCAACGCATTAATTTTCTACTCGGTCGTAAACGAATCGCAAAGGGACTTTCTCTACTTAGCATCCACCTAAGGCCCAATGCTATCATTCCTGGCGCAGCTAAAGGAACGAAATGACTTGGCACAACCATACCAGCATTCTCTACAGAGCAATTATCACCCTCTTCAGGCTCCCTTTCCAAGAGAATAACTCTTTTACCAGCTCTTAATGCATAGTAAGCAACACAAAGTCCAATGACTCCTCCTCCAACAATCACAACTCTGTGCTTGTTTTGAAAATCATATTTTGGAGAAGACATTAGTATAAATAATTTTTTTTGCGTATTAAAATAGTGATACTTAAAATACAAGTATTACAGCCTGCTAAATGAACGTCTATTGAGAACTAACAAAAAGCATGATCCAGACTACAATGAATATCTCATCATTCATAAGTTTTCCAGAACTGTAAAATTTTATATAATCAGTACTTAATATTTAAATACACATGATTCACAAAATATCATTTCTCTTTATCTCAATATTGCTTTGCCTTACTACCTCTCAAGCCAAACCTAACGTTCTTTTTATTGCAATTGACGATCAAAATGACTGGATCGGCTGCCTAGGAGGGCATCCACAAATTAAGACTCCGAACATAGATAAACTCGCAGCAAGGGGAACCGTTTTTCTTAATGCACACTGTCAATCACCACTGTGTAATCCATCACGAACAAGTCTAATGACAGGGCTGCGCCCAACTACCACTGGAATTTACGGACTGTCCCCATGGTTTCGTGATGTCCCTGATTTGAAAGATATAGTCACTCTCCCACAACATCTTAAATCACATGGATATAAAACACTGTCAGCAGGAAAAATCTATCATGGTAGATATGGAAGGAATTCAAAAAAAAATAAGGAGTTCGATGTTCTTGGTCCAGGAGCAACTGCGGCACCCTTTCCAGAAAAAAGATTAGTCGCAAAGACTCCCCAAGCTCACCGTTTAGTGGATTGGGGAACTTTTCCACACAAAGACGAAGATAAGGGAGACTTTAAAATAGCAGATTGGGCGATAGAGCAAATTAATGCTAAACCCGATGAACCTTTCTTTCTTTCGGTAGGATTCTTCTTGCCGCACGTCCCTTGTTTCGCAACCCAAAAATGGTTCGATATTTATCCTGAAAGCACTTTAAAGCTTCCACAAATCAAACTCAATGACCGGAAAGACACTCCTCGTTTCTCATGGTATCTGCATTGGAGACTTCCCGAAGTCCGTCTCAAATTCTTACAAGAACACAATGAGTGGAAAAATTTAACCCGGTCATATCTGGCATGCACAAGTTTTGTCGACGCTCAGGTCGGACGAGTTCTGGAAGCTTTAGAGAAAAATCAATTAACCGAAAATACAATTGTCGTTTTATGGTCCGATCATGGTTGGCACATCGGAGAAAAAGAAATTACGGGAAAAAATACACTCTGGGATGATGGTACCCGCGTTCCACTCATCTTTGCTGGCCCTGGGATAAACAAAGGACGCTGCACCCAACCCGCGGAACTGTTAGACATTTACCCATCACTTAATGAACTTTGCGGACTCCCCTTCAAAAAAGATTTAGAAGGCATTAGCTTGATGCCTCAACTCAAAGACGCTTCAACAAAGCGCGATCGCCCGGCCATCACATGCCACAATCACGATAATAACGGAGTTCGGTCAGAAAAATGGCGTTATATCCAATACGCTGATGGGAGCGAGGAACTTTATGACATGATAAAGGACCCTAACGAATGGACGAACCTTGCGAACAGTGCCCAATATCGGGAAATAATGGAAAATCACCGCAAGTGGATACCAAAAAATAATAAGAAACCAGCACCGGGAAGCGCGCATCGCGTGCTCACTTATGACAAAGAATCTGGATCTGTTATTTGGGAAGGTAAACCCATCAAAAAGAACGAAAAAATTCCAGAAATTTAAACAGAACACTGCCCTTATTTTTGTTCCAAATCATTGAGAATATCTCTCTGAATTCTTTTATTCGGCTTATTGTTTTTATGGACTATATTATAGTCCCCTATGAATCATTCCCCCAAGCGTTATCGATCGATAATCTTGTTATTCTCCTCGATTTTATTTTTACTTTCTGAAGCCTTCCCGGCTCCAATAATTAATGAATTCGTAGCTTTGAATAGATCAACGCTTTACGATGAAGATGGACAATCATCAGATTGGATAGAAATTCACAACCCCCACCCAAACACCATTGATCTTGAAGGACACTTCCTTACAAATGATCGGGATGATTTGAAAAAATGGGAGTTTCCAAAGGTCTCACTAGCTGCTGATGCATATTTGATTGTGTTCGCATCTGGCAAGGACCGTGACAATGGAGAGCTCCACACAAACTTTAAAATTTCAAAGTCTGGAGGATACCTTGCCCTTGTGGACCCTGACGGAAAAACCGTCGTTTCTGAATTGTCTGACTTTCCAGCCCAATATGAAGATTTCTCATATGGCATAAAAGGTGAAGGGGAAAGCTTTTCAACTACCCTAGTTAGGGAAGGAGATGCTTGTAAATTATTAGTGCCCTCCAACAACATTGGAACTGCCTGGTACTCGCTTAATTACAATGATGAAACCTGGTCAAATGCCACAACAGGCATTGGATATGAGCGCTCGAGTGGATATGAAAATCTAATAGGTGCTGGCGGTGATATTGAAGAACAAACTTATGACACAAACTCTACTGCGTATATACGAATTCCTTTCTCAATCGATTCATTGAAAGGACTTTCGACTCTTACTTTTCGCATGAAATACGACGATGGGTTCATTGCATATATTAACGGCATAGAAATCGCTTCAGGAAATAAGCCGGCATCACCTGCCTGGAACTCAGATGCTAGCACAGATCATCCTGACAGTCAGGCAATCTCGTTTATCGATACGGACCTGTCCGCGCAAGCTTCAGAAATTGTCCGAACAGGTAATAACTTATTAGCAATTCATGTAATGAACGGTGACACTAGGAGCTCTGACCTACTCGCCCTTCCTCGCCTCGAAGCCCAATATATCATCAAACCTGATGAAGGAGCTGAACCCAAACCACCTGAATTAGGATATTTTCAAATTCCAAGTCCTGGGAAAAACAATGGATCCGACTCAGGTTTACCTTCTGGACCAGTTTTAATTTCTCAACCTGGACGCGGCTTCACTGGAAACTTAACTCTTAGTCTGTCAACAAAATCACCCCAAGCGCAAATCCGATACACAACTAACGGTTCACTGCCAACAGAAACATCGTCTCTGTACACTGGTGGCACTATAAACCTCGAGACATCAACACTACTACGTACCAGATCCTTCGAAGATGGACTCACAGCGGGCCCAGTATCAGAAGCTGGGTACATAAGACTCTCAACAGACGCTCAAAATTTCAGTTCTAACCTTCCTGTAATTATTATGGAGCGGTTCTCAAATGGTGGCACCACGGCAGCTAATGGTAAAACATTTACTTTCTTTGCATTCTTTGAACCTGACCCACAAACAGGAAAGACACAACTCAACGGGCCCTACTCCCTCGGCACAAGAGGAGGATGGAAAGTGAGAGGGTCCTCATCTTCAGGATTTAGTAAAAAAGCATTCTCCATTGAGGCATGGAACGAATCAAATCGAAACAAAAACATCTCCCCACTGGGTTTCCCGGAAGAATCAGACTTCATTCTAAATGCACGATCAGTGTACGACCGCAGTCTAATGAGAAATGCTTTTATTTATGAACTGAGTAATCAGGTCGGAAGATATGCTGTGAGAACAAAGTTCGTAGAACTTTTCAAAGATGATAATGGTGGAACATTAAGTTATAGCAACGATTACGATGGAGTTTATACGTTCATGGAAAAAGTTTCTCGTGACAAAGATCGGGTCAATGTCGAAAGACTAACTGATAATGTATCTGAAGAACCTGGAATTACGGGAGGATATATTCTCAAAGTGGATCGTCTTGATCCAGGTGATTCCGGTTTACGTGCGGGCGGACAAACACTCGGATGGGTATATCCTAAAGAAGATGATGTAAGCTCTGATCAGTCAAACTGGGTCCAAGATCACATAAACGAGATGAGCTCTGCCCTTAGCACTGATAAATTCGGAGACTACATTAATACCCTTTCCTGGGTAGATCATCATTTGCTAAATGTTTTAACACTTAATGCAGATGCACTAAGGCTATCAACTTTCTTTCATAAAAAACGGAATGAAAAAATTGAATATGGTCCAATATGGGATTTTGACCGTTCCATGGAATCAACGGACGGACGCGATAATAATCCTTCAACGTGGTCCGGAGGAACGTCCTATTTTACTTTCCCATGGTGGGGATCTCTATTTGATAACGAAAATTTCTGGCAAGTTTACATCGATCGCTACTTCGAACTTCGCGAAGGTGCATTTGCAACATCAAACGTACATTCGATCATCGATAATATGACAACTGAACTCAATGAAGCTCAGGCAAGAAATTTCCGAAGATGGTCGGATCAGCCCCGTTTCGGAAGCTATCAGGGAGAAATTAATCATCTCAAGGACTGGCTCGGAACTCGTCTCGATTGGATGGACGGTCAATTTGCACCAAGACCAACAACGAATAAAACAGCAGGATCTTATCCGCCAGGCACAAAAATTACACTGAACGCAAACTTGGCAGGAAATCAGAACATTTATTATACCCTTGATGGAAGCGATCCCAGACCACCTGATCAATCAGACCCATTAAATGGAACTATAATTATTGATGAAGATATTGCTGTCCGAGCATTGGTACCAACCTCCAACATTAGTTCATCATGGTATAGAGACTTAAACTTCAA
>CACJBM010000020.1 GCA_902591645.1 uncultured Verrucomicrobiota bacterium | reverse complement strand
TCCAGATGCCCGGACCCCGAATCTGGATTCTTTATCGAAGCGTGGAGTGACCTTTGATAATCATTATGACACGACAGCGATCTGCATGGCGAGCAGGGCAACGATACTTACCGGAAAATATGAATATGAGCACGGATGCAATTTCACTAAGGGCAAACTTAAGGCCAGTGATTTTGCTCGGAGCTACCCATTAATACTGAGGCGGGCCGGTTATCTTACTGCCTTTGCCGGTAAGTTCGGGGTGGATCTGGCCGAGGGTTTACCTGTCAATTCTTTTGATAAGTGGGGAGGAGGCAAGGGTCAGACCAGTTATGTTACTTCAAGGAACGTGTGGATGAAAGACTATGCAAAAAAATATCCACACTCGACACTTTCTTATGGTGCATTTGGCCGTGACTTCATTAAAGAGGCAGCAAAGACCGATAAGCCTTTTTGTTTATCGATAAGTTTCAAGGCTCCTCATATGCCTGATACACCCGATCCAAAATTTAATTCTATCTATAAGGGCAAGACTTTCAAGAGACCTCCTAATTTTGGCCGAGAATATGCAAAACATCTCAGCTCTCAAAGTAAGCAGGGCCGGCAATGGGAGAGATGGGATAGTTGGGGTTACAGTAGTAGATATGATGAAGTAATGCGCAAATACCATCAGCTCGTCCATGGCATTGATCATGCGACAGGAATGATCATGGACGCGCTCAAAGAGAATGGAGCCTTAGACAACACGGTAATCATTTATACTTCGGACAATGGATTTCTTTGCGGTTCCCATGGTTATGGATCCAAGGTATTGCCTTATGAGGAATCAGTGCGTGTCCCAATGATTATTTTTGATCCGAGGCACAAGTCAAGTGGCCAGGGCATCAGGGTCTCGGCACTGACTGGCAACATTGATATTGCGCCTACGATTCTAGAATTAGCCGGCTTAAAAGCTGATTCAGGAATAGAAGGTAAGAGCCTCATGCCGTTACTGGATGAGCCGGAAAAAGAAATTCATAAACACTTATATTTGATGAATTGTTGGGGCCCAGAAGCTGCTCAGAGTTTGAGCGTCGTTACACGTGATTGGAAATATATCTATTGGTATTATGGTCATGAAATGAATCCAACTGAAGAGCTTTTTGATATGAGAAAAGACAAGTTGGAACTATTTAATACTGCTAATGATCCTCAGCAAAAGAAAGCCCTCCAATTAATGCGCAGTTATTATGATAACGCTGTGTCATCAATTAAAAAGAAAGGAGCCCCGACGCATAAAGTTTATGGAAAACTTTTCGATCGCAAGGTTCCCTGGAACCAAAAGACAGCGCTCATTAATTCCTTTAAGAATAATTAAAATGCTGGGCAAGAAATTTTGACAGACACTTAGCTAATCTGAGCATAAAGTAAGTTTCTAAATGAGGAAATTAATCATTCATCCAATTGCATTATTATTTTCTTTTAATTGTTTGATTTGCACCTTTTTGATTTGCAGTTGCACTACAACACAGATCGAAAAATCGGATCTTAAGAACCAAAAAACTTCATTGAAAACTGGGTCAAGTCCAGTATCACCTAGACAGCTTTATCGTGAAATTAAAGTAGTGAAAAGGTTCATACCCAAGGGCCGGTATGGAAGGAAATATAAGAGGTCAATGAAGCCTCGTTACATCACGGTTCACTCAACCCAGAATTATAATGGTGATGCTTGGGATCATGCTCGCGCACTAGAAAAAGGCAAACTGAGGGCTCCGAAAAGACGAAATGGAAATCGCATAGGGTACCTGACGTGGCATTTTACTATTCAGGAGGACGTTGTCATACAGCACTTGCCTACGATTGAGCAGGGCGAACATGCTGATTTTAATGGACCAGGGAATAACTATTCGGTTGGAGTAGAAATGTGCGAACACCGCGGCAATAGCAGGCAAAGAACTTTGGACAGGACAGCCAAACTTTGTGCATCGTTGATGCATCAGTATAAGATTCCCTTAAAGAACGTGGTTCCACATCAGCACTGGCCCCGTAAAGGAACCAAGCCAGAACACAAAAATTGCCCGCATTTTTTAATGACAAATGGACGACCAGGAAAAAAGTGGTCTCAATTTTTACGCTCTGTTAAACGCCAATATAATCGCATTGAAGTTCCTCAGGCCGTAGCAATGTCTGGAATTGAATAATTCAAAGTGTTCTGAATAGATATGCGATTAGTGAAGAATATTAACCGACGAAGCTTGGTGGCCAGCATTCTTATACTAACATTATTCTCATTTGATGCGAATGCTGAAGACGAACCGTTTTTCCATACATGGGAAGAGCAGATACCTGTCATGGCCCATCTTGCCGTATCCATGAATGGAACAGTCCTCCTCTTCAGAGAAGAACGCGATAAGAGCATCATTGAGGTTAAGCGTAGTGAGGATGGAGGAACAACTTGGGGAGAATTTTTAGTTGTTGGAAAGCGCGTTGATTTGGGGGCTGATATGTCTGATGACGGTCGATACAAAGGTGATCATGTGGGATGGAGTGAGCTTGCCAATGTTACTGTTGATGAAACGAGTGGAGACATATTGGTATTTGCCGGTGGGCTCAAGCCTGCTCAGATTCTCTATAGGAGTGAGGATCATGGGAAGACTTGGGCACAGGAAAAAATTATCATGAAGCCTGATAAGAATGGCTGGCTCGCAACGACCTATTGCTGTGACCCAGGAATTACTATTCGTCATGGTAAAGCAAAGGGTCGGTTATTGATGCCGGCTCAGGTCTTTGTAGGGCCCGTAAAAAATGATGGGACTAGAACGTACCTGAATAAGGGCCAGGGCCGTAAATTTTTTGCCAAGAGGTACAGTAACGCTCTTTACAGCGATGATGGTGGCAGGACATGGTTTCCAAGTGAACCTTTTCCTCTTCTTGGTACCTCTGAGCCGTCCTTATGCGAATTGAAAAACGGCCACATCTATTATAATGCCAGGACTCATGTTCGTCGGGGGAATAAACAAGTTGGGATCAGTGAGGATTCTGGGAAATCCTGGAAAAACGCTCGTGAAGACGATGAGCTTTTCGATGGCCCACCTGATGATTATGGCTGCAAGGGAGCACTGGTCCGGGTCCCGGGCCAGGAAACGGATGTTCTTCTTTACAGCTCACCTGGCAGAAAAGACAAGCGTGAAGATATTACCATAAAAGTAAGTTTTGATGGAGCTAAGAGCTGGCCCGTGAGGCGAATGGTCCGGAAAGGGCCCGGTAATTATACTTGGATGGCCGCAGGCCGTCCGGGAACACCCAGTGAAGGGATGATTTATCTGGTGTCGAATAAGGACTGGATGGCCCGCTTCAATCTGGCGTGGCTACTTGATGATTAGTTAACCTTTCTTTCTATGATTGGCCTTTGCCGGTGCCAGTTTAAAGTAAGCAATTCAAAAGCAAAGTATAGCATAGGGTCGTTAGCTTATGCCCTTAGAATCGATACAGTGGCAACGTAGCGGAAACTGTGAAAAAGGTGTCCGCTTGTTGTGGGGTTCTTCCATTGGGAGAGTTTTTCAAGCGGGCACCTTTTTCCTTAATTGAATTGTAATCTTGTTTAATCCTCATTGTTAATGGAAGAGAGAATAATTGATCTTAAGAATAAAGCTCAGCAAGGAGACGTTTATGCGCAAACTTATCTCGGCTATATTTATGAAGCGGGTAGAGGGGTGACCAGGCAATTACATGAATCGGCGCAATGGTATTACATGGCAGCCAAGAGTGGAAATCAATATGCAATTGAGGCTTTAAAGGGATTAGCGAGTACAGAAAACTCGTCAACGAAATGATAAAGTTCCCATAAAATTAAGAGTAACAACGCTAAAGGTGCAGGCCACTATATAAGTAGTTTCATTGTTAAGGTCTTATAAAAAATTGATTTACTTGGTAGTTGCCAAGAATCGATTTTTTTTTCATTCTGTTTAAGATTTAATCATAATAGAAATAAAAATAATTAGCCCAAGGAAGTGGACTTGGGATTGTGACTAACAATATAAGTAAAATTCTATATTTATTGGAATATGAGTTCCTATAATCTTAAGAGATTCAGTTGTTTTTTGATGGCATTAGTTTTGACTTTTCCATCCACAATACTAGCCGCAGAGGATGCGGCTTTGGATCAATATTTTGTTGCTAACGCCGCCTACAACAGAAAACTATATCCGGTCGCAGTCACGCAATTCCAAGCCTTTCTGCAAAAGCATGGCAATCATCCAAAAGCGGATCTGGCACGGAGAGGTCTTGCCCTTAGTCAATATGCCCTCAAACAATATGATAAGGCTATGCCTCAATTTGCTGCACTTTTAGCAAAGCCCGGACTAGACAAGGCAATTGACAGGGAACGGTTAATCATGCTGCAGGGTCAATGCATGTTGTTCTCCTCAAAAAAGGACGAAGCGAGACAACTCTTTATTGCTCAACTCAATAATATTAAAAACCCCAAATTCAAGACAGCGGCACTGGCTGCCATTTGTGACATTTGCTTTGGTAAATCGGAATGGGATAAAGTTCTTGAATGGACAAAGAAGCTTACCGCGTCTAAGCCTGCCCCGGACCAAGCTGCTAGGGCCCTGTATCAGCAAGGATATGCTTTTTATCAGACCGAAAAAACTTCCGAGGCCACGGTGTCTCTTGCCAAAGTAGCTCAATTGCAGGCAATACCCGAATGGAAAACCCGGGCAGCTTTTCTACTGGGCGAATGTCATACCCTTCTAAAAGAATTTGATAAGGCTGAGCCAGCTTATGCAGCGGCCCTACCTGGAATGAAAGGAAATGATGCATTGGAATGCCAATACCGATTAGGATTCACACGTTTCTTACTAGCTAAATATGAGCCTGCGACTGCTGATTTTGAAGCATACCTTAAAGGAGCAAAGCCTGACGCCGAAGGTAAACCAGCTCCGCATGTTGAAGAATCAAAATTCTATATCGCTAGAAGTTTTCTTGAACGCGAAGATTACAATCAAGCTAACCAAAAATTTAGCCAAATTGCCGGAGCTGAAAGCTTGACCGCGGCAAAAGCCAACTTGTGGTGGGCAAGAGTGTTCTCCCGCCAAAATCAGTTTCAAAGATCTGCACAAATTCTTGTTGATGCAATTAAGCGGTTCCCAAATTCGCCCGTCATTGATGATATTGAGTTTGACTATGCCAATGCACTTATCAGTCTAAAGAGTCCTGACTGGAAATTGGCCTCTGATGCTCTGTCCCACGTCGAAAGGAGAGGCAAGTTTGGACAGATGCCAGAAGTGATAGCTCAACGCTCGACCTGTCTCCATAAACTTAAAGACTATAACGGCAGTTTACGATTAGCGGACAGCTTCATTGCTCGGTTTAAAGATCATGCTCTTCTTGGAGATTCTCGTTACATGCGAGCAGAGAACCTGTTCCTTCTCAATCGCAGTGATGAATCAGCTAAGGCTTACACAGATTTTATACAGGCACATAAGGACCATTCCAGTGTGCCTGCTGCTCAGCTCCGTATAGCGCAGGTCCATCATCTGGCAAAGCGTTGGGCGCAGGCACTACAAAGCGCTCAACCACTTCTGGCCAAGAAACCAGAAGGCAAACTCTTCACTCAATTGTCTTTTTTAGTTGGAGATTGTTTTTTTCGTCAGGACAAGTGGAAAGAATCAATAAAACCATTTGAGGATTTCATTAATGAAAGGGTTGAGATCAATGACAAAAAACAATATAAGGTAAGCGCTGGTCCGAACTTGGACACGGCTTTGATCCAGGTAGCAGTCGCTTATGACCGGACAGAGGACAAGACCAAGGCACTGGGGCATCTACGCACACTCGCAAACCATTATCCTGGAGTCACCCCGCACCTTCCACTTGCTCTGGCCGAGCAGGGCCGGCTCTCATTCCAGACAGAAGATTTGAAAACAGCAAGAGGCGCTCTTGAAAGGTTCATAAATGAAGACAAAGCCAATAAGGATCCGTTCAAGGCCGGGGCTCCACAACAAAAGCCACGTGTCATGTATTATCTGGGATGGGTAAATGCGGCAGAAGAAAAGCACGTGGAAGCGGTAACTTATTTTTCGCAAGTGCCCCGGAACCATCCTCTTGCATCAGATGCCGCACTTCAGCAGGGGATAGCTCTTATCAATGCAGAAAATTTTGAAATTGCCTCAAAGCACTTTCCTCAAATGCTAAATCAATTCAGGGAACATGAGAAATTGTCTTTGGTTGTTTATTATGCGGGGCTTTCCGCCTCCAAACAGAAGGACTGGAACAATGCGGCAAATCATTTTAAACGCGTCACTGAAAAGCATCCAAAATCTGAATTTGCTGATCAGGCATTGTATGAATGGGCCTGGGCAGAGAGGGCCCGGAAACGAGATAAGGAGGCGGTGCTTCTTTATGAAAAATTACTCGCTACTCATCCGAAGAGTCAGCTCATTGTGAAAGTGCAAAGTGAATTAGCTGAATTGAATTTAGATAGTGGCGCTCAGGAAAAAGTGATCGCACAGCTGACAACTACTCTAAAGGGGATGAAGGACGATTCTCTCAAAGAACCCATAAGAATTCAGCTCGCCAGTGCCCATTTTAAAAAAGCAGATTTCGAGATTGCCGCAGGCATGTTCGAAAAACTGATTATCGAATACCCAGAATCAAAACTACTCGCGTCGATGCTCTTTCAGGCTGGCGAAGCACGATTCAAATTAAAAGAAACCGTCACTGCTAGAGATCATTTTGCTGCCTCGTCAAAGGTGCCAGGAATTGATGCGACTCTCGCCGAGACAGTCACTATGCGTTTGGGTGAAACGCAGTCTCTGACTGGCCAGCACAATGAAGCTTCGCAGACCTACAGAAATTTTTTGAACAGGTTCAAAGAAAGTAAATGGATTCGAAATGCTCAGTTCGGACTGGCCTATGCTCTTGAAAATAACAATAACCCGAACGGGGCTATATCAGAGTATCGAAAACTTTTATCAGATGCAAAAATTGTCGATCTATGGACAGTGAGGAGCCGATTCCAGACCGGCGAATGTTTGTTTAATTTGCAAAATTATGAAAAGGCAATCGCTGAATTTGTTAATGTAGAAATCAATTTTAAGAAGTACCCAAGCTGGCAAGCAAAGTCTGTCCTCGAGATCGGGCGCGTACTATTGGCTCAGGACAAAAAAGAAGAAGCCACGCAACGATTCAAAGACGTAATCAATAAATACAGCAAAGAAAAGGCAGCGATCGTTGCCCGGCAATACCTTGACGAACTTCGTACTAACTGATCAAACTAATAATTACTAACTGCAATGTACCTTAATAAAAAACACAATCTAATAAACGTTATTCGCTGGTCTAACTTGATGATAATTTGCATCCTTGTCTTTGTGGCATTCAGCTCATTTGCTTTTGGGGCCGAAGTTGGTGAAGGGGCCGGAGAAGACAAGGAAACAATGTTTAGCCTCATCAAAAAGGGTGGCCCGGTCATGTTTCCATTAGCCATCGCATCAATTCTTGCACTTGCGCTGGGACTGGAACGATTCATATCACTGACAAAAGAAAGGGTCCTTCCTGCCGGATTCTTACAGGGCCTCGGACAGGCATGGAACAGTGATTCGACTGGTCAGACTGCTGAAAAGTATTGTGAAGATTCGTCCGCAGCATGTGGGCATGTTTTCAAAGCAGGTATTCAGTGGCGCAATGAAGGCCATCAGGCAGTCAGTAAGGCTATCGAGGATGCCGGTTCTAAAGAAGCTGAGAAAATGAAACGTAGCTTAAGACCCCTTTCAGTCATTGCAGGTGTTTGCCCTCTATTGGGCTTGCTGGGAACAGTTTACGGTATGATTGATGCTTTCCAGAAAACGGCCGATAGTGGTGGTGCTGCAAAGACAGCAGACCTTGCCAATGGCATCTATCAGGCACTAGTGAGTACGGCAGCGGGCTTAACGATCGCTATTCCAGTACTTTTATTATTTCAGTGGCTTTCTACCAGAGCTGACAAGGTTATTGACCATATAGATGATGTTGGCACTGAATTTATTGTTACTCACGCCTTGGCCAATTCAGCTCCGATTACTGCCCCAGCTGCTGACGATCAAACTAACATTTCGGAAGGAACCGCATAATGAATTGTCGCCAAAAATCTTCTTCTAACGACGGAGAAATTATCAATATTTCCAGCATGCTGGACGTGATGTTCATTTTGATCATCTTCTTTCTAGTTACTACTACATTTAAGGAAGAGGAAATTGATCATATGGTGAACCTTCCTGTAGATGCAAAAAATCAGTCATTGACCCAGTCGACCGGGAACCTGATTAAGATAAATATTCGTAAAAGTGGTGCTTACGTATTGATGGGAAAACAGGTCACGGAGGAACAAATTTCCGACTGGATGAAGACCGAAGTTGAAAAGAAACCTGATATCAAGGTACTGATCAGAAGTGATCAGGATGCGAAGCATCTTTATCTTGCAAATGTCATGTCAATTTGCCGGCACGTTGGTGTCCCGAGAGCCAATATCGCCGTTAAAACCGAACGTTAATCTGTTGTTGAAATGTCCAGTGCAGAGCCAACTGATCCTGATTCGAAGGAGACTTCGGGGGCCATTTTGGGTCTGACGCAGAAACGTCGCTATAAAATATATGCATGGGGTGCTTTATTATTGGTTCTTAGTGCAATTGTTTTAACCTGGTTATATCTAAGACCAGAACGTTGGTACACGTATACGGATCAGGTAGCGTTCGAACAAGTTGCAAGAGACGTGGAGCCTGGTTACGTGGTATGGGATCCTGCCCAGGCCGTCACTGAAGTGATTGGAGCTGAGGGCATAATAGGTCAACCTGCAATTTCCTCAGACGGGGCACGAATGGTTTATTCTGTTGCGGACGAAAAAGATAATTCCAATATATTTCTCAGAATTTGGGACGGCAATAATTGGGGAGAACCGCTGCCAATGCGGGCCCTGAACAGTCAATTTAATGAAACGACTCCTACACTGAGCGGGAACGGAGAATTGCTTTTTTTTACTAGTGATCGTCCTGGAGGTCAGGGAGGTCAGGACATCTGGGTATCAAAGTGGGACGGTGTAGAATATGCATGGCCTTTGCCTCTCACGGCAAGGGTCAATACACCTTTTGACGAAACTGATCCGGACCTTTCTCCGGACAACATGACACTTTTCTTTGTATCTAACCGACCTCATCAAGGGGTTGGCATTAGTGAAAAGGAGGCCACCGAAGCAGCAGCAGCTGAGCAGTTAGAAGACGTTTCAGAACAGAAAGTCGATTTTGAGATTTATTCCGCAGACATTGCTACAGAAACAGCTTTTGATCTAATAACAGAGCGTCAATTGAGCATGCTTTATTCGCTGAGGGAAGGTGCCCTAGCGGATAAAAATGTTATGTCGAAGCTAGGTGGATCAGAGTCCAGTGAAAGTGCTGTTGAGAAGGCCCTCGCCTATCTTGCTGGTTTGCAGGAAGAGGATGGCAGGTGGGACATCGGTAAATCCGGTGGACAGGCGGGCCATGACGTTGCGGCAACCTCTTTCAGTCTATTGGCCTTTTATGGAAGAGGTGAAAGGCATGACAAGGAGTGCAAATATCAGGACAAAGTAAAACTCGGATTGGATTGGTTACTGGGTCAGCAGAACGTTGCTAGTGGAGACCTGAGGGGGGATAGTCCCAAAAATAATGCGATGTATGATCATGGCATAGCGGCACTTGCATTGGTTGAAGCTTATGGCGTCACGAAAGATAGCGAATTAAAACCAAAGGCGCAGGCAGCAATTGACTTTATTGTGGAATCCCAGCACGAGGAAGGTGGGTGGCGATACAAGCCAAAGGAACGTGGTGACTTGTCAGTGTCTGGTTGGATGGTAATGGCTTTGGCAAGCGCGAAGATGTCAGGCCTTGCAATTCCTCAAAGCACTTTTGACGGGGTAGATAACTTTCTTGAAATAATCAGTGGAGGCAAGGACGGTGGATCTTACGGGTACACGGACTCACCCGGAAAGGGAAATTCTGGAAGACATGCAATGAATGCTGCAGGGTTTTTCTGTGCCCAACTCAGCGGTGCTTCATCAAATGCTGCAAAGGCTTTCGAGTCGTCTCTCATAATCGATAAGGTCGGCTTTCAGATGAATGACATTTATTATGTATATTATGGAACATTGGCTGCTTATCAGCATCAGGGACCAGTTTGGAGAAAATGGTTGGAGAAAATGCAGTCTGAATTTATTAAAACACAAGAACCTAACGGGGCATGGCCAGTAGGAGGAGGTCATGGCGGACAAATGGGAAAGGTCATTGTCACGGCACTCGTCGCATTGTGTCTAGAAGCGCATTACCGTTACACGCCTCTTTATGGGCTTGGTTTTGAGCCTGACCCAGAAGGGCCTAATCCAAACGTCCTTGATAGCAAATCATTGCCGAAGGATCCAATTTTTCGCCATGCTAAGCACTTGCAGGAATTTAGTTCTCCATCTAATGAAATGGCTCCTGTAATTACCGATCATGGTGACTTTATTTATTTTACCTCATCTCGTGAGGGCGGGTTCGGAGGTTCGGACATTTATCGTTCCCGTATCAGCGGAGAAGCACCGTCGGTTCCTGCAAACTTGGGAAAAGAAATTAATAGTAAGTTTAATGAAACGAATCCGGCAGTCCGAATGGCAGGGTTCCATTTACTTTTTAATTCTGATCGGAAGGAGAGTATTTCATCTTTGTATGGGACAAAGAGCAAGAGAGTAATGATCGATTATGATTACTCCAAGATGCCGTCCATGGCTTGGGTAAAAAATAATATCGTGTTGTTGGGCAGCGCATTGGTTCTCTTTGGTCTGTTTATCTTCTTATTCATTCGAGCATTCAAGAGGCCTCAAAGTGCTATTGTGGAAAATGAAGAGTCAACCCAGACAAGCGCTAACTAGTGGTAAAAATGAGTTCTGATAAAAAGAAAGCACCAAGAACCAAAGGCACAAAGGGCCGGTTTCTTTTTGCATTAATCAGTCTTGTTATTTTTGCAGGGCTCTCATCAGTAATTTGGAAAAAGTTGCAAGCCGATGTCTGGGCATATTTTTCAGACGAAGCGGGTAATACTATCGGTATCGAAGAAAACAAAGTTCGTAGAGTCCTGTGGCAGGACCCAAAACAAAATCTTTTTAATGAAAGCACAACCGTTCCCGATACGGAAGAGAGCGATAGCATTAACGCTGCAAATTATAGACTAGAGGCTGCAT
This sequence comes from uncultured Verrucomicrobiota bacterium, assembly GCA_902591645.1. The sequence goes on along the minus strand of CACJBM010000020.1, from coordinate 16,863 downwards.
TTTCGCCGAACGGGACATCTATGGTCTTTGTGCGTCCAGCGAATGATGACAGTGGCACGGATCTTTTCCTATCAGCCTGGGACGGACGCACATGGTCTGTCCCAGAACCCGTTGCAGAACTGAACAGCCAGAACAACGAAAGGGGTCCTGCTTTTTCTAGAGATGGGAAATTCCTTTATTTTTCTTCTGACAGAGAAGGGGGAGAGGGAGGTTATGATATTTATGTGTCCCGCAACGAGGGAACAAAATGGAGCATTGCACAGTTATTAAATGAATCCATTAACACACCTCAGGATGAGCTCGGACCCGCTCCTGCTGAGGACGGACAAAGGCTATTTTTCTCATCCAATAAGAAAGGGAATAAGAATGATATTTATGTTGCAAGAAAAGTTATTGATCCTGAGCCTCCTGAGGTTCCCGAAGAGACAGAAAAGAGTCTACCTTTTCCTGTATTTTCTGAAGTCGAAGCGGTTAATGATCTGAACTCTGAATCGGAAGATTTGCAGGCTTCACTGACGAGCCAGGGCAATCATATCTTTCTTGCCTCGGACAGAGACAGAAACCAGGAAAAAGGGTTTAGTGTTTATCTCAGTCGTGTAGTGAATGGCGAAGAATTTCCACCCGAGAAAATTGACCTTTATATGGAAAAAGGTGACGCGACGGATCCGGCTATACGAATGGAAGGCTTTGATTTGCTTTTCAGTACAGACCTTGATCTGGAAGATTCTATTGAGAATGATGATTTGAAACGTTACAGGCTTTACCGTTCCACGACACGAGAAGTTTTTGGATTCACTGATCTAACATCTTGGGAAAAGTTCAAGGAGCTAATGAGTAAAATCATTTGGTGGATACTCCTAGCAATTGCAGCTCTCATAGGTCTGATTTATCTGCTAGAGCATTGGCGCGACATTAGTACCCTGTACCACAAGTGCTTAGCAGGGTCTGCCATTATACATTTACTGGCACTTTTACTAATGATGGTTTGGCTCATAACTAAGGAATTTAGTTCTGGTGGAGAAGTACAGGCTCCGGAAATTGCCATAAGTATTGATGCGTTAGCGCAGGAGGAGCTTGCACTTGAAAGTACTCCCGAAGAGGCTCAGGTCTCTGAGAGCTCAGTCGCATTACTGACCGATAAACTTGAAAGCGATTTTAAGATTCCGGTCCTAGAACCACAGAAAAATATTAAAACCAATCCAATTGTTGCCAGCACAAGCAAAACATCACTCATTACTGATGTGCGGGCATCGAAAGCGAACGCTGCAACGACCGATGAACCTTTAACAAATCCTAAAAACATCACTCCTATCCTTGTCGCTTTACCAGAAACATTATTGCCCGAACCGGAGAGCCCGGAACTTGACGAACGCGATCCCGTTGAAACTCAAAAGGCCGTAGAGCCAGCAAATCCATTATCAGATCTTTTCCGTCCCACGGAATTTGTTCCGCAAGTTGAAACAGAAAAAACAAATGAAAAAGCTGAACTCACAAATGCGGCTTCAGAATCATCAACAGAAACAGACCAGATCGAAGCTGGGGACGCGACTGCGGAAACAAAAGACACTGGAGGAGATGTTATAGTGGCTCATAGGGGCCTTGAAGCAAATGATCAGGCTCCTCCACTAGATGGTTCCGGAACATTGGCATCGTTGAGTCTAAAGTTGCCCGGATCGGATCCTGAGACTGACCCGCTCCTTCCAGGAGAGTTAGAGACACCGAAAGAATCAATCGATCCAAATGCATTTACTAAAATAATGCGTAAGCAACGGGGCAGGCCTTCACTTGAGACTATCGAACAGCTCGGGGGCTCAGATGCTACAGAACGTGCCATTGTCAATGCACTCGATTGGTTGAGCCGCAATCAGGAGCCGAATGGCCGGTGGGACACTAAGAAGCATGGAGGGAACGGAGCCTTTGACACGGCCAGCACTGGACTCGCACTTCTCTGTTATTATGGTTGGGGAGCCAGTCACAATGCAGGTGGCAAGTATCAGAACAATGTTCGTAAAGGAATTGAGTGGCTCGTTTCCCAGCAAAAAGAGAACGGGGATCTGCGCGGTGGTGGTCGCATGTATTGTCATGGCATTGCTGCTATAGCACTTTGTGAAGCTTATGGAGTCAGTAAGGATGAGAAGCTTAGGGAACCTGCCGAAAGAGCTATCAATTTAATCCTCGAAGCACAGAGCCCAACGAAGGGTGGATGGAGGTATGACGTTAGGCCCGGAGATTCTGATACTTCGGTAACCGGATGGCAATACATGGCACTGCACAGTGCCCGGATGGCAGGAATTGAGATCGAGGAAAAAGTTTTTACTGATGCGCAAAAATGGTTCGATCATGCAGGGGGAGGAAGGCATGGAGGAATGTATGGATACACAGGACCCGAAAAAAACAAACCTGCGATGGTTGCAACGGGAATGTTTTGTAGACAATTGGATCTAATATCCCCGACAGAACCTCGTATGGCAGAAAGTGCGGAGATATTAAAAATGCGACAGATCAATGTACGTAACCCGGATTATTACTATGTTTATTATGGTACGCTTGCTCTTTACCAGCACCAGGGACCCGTGTGGACAGACTGGAACGAACGAATAAAGGAAACTTTACCACTTTTACAAAAGAAGACCGGTTCAGAAAAAGGAAGCTGGGACAAAAGTGCAGCGCATGCTGCTTCTGGAGGCCGCGTCGTTTCAACGACCCTCGCGACTCTTAGCCTCGAGGTCTATTACAGACTCTTACCGATGTATGGTTTCCGTAACAAGGATGCTGAAGCACCTGCTAGGAAAATTAAAGGAAAGAACGGTTAATTTTTTTGCGCTGAAATTTTCTTTGTCCGTTTCTTTGACGGTACTTGCCTTTGTCCCGCACAAGTTGTGACTTACTTCTTGCTACCCTTCATTTCACGAATCCAAACGTTGCGGAATCGTACATCCTGACCATGCTCTTGGAGCTTGAGGCCTCCAAGCGCTGAAGTGACTTTGATTCCGCCGTTAGCTTTCTTGATCTGGACATTGTCGTGAACCTTTACGCCGTTCCACCATACCGTGGCCCGAGCCGGCTCGATCATCTTATCGCCGTTCCAGCGTGCAGCCTTAGAGATGAAGTGGAATGAGTGCCACTGGCCGTTGGGCCGCCAGGCGTTCGTGTCTGGAACGCGCTCCATGCAGAAGGCGGCAATACCGTGGGGTCCAATTTTCCAGCTGTAGGGATCCTTCGTGTTGTTTCCCTTGGGTGATTCAATCTGGATCTCGTAACGGTTATGAAGGTAAACGCCGCTGTTGGAGTAACCTTCAAGCGAATCGTCACCACGATTGCCGCACAGGACAAAGTCAACGTGACCCTCGAAGTCCCTATATTTCTTCTTGGTGACAAGGTCGTGTGTTCCCCAGCTCTTGCCGCCGTTCGTCATCAACACTTTCGTGTCATCCGTGGGGCTCTTGACCAGTGACCAAGTGATCTTCATGTCACTCTTCGGCCACATTTCCCAGTTAGAATCGATCGATTTCTGTGTCCCGTCAAAGAGGATGTCCGCTCCTTTCGGTGCGTTGGCGCCGGCATCTTTCGTCTTATCGTAACCTGGCTTATCTTTCGGCTGAGTTGCTTTCGGCTCGGCACTCGCTGAGTGCATGACGGCAAATAGAGTAAGGACGGCAATTTGTTTGGTAGTGTTCATGAATTTCAATTGGGATGACATTAGGAATAATGTTAAAATTGGTTCGGATCAGTTAAAACAATAAAAATAAACTGTTTATATGCTTAAAAAATAGGGCAAATAGTTATGGCTAGCCTTTTTTGCTGGCAAGGAAACTTACCAGAGAAGCAAATTCACTTATGCTAAGTGAATTTGCAAGTCCCTCAGGCATCATGGAAATTTTAAGTTCAGTCCGTGATTTGATATTGGATACTTTAAAGTTATGTGCTTGTCCGGCGATGTCGCGCATCTCAATTTTGTCAGCAGATTCTGAGGTCACGAAACCGACCATCGACTTATTGTCCTTGGTCAGAACGGACACTGTTGCAAAGCCTTGAGATATTGAAGCGTTAGGCTTGAGGATTGATTCAGCGATCTGGTCCCTTGATAGGACCGCACCGACCTGACCCATGTATGGACCCTTAGGAGCTTCATTAGGGCTCGTGGTATGACAAGCGATGCAACCTTGCTTAGTAAAGAGAACTTCTCCTTTTTTGGGATCTCCCTTAACGTCAGCGAGTGCGAGAATAATATCCTCGATCGACATTTTTCCAACTTGTCCTTTGGTTCTGGCAATGGCGCTAAGATCTATCGTTGGTTTGGCGGGTTTGGTGGGAGCGGCCGCAATTTTGGCGATGTCCACTCCTTCTATCCCTGATCTTGTCTTAGCATTATTAGTTGCTATTACCTGTCGATATTCGCCTTTATCCCAAACTGATTTAATGAATGTGCCAATTTTTTCTGACCCTTTCCATTTGATTGGGCGGTAGTAGGGACCACGCGTATCGGGTCTAGTGCTCCACCACCATGAGCCATCATATGGAGCTTCGATTTGGTAGAGGCGGATCAGAGCAGTCAATATTCCTGGCCTGAATTTTTCTGCTGCTGCGGAACCATATTTTGCAATTAAACCGTCTACTGCCTTTTCATTATGCATTAGACGAAGTGCCCACAGGGCTCCACGACTGTTAGGTCCACCCACGGCTTCGACACACGATTCTGATGCACCCATGTCCACGAGAGCTTTCACGGCTATGTGTGGTAGTATAATAGGTGAGTTTGGTTGTGCGTGCGGCCCTTCTTTGGAACTGGAAGTACCAGAAACTGACGGCAAGGATTTGGATACAATGAATTGAATTTTCCCTTTTCCTTTGGATGTATTTGCAAGACCGACTCTGGCTTTAAATTTTTTAGCTCCTGAAGGAACATTATATACGATTACGGAATTTGCATGAGTCCCAAGCCCATCCGGTTGTAATTTGCCGCTTCCGTTCTTCAGTGGTCCGCCCGTGGCACTGATACCAAATCCGATTTTCCCCCAACCACTTTTTGCAGATTTCCATTTTAATGTAGAAAGTTTTACCTTTTTGCCGCTCCCATTTTCGAAGACAGGATCGAACCAGGCCCCATGATCTTCTCCGTCCCCGTCACCTCCGTCCGTGACCGTGAGATAGATTTGTTTGAATCCCGTCACATCAACTTCAACAGGAAAAGTCTTGAGTCCTTTGAAGGCTTTTGTTTGAAATGCAGGAGGAGTCGTTGGCGCTTGGGTAGGCTTTTCTTCTCCTGGAGGGTTTGCAATGGAAAGAAGATTATCGGCTGCGGACTTATCGCCTAGACGTCCCAACGCAACTGCTGCCGCGACTCTGACTCTCGGATTGTTATCTGATAGGGCAGGTATGAGCATTTCTTTATTTACCCCTTCTAGTTGAGTCTTACGGTCAGCGATCGCTCGTAATGCCCACTCAGTGACGGTCTTGTCAGAGCTTAGCTTAGCGAGTCCTTTCGCTGCCATTGGCCCGGCCATTTGTTTGTAAGTGAATATGGCTGCGACTCTGGAATGGAGAGGAGCAGATTTATTTGCTGCAATGGAAGCGACGGCATTCATTGCCTTTGGCCTTTGCAAAAGTTCCTGAGAAGCAGCTAGCCTAGCCGTGGAACTTTCAGAGAGTAGTAATTGTACGAGTTCTTGGTCAGTTCGCTTTGCTGTGTTTTTAAAGGGTTTGTAGACCCATCCCTTGGGAACGATTCGCTCTACCCATCCCTTGTCAGGACTGCCCCGGTATCCTGCACCTGCCCAGGCCCCGGCATATAGCCGACCAGAGGCATCCGTATCAACATCACTGATCTGGTGTAATCTTATAAAGTTTTCCGGTTTTTGAGTGAATGTTGGTCCGTCCGGAGTGAGTCGGTGAATAATCAGCTGGCTCCTTCCCCAGTCACACATGATGGCTATGTTGTTATATTTTTCCGGCCAACTAGGCTCTTGGAGGAACATTGCCCCGGTCCCGCTACCACCGCCCAGATCAACGAGGGCAGGAATAATTTCATCCGTAAAATTTTTAAATAGCATGGGATATCCATACTCACCGCTTTGAATGTGATGAATGAATCTCACGTTCCATCCTCCTCCGTCATTCGTGTTGCCCCGAGTATAAATATTCATGAAGGGATCGATGGCAATATCATAAATGTTACGTAAACCATGCGTGTACACTTCCATCTCGCTACCGTCAGGGCGGACCCGGAGAACACCTCCACCGAGCATGGTCAGTTCGGTCCCGTCAGTTCCCTTTGCTTCATGAATTCCGAAATCGCCAACGGCAATATAAATCCATCCATCGATGCCCATTCTGATTCCGTTCGTTGTGTGATCTGCACCGCGGTCCTGGTTATGCTTTGGTGGGCTAATGTCTGAGATTAATTTTTTAGGTGCACCGTCAGCTATCCCGTCCCAATTCTTATCTTCGAGGACTGACAGATGCATGCCGGTTAACTTTCCTATACTGGCAGGTATGACCGTATGTAAGACATAGAGTTTTGTTCCTACGGCAATTAAACCTCTAGGATTATCAATGTTGGCATAGACTGTATGTTTATTCGCTTCTCCATCACCGTTCGTATCAACTAGGCGTACGATTTTCCCCTTTCCTGGGCCCTTTCCCAATGATCCAAGCATATCGACACCAACAAAGACTTCTCCGGTTGGTGCCGCACAGAGACACGCGGGGCTGGGGGTAATTTTTGGTCCGGAAAACTTTATGGATTCTAGTTCGGGGGGAACCTCTGCATTGGCAATAGTTAAAAAAGAAGCCAAAATACAGGGCATTAGCAATGTTTGGGAGATTTTGCACATAACGGAATTAAAGTTTTAATTAATTATACTCTGGGCTCGGATTTAGCGGAAGTTATGTTATTAATTTTGCTCAATTTTCAAGAAGTTTCCAGCTTCAACTTGTAATCTAGTTTTTTTAGTCGAGAATCCCCGCCCGTAACTAACTTCATGCAGTTTTTCCCCGGCCAACGTTGGATCAGCGAATCTCAGCCTGACAAAGGCTTGGGATTGATATTGAAGACGACTGATGAAACTGTGACTGTGGTCTTTCCTGCTGTCGATGAGACCCTCACATATGCGACTGGATCGGCTCCCCTTCGTCGTGTGGTTTTTGGTACTGGTGATACGATTGAGTTGCATGACGGTAGTAGCCTGATAGTTGAGGAAGCTAAGGAGTCTGAGGGCCTGATTAGCTATATTGTTGAAGGTAGGGAAATTGGGGAAAGTGAACTCAGTGATCGGATCGGATTTCATCAGCCTGATGCCCGGTTATTGGGTGGACGCATTAACTCATCGAGAAAGTTTCTTTTGAGGCAAAGGGCTCTCCAGGCAAGGTCTGAGATGAGGGGGCGCAAAGAAAGGGGCCTCATGGGTGCGCGCATCGATTTGATTCCTCATCAACTTTACATAGCTGATGAGGTTAGTAAGAGGCACGCTCCTCGGGTCTTACTTGCTGATGAGGTTGGTCTCGGGAAGACGATCGAAGCTTGTCTTATTATGCATAGCCAATTAGTCTCGGGACGTATTTCTAGGGCTCTGGTCTTGGTTCCTGAACCATTAGTGCACCAATGGTTTATTGAGCTCTTGCGTCGTTTTTCACTTCAGTTTGCTATCTTTGATGAGGAGCGTTGTGTTGCAATAGAAAGTGGAGGCGAGGCAGAAAATGTTGGCCTTGAAGAGGAACCAGTTAAAGAAGTGCCCGAAGAGGACGTGAATCCTTTTCTTGATGATCAGCTCATCTTGGCAAGCATTGATCTTTTGGCCAATGATGAACGCCGAGCTTCTCAGGCACTGGATGCTGGCTGGGACATGCTGATTGTTGATGAGGCACATCATTTAGACTGGTCCGTTAACGAAGTTAGTAATGCATATAAGGTTGTCGAACAGCTCGCATCTACTACTGATGGTTTGCTTTTACTTACAGGGACACCCGGACAGCTCAGGCCGGAAGGACACTTTGCGAGACTAAGATTGTTGGATCCTGACCGGTTTTCGGATCTTGAAAAGTTTTTGGTCGAATCGAAGGATGCGGCTCAAGTTTCGGCGATCGCTGCTAAGATTGATACTGATGCTGATTTTGAGGATTCAGAGAAAATTAAACTCTCTGAATGGGTAGGAGGTGATCTTCCTGAGGACTCAGAAGAACTCCTACGCAGGCTCCTTGACCTTCATGGGACCGGGAGAGTCATGTTCCGTAATCGTCGAGTCAATTTGGGCGGGTTCCCCGAGCGTGAGGCAATCCTATGTTCTTTAGAGACTGAAAATGAGGAGAATGATCCACGCATAGATTGGCTCATTAATTTACTGGAAAACCTTGGAGAAGAAAAAGTACTAGTCATTTGCCGCACAGTTGAGGCAGCTGAGCAGTTAAATGAATCGATTCTGGAAAAGGTACGTTTAAAGACGACCCTTTTTCATGAGGGATTAGAGCTGATAAAACGGGACCGAAGTGCTGCCTATTTTGCTGAAGAGGATGGGGCACGAATGCTCATCTGTTCTGAAATAGGAAGCGAAGGAAGAAACTTTCAGTTTGCGAGCAACCTCATACTTTACGATTTGCCCAAGACCCCATCTCTACTCGAACAGAGAATAGGAAGACTTGATCGCATTGGTCAGAAAGACACGGTCCGCATTTACGTACCATTTGTTGTAGGCACTGAACACGCGGCTCTCGCGCAATGGTATCATCAGGGAATGGACGCTTTTCAAAAACCGATCGAGGGAGGCTCAAAATTGCTTGAGCAGTTTGGCGAAGAAATGGAAAGGACCGACCCTACCGATTCAGGTGCATGGGAAAAGATCATTATGCAAACAAAGTCGGCAAAGAAGGACCTCGATGAGGAACTTGAATCGGGCCGGGACAGATTGCTGGAGATGAGTTCTTTTGATCAGAAAGCCGCAAAGAAAATCGTGGATGACATTGATTCGATAGATCAGGACCCCACACTTGAGATTTTAATGACGGATCTTTTTGATCAGTTTGGAATTGCGATCGAGGAGCTTGGAGATCATTGCTATTATATTAAACCTGATACCGTTTTTGCGGGAGATGCTTTCCCGGGAATGCGGGAAATTGGCATGTCTATCACTTTCGACAGGTCCTCCGCAATGAGCAATGAGCAGATGACCTTTATTTCTTGGGACCATCCGCTCGTATCTACCTGCATCGATCTGATGCTCAATGGAGAACAAGGGTCCAGTTCGTTTGGACAGATCCTCGGCACGGCTGCCGAGGCAGGACTGGTGGCAGAATGCACATTCTTGCTGGAGCCGGTCTGCCCCGCTTCGTTAGGAGCGGACAGGTTCCTTCCTCCGACCCCGATCCCAGTAGTCGTTGATCATGGTGGGAACGACATTAAACCGAATTTCGATGGAACGAAGGTGAGGGAAGGTAACCGTAAGTGGCTTCGAGCTAAAGTTGAGATTCTCAAAAGGATGGTTCCAGTCATGACAGAAGCTGCGGAAAAAGTGGCAGAAAAAGATGCTGTTAAGAATCGTAAGGCCGCAGCAAAGAAAATGGAAAAGGCACTAGAGGATACCATTGACCGACTCGAAAGGTTAAAGAGGCTAGGCCATCCGGTTCGCGAAAGTGAAATAACTGAGGCCCAGAACGAACGGGATGCGTTGCGGATTCATCTTGCCAAGTCTAGGCTCAGGCTAGATTCAATCAGATTATCGGCGATCGGAGCCTAACTTCTTCACTATCTTCTTAGTGCATTGAACAATGCTTGGGAAGAGATTTATCCTCTGCTTTCAGAAGAGTTAAAAAAGGATACTAAAGCATATACCATAACAGTTTGCATATGGATCTACTTTTTGTTATTTGCTTCTGAAGATTGTGCCGGAACAGCGGTATTGAGTATCTTTAATTTTTCAAAGTTGGCGACTTTTACTGCTTTAATATTTCCATCCGAACCGCTCTTATCAGTTGTTCCGCCTGCACAATAGAGACTCTTGCTATCAGGTCCACGCAAAACTCCGTATCCACAATTATAATTATACTTGCCGACTACTTTGAAGTCCGGCGTGGCCTTTAACAGCACATCCCCATAACATCCGAACCACCAGTGGCCTTGAGCAAAGGCCGCGGCTTGGATTCCCAGTCTGGTCCAGCCGCTTTTTACTATATGCCGTTTTTTGAAATTAAATTCCTTATCATACTCATACACATAATTTTCCTGAACGCCTTCAGGTAAGCCTCCCACTACGATGAAGCGGCCACTTTTAAAGGCAATGCCACCGGCTCCGTGTTTGACCTCGGGCACAGGATACTTGGCTAATCTTTCAAGACTTTTAGAGTCATACACGTAGACCCAGTTGTCTGCATTGCCCTTAGGATCATTGAAGGCACCGAAATTAACTGCACAATAGATTTTGCCATTTGCAAAACAAACGTCCCCATGATGGTCGGCGACTTTGATCTTTTTCATGATCTTGCCTTGAATATTTGTCTTCACTAGTGCCTTCGTAAAGCTCCAGAAAAAATTCCCCCCACTGCCGCGGCATACTCCCTGCAAATGCCCGGTATATTTTCCCGTACATTTTACTGAATCAGGTGACTTTGGAGTATTGGCTTGATTGGTACCGGATTTCTGGTACTTCGACAAATCAAAGATCGTTCGGGTACCTTCCATCCGCTTAAGTTCTTTCTGTAACTGGGCACGGACTGTTCGTGCCTCATCGCTCAGTTCACCTGGACTGAGAGGGTCCTTCTCCATGACGTCCTGATAAACATTAAAAAATTTGCCGTCCGAATAAAGTTTCCAGTCAGCGGTTCGGGCAAATTCTTTACCCTTGGGTCCGCCATTGCGCGCATACCAGCTGTAACTTACCTGACGATCTGCCTTGCCACCTTTGAGGTGTCCCAGAAAGCTGATCCCATCAATTTCATGCTTTATCTCTGCACCAGCTACCTGCGCGATCGTTGGAAGAATATCACTAAAGTTAACGATGGCTTTGGTCGTTTTACCCGCACCGATAGTGCCTGGCCAACTTACAATGAAAGGCACATGATTTCCCGAATCTGGGGTACTTCCCTTGCCACCTTTGATCGTACGCCCATTCATAACACCTGTCACGCTGACGGCAGTTCCATTGTCACCGGTAAAGATAATCATCGTCTTTTCGGTTAACTTTTGTTCTTTGATCTTTGCCACAATCTTGCCGATGATTTTGTCCACGTAAGAAACCATTTCGCGGAAGTACTTGGGATTTTTTTGAGTTAGATTGCCGCTCTCTGCTCCTTCCGATTTTGGATCCCAATCCTCAGAGTCGGGCGTTGGCTCAAATGGCCAGTGCGGAAGAATCATGGGGTAATATCCGAAGAATGGCCGGTCCTTATTGCGCTCAATAAAATCACAAAGATAATCACTGGCAATGTCCGGACCGTACTTGCCTGGATAATCGATTTCTTTACCGTTAACCTCCATTCCCGGGCTAGGATAGCGGGCCGGCCGACGAGTGAGTTGCCAGAGACAGTACTCATCAAAGCCGAAATTGTTGGGCCCGTCAAAGCCACCTTCGAGCTGCCACTTGCCGACGACACAGGTTCTGTACCCGGCTCCTTTCATTACATTGCCGAAAGTTTTGGCCTTTGGATCGAGCAGACCAAACTTCACGTAATTTCGTTGATTATAAATGCCGGTCATGATCTGAACTCGTGATGGGGTGCAGATGGGCTGTGAATAGCCATGGTCAAAGCGCATCCCGGTAGTCGCTAGTTTGTCAATGTGCGGAGTCGAGTAATGATCTTTTTCTCCCGAATTGGCCTTGGGGTAATTGTACTTTGTAATTAGATCACGATACGCACTCACGCATTCCCATCCCATGTCATCAGCCATAATGACAATGACATTGGGCTTATCGGCAAAGAGCGGGGAATTAAAAAAGGGCGATAAAAAAAGACCGCTAAGTAAGAGAAGATATTTCATATGGATTTATTACTATTAGGAAGTTCAAGGCTTCTCGGGCCAGATCATTCCCCCAGGACTGGCCTATTTTTTCTAACGCTTTTGTTCACCTTGTACAAGTAAGGCATTGGTAGGAATCGAACCTTTGGCGACGCTGGGACCTTCCCATTGAAGGCCCAGTGACGGTTTGTTAGAAGACGTCTTATAATATAAGCGATAAGGATGAATGCCCTGATCCAATTTCAAAGTCGTGCTGATTTCCGTTCCATCGTATTTATAATCTCCATCGATGACCAACTTGTTGTGTATCTTAAATATCAAGCTGCCTGATGCCTCGCAGTGGAATTTCCAGTCACCGGGTTCTGGAATATGAATGTATCCGGAGAACAATAAACCAGCATTTTTTTCAGCAGGCAGAGATTCCACATCGATATTTTTTTCAAAAGAACTGGCTTCGGAGCTCATTTGAGTAAACTCGGGGACCCAGTCCCATTTACCAAGGTAAGTCTTTACTCCGACACCATTACGTAAATTCTTCTTACTAATATCAAGTCCGGGCACCAATTCGCCGTCATAGGATTTTTTTGCATGCTTATTTGGCATTCTTATCCTTAGAACTTCATTTTTCATTCTCTTTTGTAAGCGATTGAAATTCACATTTGTTCCAGCGAGATTTTTTGATTCAGGCCCATCATCAAGGGTATTGAAAATTTCAAAATCAACTGCGTGACCGGTGGCTTTCATTCGCAGACCCTTGTACCCGTCCAGATATAGTCCTTGCTGATTATTGAATTCGACATAGACGATACCTTTCCTCTGTTTGCCTACTTGGTTAAGGGTTGGGACTAATGATACACCATCAATTCTTGCAGGCGCATTGACGCCAGCATAATCACAAAATGTTGCCATCCAGTCATGAAACTGGGAAGGAGCATTTGATTTTTGACCTGCCTTTATCCTAGAAGGGCCCCACGCAAATGTTGGTACTCTGAGGCCCCCTTCATAGGATGATCCCTTTGAACCTTTGAATTTGCCGGCCGATTGAAAGACCGAAGGACTCCACCTCTTTCCCTTTATATAGGATTCCCTATGGGGGCCATTGTCCGAGGAGAATATGACAATGGTATTTTTGGCAATTTTAAGGTCTTTAAGGGTTTGTAATAGATCTCCTACACAATGATCTATTCGGGTAATGGAAGTGGCGAACCTTTCAGCCAAATCCGTCATGTCCTTATCCGTATAATGAGGATCACGATAATGATCTATGGTTCCCTCCGCAGTATTGATCATTTTTCCGGACCGTCCCAACCATTTGAGTCCGCCATTCACTCCTTTTCCACCCGGATAGGCAACGGTAGGCAATTGCAATGCAGCGTGAGGCGTATCATAGGCCAAATACATGAAGAATGGTCTCTTAGGATTATTCTTAGTTTCTTCAATTATCATTTGTTTCGCTTTGGCGGTCCACAAATCAGTGGTGTAGCATTTGTCCAGACCTGCAGAGACTTCAGTATTATTTTCCCATACCTGTTTTTTCTGCTGATGAGACTTATTATCTCCAAGCTTCCAGAAATTGGCCGGATAATGTTGGTGCCCATCAACATGCCTCACATAACCATAAAAATAATCGAACCCTCGCTTAGTTGGATAGCCGGCCCATTTTTCCGGCGAATGTCCCCATCCCTGCAAGCCGTACTTTCCCAGATGTATAGTGTAATAACCCGCCTTTTGCAGAGTATTGGCAAAGTTCCAGTTATCTTCTATGGCCTTGTCGAATTGCATATTGCGGACGTTCGAATGGCCCTGATGCATTCCCGTTATCAAAGAAGCTCTAGAAGGAGCACAAATGGGAGCAGGACAATAATGCCGGTTCATTATGGTGCCGTTCATGGCCATTTGATCCAATTCGGGGGTCTTGATTTGAACCCCTTCGCGTTGTTTTTGAAAAAGAACCCCTACGTCTCCGTAACCTAAATCGTCAGTTAATATGAATATAATATTGGGCTTTTCGGCAAAGATCGGTAGGGCCAGAAAAGGCGATAATAGAAGGCCGCAGAATAAAGTTAGAATACGGTGCATATAAATTAATTTTCTATTTTTGGTTTTTTGTGATGGTAAGAATCATTGGTAATGGCCGGATCCTCACTATGCCTAAAAATCTATCCGAGGGGCTGTTCATGATTTTCATCTTACCGTCTTTATCGATCAGCCCCATCACGCTACTTCCGCCCCCATCCATGTTCGTTGCACTCCAGCAACCCAGGTCCTTCATGACATTTGCAAGCTCATGCATATTCATTCCTTCGCTGTAACCTTTTTGTCTTCCATCCACTACTACGAGCCATAGAATTTCCCCTTTCTCGTCAGTGCCTATTGAAGTTCGTGGGTGCCGGGGTCCTCCTTCCCCGACTGTGAGCTTGCCTTTTGAGAGAATCAGCTGGAATCCGGTGGTGGCCTCTTCTGGCTTATCCTCAGGCCCGTGTCCAAAGTGAACGCTACTTTGAGCGTCAAACCACACGGACGTATTTCCGGGTGCGGTTGTACTACGCATTTTCCCCTGAGTACCAGCTAGGCCATGAATATCGACCGGTTGTCCAGGGTACCAGTTCCTGTTCTTTTTGCCTTTATCATTAGGAAAACTGTCCCATGGATTAGTGTTAACAAAAGCCAGAACCGATGAATCCGAAGCCAGTTTTCTGGGGTCGGTCAGTGCCACTTCTGCTGGGCCTTCTCCGTCCGGATCCGGGCCGAGGACCACTTTGGGTTTTATTTTCTTTGAGGCCAGATCAATGCGTAGGACGTGTATTCGATTGGGGATCGGGTCAGTGGATTTTTTTAATGAATACTGGATACCCTGTTCACTGATATGAGTTGAACTTTCGGACTTGGGCTCTATTGCCGAAGAGGCGGCATTAGAAAGAACAAGAAGTGGAATAATTTTAAGAAATATCTGCATCTTAACTTACAGAGTAACTTAGCAGTTTAGAGAAAACAGTCTTTTTTCAGCCATTTAGGGATGAGAATAAAACTTACATTTTTTCTTTATGATGTCGCAAACTTCATTGTGTCTGGCCCTTCAAGGGATTTGAGCCTAATTTATTAATCATGCTTAAAACTTTAATTTTCACAGTTTTATCCATACTGAGCTAAAAAAATAAAATGAGGCTCTTACAATTATTCTCTCTGGCTATTCTCTTTACAGTTACTGGGATAAAAGCTGCTGAGCCCATCGATCATGTCGTAACGATCAAGGAGCTGAACAATGATGACGCCAAGAAGGGCCACGAACTCTATACTGTGCATTGTTCTTCTTGCCATGGTAAGGACGGTGATCTTGCACTTAACCCACTAGCTAGACGATTCGCCAAAGATGAGCTGAAGTTTGGCAGTGATCCTTATTCTCTATGGAAAACGATAAGTTACGGTAACGGATTAATGTTTCGCTGGGACGCTGTCCTGACACCGAAGGAGCGATATCAGGTTGCTCATTTTATTAGCGAATTGATCCTAAAGAAAAATAATCCAACGCAATATTTCACGCCAGGCGATGATTACTTTGCTCAACTCCCTGCCATTGCTAAGGCTGACGAGAAGGAACAAGAATCCAAGGTTCAAAGGGTTGAGGCTGCACCTGGAATGATCGATGGGACCGGTGGCAAAAACATGGTTTATGGCCCCTTCATGCAGCATGGAGTCGCTTACAGCGCCATCAAGGACAAGAACGCTGAGTACATTGCTAACGTCACTGAGAAGGCGATCATTGTTGATCTGCCGGGCAATGCCGTGATTTGCTACGATGCTCATCGGCTCAGTGTCAGTGGCCTATGGCAGGGTAAGCTTGCGAATACTGATAATACTCACCACACCAGCTACAAAGGCGAATATTGCCTCAGACCGGGAAGCTCCCCATCATACACAAATATAGATGCCATTGGCTGGAGTGTTGGTGAACCAAAAGCGTCCAAGGCCCGCGACCATTATCATTACAAGGGTCTCTATTTGGACGGCAATACGGTTGTTCTTAGTTATAGCGTTGGCAATCGCGATATACTCGAATCTCCGGGAGCCAGTGAAGATGGCAATGTAGTGTGGCGTAATTTTAAGGTCGGTCCCGGAGATAAAGAACTATTTTGTTTGGTGACGAGCGGTGGCTTGAAGGCAACGGGTGGAAAGTTGGTGCAGGGAGAAGGAGGCACAAGATGGCTCTCTTTTCCGCCATCAAGAACTCCCATTTCGGTTTCCGTCGCCATGGGTGATTCGCTCCTGAGAACCGGTCAAGACGATTTAGAGAAGCACACGAAGGGCGGACCACGGCGATGGCCTCAAAAAGTGCAGACGGCAGTCGCAACGGGTAAGAGTGTTGATGGTTATGCTTTGGACCAGCTGACTGTTCCATTAGCTAATCCATGGGGCAGTTGGATGCGTACGACAGCAATGGATTTTTTCAGTGACGGCCGAATGGCTGTTAGCACTTTGAGTGGAGACGTCTGGATAGTGAGTTGGGACAAAGATAATCCCCAGGCCCTGACATGGAGCCGGTACGCGGCTGGTCTCTATGAGCCACTAGGGCTAAAAATAGTCGATGATATTATTTACGTTCGTGGCCGTGATCGAATTACCCGATTTCATGATCTTAATGGTAACGGCGAGGCGGACTTCTATGAGAATTTTTACGAGGAACCGGATGAGATCGGCGCAAGTTATCACGCATTTATCTATGACCTTCAGACGGACCGGTCTGGAAACTTTTACTTTTCCCAGTCAGGCTATAAGTCACCCTTGACTGGCGGCGTGGTTAAGGTCAGCCCGGACGGTAAATCTGCTGAGTTCATAGGCACTGACTTGCGTAATCCTAATGGCATGGGTGCCGGTGGTCCGAATGACTGGGTGACCATAACTGATAACCCGAGCGGAAAAGCGGT
>CACJBM010000019.1 GCA_902591645.1 uncultured Verrucomicrobiota bacterium | reverse complement strand
GCCTTTATCTCCTCCTTAGAGAGCCTGACCCCGGCAAAGAGCTGGCGCAAAGCGAATAATCTGAAAAGAGAATACTGATATTTTTTTGGAAACCAGTGGATAAATAAAGCAAACCAATGAGGTTCAACTGGGAAATATTTAGCTGGAGTTTGAATCCATAATTTCTTGCCAAGACGAAGAGCATTCTGTGCAAACAGTTTTTGTCTCTCTAAATCACCAACATGCTCAATAACGCTATTTGAGAACACGATATCATAAGAATCATCCTTCTCATCAGCAAGATCACAACAGTCCCCGGCACTGGTCCTTATTCTGACTAAATATTCGTCCTGAATAAATTCTAATTTATCCAAATTCACGCAATGAACTTCCAATTCTATAGTGGATTTTTTCCAAAACTCAGGTTCTCCACCCAAATCAATAATCTTCTCTTTTTTCCTTGGTTTAAGTTCGGCCAAGAACCTAGAAAACCTCCTGCTACGGAATGCAGGAACTTTCCCATATATCCACGGCACTACACCTTGCCAAGTTCGATCATCCTTCATGACAATACATTCAAAACCATTATAATCCTTTGAGCTATGTGGCCTTTGACCTCATTGCAAATTCTCCTTCATTCAGCATTCCCCTATCAGGCAGAGCGCCAATACCTTCCTCAACATCTTCATCCTCATCATTAGGTTCCTCTACCTGCCTATTCATCACGCAAAGGACTGCCAGCATGGACCAAAATGCCACTGCCGCATAAGGCGCTTCAAAAGTGGATTGGAAAAAAGCATTTATAAATCCTGCCAAAACAAATGCCCAAACAAATGCAAGGCCTGGATCATTTTCACCAACAGATGCACGCAATCTCATCATTCCCAGCCAAAGTTCTCTCACAATTAATATGCATAATGGGAGGAAAATCATAAGACCAATGATACCCAACCTGCCAAATATAGTGATTAAAACATTATGCGGATATCTCGCAATAAGAACATCAGTATTATGTTCTCCGGTCTGGAAATAAGTCGCATGAAATTTTGTTGATATGTCTGAGCCTAAGCCGAGCCCATACCAAGGGTTCTCTCTCATTACATCCTCAATAACCATTTTCCACCAAGTAAATCGCCAGTCCACATTCTCTTGCGCAAATCGTTGCTTACCACTTCCAATACCGGCTATATCAAAAGACGAAAACTCTTCCAAAAACCTCTCAAAACGGCCGTCCTTATCCTCGATAACGCGGGACTCCACCAAAGAGAAAATAAAAACAGTTGAAAGAATTCCGGCAAACAAACCAACGACCAGAAGGCGCCAATGCCCAATTATAAAAAGGGCACCAACGAGTGCGAAAAACGCAAGATAAAATACTGCCTTTCCCTGAGCGAATAACGGCGCAGTGCAAAAAACGGAAGTGCACAGGTATAGTATCTTCCATAACCCGCTCGAATGAAGGTGTTTAAAATAACAAAATGCTGAAAACCCTACACAAACAGGTATGAGAGCGTCGATTGAGGGCATGATCAAAGGAGCTCCACGTACCATGGTCCCATAAAAAACTTTTTGTTCCAAGCCCGGCACTAACAAGAAAGAAGTCAAAATAGTTAACGCTATTCCTGAAATAATGGGAAGCAACTTCAGTAGATATTGCCGAGTCGGACGGTGCAACATCGATGGAAATACTAGAAAAAAGAATAAACCATAATAAACGGTAGCGACATCTTTCATGAGAAAGAAAAAATCAAAGTACTTCCTATCAATCAAGAGATGCGCAAAACCATAAATTTGGAGCAACATCACCGGGACAGTGAGCGGGTGCCTAGGAAGCACATCATTCTTACCTGCTAAGCACCTAATCAAGTGAAACCCGATCAACAAAACCAATGTCGCCTCCCCAATGAAAAGAATCGATACGAGTCTTTGGTAAGCAAATCCTTTTCCTCCCACAAAATAACACGCACAGACAATTGCGATTGCCCATCCTTCAAATCGATACTGTTTACCAACGACTGAAACGAGAACAGCAAAGATTGTAATACCGGCAACAGCAATAGCGGTGCCGTAATTGCCATTGCCGACAGCCTGACCGGTCCAGAGCGCGACCAGAAGGCCTGCGCCCATCAACACAATAGCTTTAATGTTCATCTAAAATTAACTAAATAGTTTTTCAAGAATTGAATACCGATAATATGGGTTACTGCCTTCAAGGCAACCTTTCCATCCTGATACGATAAACTGACCTGTCGTGCAATCCATCTAGTATTTTCGAACTAAGATCAAGAGCCTTAACGTCTTGATCAAAATTCAGCACTTCTTCCCAACTATTATTAGGATTCAATCTCTCAAGATTAATTCTATAAAAATAATAGCGTGATTTCAGCACGTTGTACGAAATTTCCTTGCTTTTACTATTCATTCCCTGAACTACCATTCCAGGGGCCTTTGTCTTATCGTAAGGATCTCCACCTAATATAAACTCTATGAGATTGGGAACATTGTCTTGGTCCGGATCCTCATCTCTATCCACGGCATCTACTCTCAAACCTGATTGCAGTTCCCAAAGATCATGCATCCCGTCCTCATCAATATCGATCCATTCGATCGGATCAGTTCCATTCACATACTCAGAAAAATTACTTATAGAATCAAAATCAAAATCCTCAAAAGCGTCATCTGAAAGAGCATTCATTCTGTTCTTTGACTCCCAACCGTCCGGCATACCATCAGAATCTGTATCCTTAAGAAAAGGGTCAGTCCCTAGATTTATCTCAGATAAATTAATTAGGCCATCCGAATCCGGATCCTCATCCGCATCATTCGCCAGAGGATTCAGATTATTTTTAACCTCATCAGCATCAGAAATTTTATCATTATCGGTATCAACGGATGCTATGTCTGTTTCATAACGAAACTCTTCAAAGTCAGTGAGCCCATCAGAATCAGAATCATTTTCTATTGCGTTCTTAAGGGGATCCCATCCATTAATAATTTCCCAAGAATCGGAAAGAGAATCCATATCCGAATCAGGGTTCTGTGCTAAAGTATTGTTTAGGAATTCATCTAGGTTCTTTAACTCGTCTTGATCCGGATCTTCATCCGCATCATCAAATAAGGGATCTAACCCATTGATAAATTCCCAACCATCATTCATAAGGTCACCATCAGTATCGGCCCGTTCCGAATTCGTTTTTAATTCCATTTCTTTTACCGAGTCTAAACCATCAGAATCAATATCTACGACCGAATCATCTAGCCTAGGATTCCACCCATTCGATAATTCCCAAGCATCAGTTAGGCCATCTCCATCCGTATCAGGAACATGAGGATTAGTGCGATTAATATATTCCTCAAGATTGGACAAACCGTCAGAATCAGAGTCTCCTTGCGCAATTTCAATTGCCCCATATTCCATCTCCCACCAGTCTGAGATTCCATCATTATCTGAATCATTGGTTAGGGAACCAGATGATTTATATTTACCCAAAAGCATAGCTTCGACTGCTTTTCTTTCGGCATGATCCAATGGCCTATCATAAGTTAAGATTTCCGCATGTTCAGCTTTCTGAGATTGCATTCCTCCGATGTGACCAATCCATAAGGGCTCAGAATTAAATGGAATATGACCCTTGGATCTTTCTTGCTCAATACCATCTAAGTACAATCTACCTTCCCTATTAATGTCATCATAATATAAAGTCATAACGACAAGCTCTTGATCAATTAACCTCCGGTGAGCCCCCACTGAAATTGGATCCTCTGACTGAGTAGAATAAAAATGCAAATGGCCTTGTTCCAGAGTCAACCGAAAGCCACTCTTCCTCCAAACACTGTTCCCCATCAAGGCAAATTTATCTGAACCTTCATTAATTTTTTTGACTCTAAAAACATTAAATAATGTCCAACCCTCACTAGCATCTCCCAACACGTCATTGTTACTTGATTTTAAATCACCTGAGCTAAAATCAATTAGAGGATACCCATTATGAGTTTCATTATTAATGACCGGCGCTTGGTGATTAAAAGGCGTATCTAGTTGGTTTTGCTTCAGTCGCCAGTCCTGCCAACTCGAAATTCTACCTACATTCTCAGTGTTCATAGGGACGCCTGATTTTAACCACATCGTTAAACCATCTTCTGGAACACTCAGCTGCAACTGATCAGCAACTGTAGGCTCTGTATTTAATTCGTATTCTTCAAGATTAGTGAAACTGTCCTCATCAGGATCCATTAAGGAATCCTCAAATAGAGGGTTGATACCATGGGCCAATTCCCAACCATCAGGAATTCCGTCTCCGTCAGTGTCTGGTCTTTGTGGGTTTGTAGATCTCTGGTACTCAACAATGTTTTCAAGGCCATCCGAATCAGCATCCAAACTAGCATCTTCCGAAGTCCAATCTAACCCATTGGACTTCTCCCAAGCGTCTGGTAAGCCATCATTGTCTGAATCATCTTCATCATCGGAAACCAATTGCACGAATGGACCTTTGATCTCCTGATAACTGACACCAGTTGTCTTGCGAATAAGATCATCTAATTCAGGATTGAATGGATTAAAGAATGAAGAGTGCTTACCAATCAGAACACTGTCATTATCCTGACCCCGGCCTCTCCACTCATTCCAATTCAAAAACTCTATAACAAAATCTTCTGCTCTCTTGCCTGGACCGTACCAATGAAAGTTACCACGGGTAGGCTTTCCCGAGAGATACGTATTCTTTTCCCATACATTTCCAGCCTTAAGAAAATCATCATAAGTATCCCAACCAAATGAGCCATACTGAAGACCATTATAGCCTCCATTAGGCATGACCATCACGTTATTATGAATGTGATTTCCTTCTGCAGTATGTTCACCACATATACCATTAGTGTATTGAGGGCGGAACTGATTAATTATCGAAAGCCCGCCCCCACGCGCACCATTAGCAGGAGAAGCCTCAAAGTAATTATGATGGATGTTAGCATTTTCCGCATTTTGTATAACAAAAGGAACGCCCCACAAAAGACCTCCCCTTGGATCTAACCCATTCCAACGCAGAATATTTTTGCGAATTTCACACCCACAACTCAACTCATATATCAATCCTTCCCAAGAATTAAACTCACTCAGATTCTCCTCAAACAGATTCCCATTGGCATTAATATCAAACCAAAAACCTGGGCCTATATTATGATGAGCATAATTACGCCTCAAAACAGTATTGGTAACGCCGGGAACTTTGCAGCCGCCCCTCGCCCAATCTCCGGAAAAACCTGCCCAGCCATTGTGGCCAAACTCACATAATTCTATAAGTGTCGCATCACCGCCATTATGCAATCCAGCAAGCCCATTATAGTTGAAAGCTGAACCCCTAATTGTTGAATTGCTAGAAATTCTGATACCGATGCAGTGGCTCCCGGAAACGGTACACCCTTCGACTAATGCTTCGGGACCCAAATCAACTGCGGAATCTAGATCATAAGTTGAATAGTTCTCGAAGCGGACATTCCGTAATGTCACCCCTCGCCCCATCGCTTTCAAACCGTAACGGCACAATCCACTCAATTCCAATTCCAAACCAGAAGGATCAAAGCCAATATATATTTTATCTTCCTCGTAATCATAGAACCAATATTTACCTTCTAAGAGATACAAAGAGCGGCTCATCCTCTGTATCAGAGGAACATCACCACAAAAAAGATCATGCGGATAATTGGCTCTTTTCTCCCAGACCCTCGTCTCATCATCCAATGGCGGTATGACTTTGGAATGCGGACCCTCATGAACCCAATAAGGATCTTCATATTTCCAACCGGTCAGAAGTTCAGCACCCGAAAGAACCGCTCCCTCCTCCCCGACTAAAGTGTCACCAGCTTTCAAATCAAGCTCATGACCACGATGAATTCCAGTTTCTAAAAGGAAACTAGTTCCCTTATCTTGCTCGTTTATAATCGACTGTAAGTCTTTACCAAGAGGGAGCCTAACAACGTCACTTAGAGCAACAGACTTGGTAAAGCATGCAATTAATACAAGCTGAAAATAAAATATAAATCCTTTATTAAGTTTCAATTTCACATCATTTCATCTTAAGAACTTGTTTAAAAAAGTTCACTCTTTCTGCCTCCCATCTTTCACTACTAATATATGGAAAAACTTCATTAGTTTGAACTCTAAGCCCT
Organism: uncultured Verrucomicrobiota bacterium; assembly: GCA_902591645.1. The sequence goes on along the minus strand of CACJBM010000019.1, from coordinate 22,160 downwards.
CTAATTCTTTCAACAAAATCCATTATTTTCTCTTTGTTGTTAACTAATGAACTAGGTTCGTTAGGTAACTCAAGAAACCACTCTGGTGACTTTTGATTAAGAAAAGCCGTGTCTTTATAAGGCACTATAACTGGTAAACCAGCTGATAAGTATTCCCTAAGCTTAAGAACGCATGCCTCATTCATGCCATTTTCATAAAGGCCTGCTGATCCGATTCCTGCTACTGCATTTTTAAAGATCTCCAAAAACTCGTCTTTCTCCAGAAAAGAATGAACTTTGATATTTTCAGGCAGCTCAAGATAACCCACATCAAACCCCGTAATTAAATCAAATTGAAGTTCGCCTACAGATTTTTCTGCTAATTCAATCAAATTATCTAGGCCATGCCATGGCTGTATACCTGAGCTTATGAAAACTAATCTAGGAATGGAAATCTCCTGAGCTGAATATTCAATTGGTTTTTGCTCTTTATCAAGTGGAATAGAATTTGGAATATAGCAATGAGGTTTATTCCATTTATCGTATTGGCCCAATTGAAGATATTCTTTACAAACTGAGACAAAACCTAAACAACATTTATTAAATTTTTTGTAAGTTAATAGATAATACCAGTATCTAATTTTCTCTATCCAGTTCTCTCTGGATCGCCTCCTAAACTCACCTTGGAAAAAAGTATTTATTTCAATAATAGTAGGAATCCTTTCCATCAATCGAGCCAAAGGTCTTTTGTGAAACTCCCAACGCAAATAAACTATATCCGGAGTATACTTTATAACCTGATCACAAAGGTTAGTATAAACTTTACGATTCTTAAAGGCAGCAAAAATAGAACTCCATACACGGTCTTTTTTAAAAAAGGTAACCCCATTGACAGCCTTGGTAATCTCCTCGGTAGCACAAAAAATTTCTACTTCATGGCCCAATTTTTTCCATTCGCGTACTTGCCTCAATACCTTTCTGGTGACTCCGTCATTATGACCAAGGTTCCATGTAATTATATAAGCTATCTTCATTCTCTAATGGAATAATGAACGAAATAAGATTTATTTCTGAAACAACTCATTGATAGCTGAAACGCAACGTGGCGCCGAATTACCGTCCCCATAAAGCGCAGGTCGGAACTTTGCATCATTGGATTTTTCAACTGCCTCAAGAATGAGTTGAGTATTTGCACCAACTAATTGATTTGCATTATCATTGAGCGTCTCAACCCATTCCGTTTCTTCACGTAAGGTAATACAAGGCTTCTTAGCCCAGTAAGCTTCCTTCTGCAAACCTCCTGAATCAGTAAAGACGCGCGAAGCTCTATTCATCAGAGCGGTCATCGATAAATAACTCAGGGGCTCACAAATAATAATGTTATCAGATAAAAAAACATTAGCCTTGGCTATCGCATCGCGTGTCCTAGGGTGAACAGGAAAAATCAAGGGAGTTTTTATTTCATTTAGAGCTCCAAATATTGAATCTATTCGTGATTTTTCATCAGTGTTCTCAGCGCGGTGCAAAGTCAAAAGGTCATAGCCCTGCTCCCAATCAAACCCCTCAATGCTAGGCAGGTAGTCTGGATCATCTTTAACTATATGATTTGCAAGCTGAGCAGCATCAGCCATCACATCACCCACCATCATCACTCCATCAACGATCCCTTCTTTTTGCAAATTCACCACAGCCGTATCGCTCGGACAAAGGAGAAGAGAAGAAACATGATCGGTTAAAATTCTATTAATTTCCTCCGGCATATTTTTATTATAACTACGGATTCCGGCTTCCATATGAGCAACAGGCACATGAAGCTTTGCAGCCGCAAGTGACCCAGAAAGGGTCGAATTTGTGTCTCCGTAAACTAAGACACAGTCCGGGCTTTCTTTATCAATCACAGCCTCCACAGCTTCTAGCATCCTACCAGTCATGCGGCCGTGCGATCCTCCAGAAATGGAAAGATTATGTTTTGGCTCTGGTATATTCAGCTCATCAAAAAAAACTTGAGACATTTCATAATCAAAATGCTGACCAGTATGGACCAAGACCTCATCTATTCCTGAATCAATCATCGCTGCACTGACAGGAGCAGCCTTAACAAATTGAGGACGGGCCCCGAGAACTGTAACACATTTCATTGCAATTATTTTACGACAAACGCTTCATCGAAGCCTCGACTTTAGTTGTTTATATATATGAAGACAATCTTCACGAAAGAAAATTGCCATCAAAATACTTACTCCAAAGACATAAATAAAACCTTTGAGTATACCGGCAGATAATGCTGTTCTAATCTCAAAAAGACCACTCAAATACCAAGCACCTAGTGCTGCTACTGCTGACACTGCTCCTACAGCCAAAATATAACGATAAGGCAGAAAAGCATTCCACCTAGATTCAACAAACTTACTGCATTGAATCACACAATATGGAACAACAAAAAACCAAACAACTGCCACAGTTCCCCAAGCCGCTCCAGACATCCCAAATTTTCTTACCAATAAATACGTAATCATCGTATTTAAAAAGAGCGTTATGACTGCCCTTAAAAGAACAAGGTGTGTCTTTCCGGCACCTTGAAATAACATACCAAAGTAAGCGACTCTAGCCGGAAGCATTAGCATATAAATCCTAAAAGGATCCGCGCTTTCTTTAAAAGTTTCCGAATAAAGCACCACCATCAATTCCTCAGAAACCAAGTAAAAGAGAAAGCCTGCGGGCAATAAAAATAAAGCCACTCTCTTCACCATCAGTTTCCACAATTCTAATGCCTTAGACCGATCATTGTTACTGAATGCCGTGACAATTTCAGGCAACATTACTGCTCCTGCAGCCACTGTTATCGCCGCTATTAAAGGAACTTCCATAGCTCCATTCACAAAAACTGCATACTCTTCAGTAGAACAAAATAAGGATACTATCACCTTATCAATGGCCAAAGCCATACCCTCCAGCATTGCTCCGAGACCAAGAGGAACTGCATACTTTAATTGCGTGCTGACACCACTCAATGAGGGCAATAGGGACGGACTTTTACTTTTTGACGTGGCTTGCCAAATGAGCCCTATGCCAAGAATTGCTCCTGCAAAACATACCATAGCCTGAACGCCCAAAGAAATATTTACCGAAGTATAAATAATGGCTGACAACACAACTGCGCAGGCCATGGACAGTCTGAAGATTGCTGTGAATAGAGCGCTGGTCTTAGGACGCCCTATCGCAACCAAAGCAGAAGAAATAAATACCAGAATCAGAGTCGCTGGCCCGTAAAGAGCCAACCACGGAATAGTCGACAGAAGATCTGAATTACCGAACCAATTAGGTATAAAAATGGGCCCTAAGGTAACGCAAAACAAAGCAAACAATGAAGCACTAGTTATTAATGCCGCTAGCCCATTGATCAAAACGCTCTTCTCTTTGCCTCGGTTCCTTGGAATAAAATAAAAGGTCGCCGCTGGTAACCCTAGAGCCAGTAAGGGCGCTATGAACGTGTATACTAGTAAGGTTTGTTGATAGGTTCCATACTCTGCCTTGGTCTCCAATACACGTGAAAGAGCCACCGCAACGGCAAGTGTAGACAAAGTCGTAATTACCTGTGATGCAGAAAGATAAGCCGTCTTCTGAATGCGAGACATAAATGTTTATTTTGTCAGGAAAACCGAGTAACAGGATTTCCTAATCGATCGGATCAGTGCCTTTAACGGGCCTCAACCTCAACTATCTGAAAGTTTTTATTCGCCGTGTTAAAGAGTCCAAGAATCTTTATTTTCTTTAAGCTAGTTGGAGCAAAATTATGTTTCTGCCAGCCACTGGAAGGCTTCTCCGAATGGTCAGATATCATCTCCCAATCACCTCCTTCGCGGCGTGAGACAAAAAGCTGATAGGCATACTTCCTTGATCGATCTTTGTCATAGAGAAGAAAATTTATTTCTCCTATCTTCCGATTCTTTGGAAAAGTAACAATGAACTCCGACGGATAAGAACCCCAAGCAAATCCCTCACTTCCACTGTGCCTCAAATCACCATCAATTAAAGATTCAGCGGATTGCTGTGCCTTTGCAGTCGCGCCTTCCGAGGCAAGCGCATAATCAACTTTACCTGATTTCTCACTCTTTGTGTCTCCTCCACCATTCCCATCGCGCAAAGCAATCTTGTCACGGAACGATTTTAATTCTTTTTTTACGAGTAACGCCTCATTTAATTTAGCTGATTTCGTGAGTCTAGTTTCAAGACTCATTAATGCTTTATCGTATTTACTCTCCCAAGTCCTGACTAAAGACAAAGACTCTCTTTGGAATCTGGATACGAGCGTCTTCAACTGCGATGGAGCATCAGGCAATCCCAATAGAACTGCCGTTCCCTTGACCGAGGAAAGGCGCGTCCTCTCTTCTCTGACTAATAAGGCATCTTCAAGCTTCTGTCGCTGAGCAAGAGTTTTTTCCAAATTAAGTAACGATTGAAGGTGCCTCTTAATGAGCGGGTTAAGAACCTCATCAATCTTATTATTAAATCCTGCCTTGAGCCGATCAAGATCTGATTCTTGTGCATAGCCTCGAATCTCAATCACGGACACTAGAAACAATGTCAGAAAAATTATATTCAAGGGCCTCATAATTAAAATATTATTACAACTAGCAAATCTCGCCAAGCATTTGATGAAATATTCCTAAATGTTTTATTGCTCAAAATTTCAAATTAATGATCATCAAGCACCTGCAAAGGATACTTGCGTAACTTAAAAAGCTGCAAAATTGCCCTCATTATAAATAATGGATTGTTCTTTAAGTATCGCTTCCAAAGTCGCCTAGGTTCTTTGCAAAGACGATAAAACCATTCCATTCCACACGACTGCAACCAGGATGGAGCCTGCGGAATCAGTCCGGCATGGAAATCAAAAGCCGCACCCACACCAAAGAATATTTTTGCACCTTCAAATGTGTCATCGCCTCCTTTGCCAAATTTCCCTAAAATATTGCTCATAAACTTTTCTTGCTTTGGTGTGCTAAGACCGACCCAAACACAGTGAGCACCAGAATCATTAATGAGATCGCGCACACTCATTTCTTCATCCTCAGTTAACGGTCTAAATGGCGGGGTATATGTTCCAACCACTTCCAATCCGGGAAACTTTTTTATTAATTCATCTCTTAGTTTTTCTGCAACACCTTCTCTACCACCATAGAAAAAATGACGGACACCGTTCGCAACAGACTCAGAGCATATGCGCAGCATAAGGTCCGGCCCATAAACTCTGGAAATGCCCTCATACCCGAGAATTTTCCCATACCAAACCATTGGCATACCATCCGGAGTATTTAAAAACGTATTATTCAAAATTCGCTTAAATGATAAATCAGATTGAGCTTCCGTGACACCATGCACCCCTGTCACTCCTACATAACCTTGTGATTCTGAGCGAATGGCTGCGTGTATAATTTCAGATGCCGTATCTAGATTAATCGGGCTAATACCCACACCTAGCACATTGACTCTTTCATCAAGGCTCTTTTGGTCGATTACAGTTTTCAATTCTCCGATAATTCAATTAATCAAGCTACCGCCCCCGGTCATTCATGCTCATTTCTGCAAGAAACCGATTCACTTTCTGATATAAGGAAATATTCAATACTTTCCTATTATTGGATATGCGTCAGTGAACGTTTAAAGCAATGACTGGATTCTTCTTTGCTTTCACATCAGCTATTGGGACTTGCACGTTATTCACCCGTCCAAGAAAATCTAAAAGTACCGATACTCGCTTATCTGCATGACATAGATCAGACACAGTCCCTCGCATTCCCTTGAATGGACCAAAACAAATCTCTGCCTCCTCGCCAAGCTCAGGGCAAATTTCAATGTTCTTCAGATCTGCCCCCCCCATAGTTTCACGCAATTGCGAAATTACCAAATTGGAAACAGATGCACATTGATTGCCAAATTTTAGAATATTCAAAACAGCATTAGAATAACTCACTGTTCTCAAATGTTGTTGTGCAGAGAAATAGGCAAAAATATATCCAGGGAAGAGCGCTTCAGTAAAAGTGACCTTTCCTCGGGAAGTCATTTTAAGAAACTTTAATCGCGGACAATAAACTTCGATTCCTGCGCGACAAGCAAGCCCCTTAGCCGCAATATGCTCCGATTTAGGCCTAGTCCTTACAACATACCACCGAGGTTCTGATACAATTTCGTTATTCATTATTACGCATTCATTCAGAAATTATACCCGAGTTGTCCTCCCAAGAAACCTATTCACAATTTTCAATAACATACCGCCTCTGCGCCGCCAGTTTCCGATCCGCGTTATACGTTCTTGGAAAAAATCTGAATTTGGTGACTTATCATTTTTTGCCATGGTCTTCAGTTCATCCAATCTGAGGGTTGCACTTTCAAGATTAGGATTCAGTTCACCTCTTATAAATCCATTAGCAAGCTTCTTAAGCTCAGCCTCGGCTGTAAAATGATCCCTCCGGTCCCCGCTCACATATACAGGTTTCACCGCCCCTAAATTACGAAGAAACCGTAGACCCTGACTCACGGATCCCTTGGAAATTTCCAACTTGCTTACAATAACATCCAAGGCAAGAGGATCAGGCGAAATAAATAATAGACCGTAAATTTCCCCAACGGACTTAGGCAGTCCTAAAACTCGAACCCCGTTAACAAAAAGAGCTATCACTTCTTTTTGAATTGTTTCGAGTTGGTCTGAATTCGAATTCGTTGATTCCTGAGAGGATAGCTCAGGATCATAGATAGAAGTTTGTGGGCTTGAGCGCATATAGAAAAGGGGCCATTAAGATATGCCCTTAATCATTTTGTTCAATTTTTTTTGAACAAAACTCTAATCCCTAATCCAGCTTCCCAGTTTTTCGCGTAATTCTACGGTATTTAAGACCGAAAACCGTGATCCCATATCCATTTTGACTTCATTCCCATCCTCCATCTCAATATGCAATTGGACTGACACTTCACCGGGATGCTGGCACAAAATAGAACGGATCTTTTGTATATCTTCTGAACCATGCTGTGAACTTTGAAGATATAAAGTTAATGTACCATTTGGGATATTCCCATTTTTTGCGGTGGATGCAATTGAACTTTTAGGATCGGGCCTATTACCATCCTGATTTTTTGTTGAGACTTCATTAGGTTTGTCCAAAAGGCGAACCCTTTCCGCGGTTAGCCTCTTCGCATCAGATCTTGAATCAATTTCAACTTTGGCATGCAATTCAATAACAGCACCGACTTGAAGTAATTCATTTGATCTTTCGAAAACTTCTGGCCAAACCATAACCTCCGACTGCCCTGTAAAACCTTCAAATGTCAGAATCGCAAATGGCTTACCAGCTTTTTTTGTATATCTTCTGTCAACGCTGGCAATTCGCCCCATAAAATCATACTTGCGCCGTTCTTTGAGGTCCTGCAATTCTGAAAGTCTCTTATATTTATCTTTGTCAAAAATCTGTCTATAAGAATCTAGAGGATGACCCGTGACATAAAATCCCAGCAGTTCACGCTCTGAAGATAAAATTTCCTCTTCGGTCCAAGGCTCATATTCAATCGTATGATTGGAGGACAAATTGACAGGAGCAGAACCAAAATCCATGTCCTCTGCAAAGAGTGAAGTTTGGCCAGCGACTCGATCCTTTTGAGCAGTTGAAGCTGCAGCTATAATCAAATCAATCCTAGCAAATAGATGCGCGCGTTCTTCTCCAGAAAAGTCAAATGCTCCGGCCCTCGTAAGGGATTCCAATATCTTCTTATTGATGGCTCTTGATTCTAACCGTTTCGCAAAATCATCAGGTGAAACATATTCCTCATTCTTTGTTCTCTCTTCAATGGCTAAAGCCATGGCAGCACTACCAACATTTTTAATGGCTGCCAGTCCATATCTAATAGAAACCTCCTTACCGTCCTCTGCATGACCAGGTGAGAATTTAAGTTCGCTCTTATTGATGTCAGGGGGTAAGACCTTGATACCCATTGTTTTACACTCCTCAACAAAGACCGCAATCTTTTCAGTATTGTTAATTTCATTTGAGAGAAGTGCCGCCATGAACTCAACTGGATAATTTGCCTTCAAATATGCAGTCTGATAACTAATGAGCCCATAAGCTGCAGAGTGAGACTTATTAAATCCATATCCAGCAAACTTTTCGAGAAGATCAAATATTCCATTGGCCTGTCCTTCCGGTATCTCATTTACTTTCTTGCAACCCTCAACAAATACATGACGCTGCTTTGCCATCTCTTCGGGATCCTTCTTACCCATGGCTCGGCGCAAAAGATCAGCATCTCCAAGACTATAACCAGCCAAAAGATTGGCCGCCTTCTGTACTTGTTCCTGATAAATCAAGATGCCATGAGTTTCTTTCGACACTTCTTCGAGCAAAGGATGCAAATATTGAACTTTCTTTTTCCCTCTCTTACGGTCAATGAAGTCCGGAATCAGTTCCATTGGACCTGGGCGATAAAGTGCAATTAGCGCAATGATGTCCTCTATCCGGTTAACTCCGAACTGCTTACATAATGAAACCATTCCTCCGGATTCCAATTGAAAAACTCCACAAGTTTCTCCTGCATTAAGTAGATCAAAGGTAGGCCCATCATCTAGTGAGATGCTAGCTATATCAAAATCTGAAACCTTGTTTCGGATTAATTCAACGGCGTCCTGTATAACAGTAAGCGTTTTCAATCCTAGAAAGTCCATCTTGAGCATACCAAGATCAGTGAGTGGCTTCATCGCATATTGAGTCACCACTTCGTCTTCATTGCCACGGGTCAGGGGAACATGAACATCCAGTTCACAATCGCCAATGACTATCCCTGCCGCGTGAATACCAACGCCACGAGTGAGGCCTTCCAAAAACGTAGCATATTCCCATAACTCCTCAGTTCGGGGTTCATTAATAATGGCTGCCTTAAGTTCAGGGTTCTTTTTGCGTGCCCCGGCAAGCGTAATACCCAATTCGGTGGGGATCATTTTAGCAACCCTGTCAGCATCACCATAACTCCAACCCAGCACGCGACCCACATCCCGAACCACACTCTTGGCCCCAAGAGTACCGAAAGTTATAATATGAGATACGCACCGTTCCCCATATTTTTGCCGAACATATTCAATGACTTCTGGCCTTCTTGTTTGACAAAAATCAACGTCCACGTCAGGAGGACTCACACGCTCTGGATTAAGAAAGCGCTCGAAAATTAAGCCAAATCGAATCGGATCCAAATCCGTAATCCCAAGCACATAAGCGACCAATGATCCTGCCGCTGAGCCCCTACCCGGGCCCACTGGAATACTATTATCTTTTGCCCACTTAATAAAGTCCCAGGTAATCAAAAAATAGGAAACAAAACCCATCCGCTCCATAATTCCAATCTCATAATCTAACCGCTGCTGAAGTTCTTTATCTGTTTCAGCCCTCTCTTTCCCATACCTATCCACTAGGCCTTCCTCACATAAATCACGAAAATAGCTTTCTCGAGAACCTTCCGTTTTAATTTCATATTCTGGATACCTCTCTGAACTGGTCGAATCCAGTTCCATCTTAAAATCAATCTTTTCGGCAATCTCCAGCGTATTATCACAAGCCACTGGAACCTCCTTAAATAACTGACGCATTTCCTTGGCCGTCTTAAAATAGACTTCCGGAGAATATCTCATTCGGTTCTCATCAAGCACCATCTTTCCGGTCCCAATGCAAATTAAAACATCATGTGCTTCATGGTCCTTGCGGCTCAGAAAGTGCACATCATTTGCAGCCACAGGTTTCAAACCAAATTCACCACAAAAAGATAAAAGCTGTCGATTGCACAGACGTTGTTGATCCATGCCATGGTCATGCATCTCGAGATAAAAATCATCTTTCCCGAAAATATCTACAAACTCACCAAGCTTCTCTTTAGCGATGTCTATTTGTTCTTGTTGTATCCAGTAGTTAATCTCACCGTTAATGCATCCACTCAGACAAATAATTCCTTCCGAATATTTATCCAAAAGCTCCTTATCAAGTCGCGGCTTATAGTACTGCCCTTCCAAATGCGCCTGACTAACAAGCCTCACCAAATTCTCATAGCCACAAACATCCTTTGCCAGAAGTGTTAGGTGATGAGCATTAGGCAACCCTGGCACTTTTTTCTTTTCGTGCATAGAACCAGGAGCCAAATAGACCTCACACCCAATGATGGGTTTTATGCCTGCTTTCGTAGCCTGTTTATAAAAATCAATTGCCCCATAAAGATTTCCATGATCAGTCATAGCGACTGCGGGCATCTTACATCGAAGCGCCTTACTCATCAGATCGCCAATGCGCACGGCCCCATCGAGTAATGAATACTCTGTATGAAGATGCAGGTGAACGAAAGAATCAGGCATTATGTTTGTTTAAGCCTCAATAAAAAAGGCTCTCATTAGGTAGTAATAAAGGGAGGCCCTTCTAGCAAGCCTGTTCGTTCAGAACAAAAAGATTTTCAAAATTCTGGCACCTAATACCCTTATTCACTCCTATTAATGAAATCAGGGAAATTAATTATCTCTATGATCTTATAATAAAATCTAATGAACTTTTTTCCTTCAGCAAAGAGCTATTCAATTGAAATGAGTGAATAGGACGAACTAGTTTTTGTGTCCATCTCAGCCCCAAGATCACCGCCAACCGACATTGTCATATCAACAGAACTATTACTCTGAACCACTGTTCCCAATTCAGGATCGAATAACATGGTGCCACTCATCTTTGAATCTTTAAACGACACTAGTCCACCATCCCCATCGCTATCGGCAATCCCCTGAAAAACTATTTCTGCAAGTTTTTTCCCTTCATGTTCCTTCGGACCTTTATAGGTATAATCAATCGTCATCTTCATTTTGCCCATTTGCTGCATACTCAACTCCTGCCCATGTTGCCATTTGGCATCAGGCTCAACGGCTGTGTCAGGAAAACCAAAGTCTCCCAATTGTTTTAACATGTTTCCAATTTCTTCGTTCCCTAGACCACCAATTCCTGCTGCTGCTGGCGCGGCACCTTTTGCATTTCCATCGACACTAAGAAAATTATCATCCTTATCAAATTCAGCTTCAAATTTCTGATTCGCAAAATCTCCAAAAGCATTTTTTAGCAGAGCACTCTGTTTTTCGGGATCCTCAGAATCATAAACCATGTTCTGGCCTGCCATGGACATTTCCATTTTCACTTTACTGAATCGAACACTTATTTTTTTATTCTCCGATTTCTTCTGGTCAGACACATCCACATTAAAATCCATGGACATTTTGGTTTTTGAGCCTTCAGGCCCAGCGATAGGAAGCTCCATTTCCATATTGGTCGTCTGCCGAAAAACATAAGACTTTCCTCTAATCCATTTAGCTTTGAGCAAAACGCTTTGCCCATCTGCACTCCAAGGCCCCTTAGAATTTTCGGAAGTTAGGTTTTTTTCATTATCATTCGATTCAATTTTTTGGGAATTGGCCGAACCTTGATCATTGGATTTTGAGCATCCAGCAAGGATAACTAAACCAAACAGAATGGAAGAAATAATATAAAGTTTCATTTATATGAGTGAAATGAGCGGTCTAAATTAAAATTAATAGAAATGACTATAAAACCTTTAAAAGCAAAACGACACCTTTTTACTAATTCAAATAATGCATCTATAGCGTATTAATTAGTGAAGAATGCAATATTTTATCTGACTTTTGATGGGTAATTGATAATAAGATATCTAAAATAAAAAATTAATGGTTTAGCATCTTATTTTTCAAGTTGGCACAAGATCAGCTTTATAGTTAATTCCAATATAGAATTCCCAAAAAAGTTTTATCAAGTTCTTGGTATCTTTGCTGGGACCAACCTTACACGACTAATAAAATGAAAAAAGTTGAAGCGATAGTTAAACCATTCAAACTCGAAGACATTAAGGAAGCTCTATCCGAAATAGGCATACAGGGAATGACCGTAACTGAAGTTAAAGGGTTCGGTCGCCAAAAAGGTCACACGGAAATATACCGTGGAAGCGAATACACAGTAGATTTTTTACCAAAGGTCAAACTTGAGATCGTTGTGGATGATGAACAAGTAGAGGGAGTCATTGATAAAATAGTTTCAACTGCGAATACAGGAAAGATAGGAGACGGGAAAGTCTTTGTGTCACCTATTGAGGAGGCTGTTCGCATCAGGACAGGAGAAAAAGGACCAGAGGCCGTTGCCGTAAGTTAATTACAATTAAATAGTAAAGACTCTCTCCGTCACCGGAGAGAGTCTTTTTTTGTGATTTAAAAACTAAATAATTCGAATTTTTTTTATTCTTCGTATAAAATTTATTCTTTAATGATTAATGAGCGAAGATACCGACTTTCCTGAAATCCCAAGAAGAGAAGTTCTAGTTCAGTATCTGGGAAAAATGCTATTGGCCCGAGGAATTGGACTGCCGAAGCATGGGGAACCATGGCAATTAGTTCAGTTAACCGAACCCACTGAAACAGGAACTGTCAACGAAGTGCCCATCATGGCATTTGAAGTTTTATTCTTAACCCCTGAAGCAAGAGAATCTGGAACCTATGTATTTACCAACGAATCTAATGAACTCATCGGTGCAATGTATTGCACTACATTCATTAGCCCGACAAAAGCCACATGCATGCAGTCACTCTTCTCTAGCACTCTTGAAGATTCTGAATCCGCCGAAACAGATCCTAACAAAGAAGAACTCTAAATTTGATCTGCAAACTCATGCTTCTGTTCAATTCAAGCAATGATTAATATTTGATTTGATTAAAGTTAAATCATCAGACTCTTCGGAAAATTGCTTTCGAAATGAATACAATAATACCAATCTTTAGCATCAGGTCATGCATTGCCTTATGGGTATTTGTGATAGACGCATTTGGACAAATCAACGAAAATAAATCACAGGATCCGCCAGAACCGATTCTTCATGTTTCTGTAGTTTCGCACTTCGATCAGCCTTGGGCCATGGGAATTGACGACCTGAATGCATTTCGAACCCTTACAAAGAACCACCCAAAGATGCGATGGACTCACCTGTATAATCCTGTCGCATATACTCAATTAACACCCCATTATAAAAAAATGGAATCCTTCGTGAAAAAATGTAGAGATGATCACGGGGCAGAAATTGGAGTGCACCTTCACATGTATGAAAGTTTACTTAAAAGGGCAGGTGTTAAATTCCGAAACTCACCAAGTATGAACGCTAAATCTGTAGATACTAGCCAAGATGATACCGGATACAGCGTACCAATGACTATTTATTCGCGCAAAGAAATCGATAAAATTTTGAACTTTACTTTAAATATATTTAGCAAAAAAGATCTCGGAAGGCCCAGATCATTTTGTGCCGGTTTCTATGCTACTAGCATTGAACTGCAAAAAGCGATCGCAACTAACGGGTACTATATAAGTGCGGCAGCTTTTCCTACAGGCAATGAATTTGGAGCCCAATATGCCCCTTCGTGGCATCATCTTTCCGGATGGGACAAGACAGTCACTGTGCGTAGCCAACCTTATAAAATTTCAGAAGAGTCCATCTTACCCATTGGGACTGCCCCTTACATCAAAGCTAAGGACGGCAAACCCCTCATCGAATTTCCTCAAACATGTAAAATCGACTGGATGGTTTCAGGTGAGCATATGAAAACAATATTTAGAGAACATCTAAAATTTTGTAAGCAAGGTCAGATGAGTGCGGTGTGCCTTGCCATTCATGAAAATAACGCAGCACAACACTTAGACAAATATGACAAAGTATTAAATTTCATTGATGAACAAATTCTATCCAATTCCAAAAAAGGTATACGAATCAAATATTCGACTCTTTCCGTTATACGAAACAGTTTCTTGGAAAATAAAATGAATCAACCGAGAAAGAGAAAATAATAGAGTCAGAATTAATGCAACTGATGGGTTACGGGTTGCAGTATTCTTTAAAATCTCTTTATGATAAGAAAATGAAAGCGCGAAAAATATTATCCGCAGTATCAACAATTATTATTTCTCTCACGACCAGTAATCAGCATGCGAAAGGAAATGATTGGGCACAGTGGCGTGGCCTAAAGCATGACGGGATTGCTGATTCGAATCAAGACCCTCCCATTAAGTTCAGCTCTGAGGAAAATGTTCTCTGGTCAACTAAGGTCCCAGGAAGAGGGCATGGATCACCTACCATTTATGGTGATCGGATATTTCTTGCAACGGCAGATGAAAAGATAAAAACACAGACTCTAATTTGCTTCAATAGACTGAACGGAAAAGAGATATGGAGCAAAGAAGTGCATCGAGGGGGGTTCCCTCAAAAATCCAACAAGAAAGCAAGCCAAGCATCTTCGACCCCTGCCACTGATGGTAAATTAGTCTATATCAATTTTTTAAATAAAGGGGCAGTTTACACAACTGCCTTCGATTATGATGGCAATAAGATCTGGCAACAAAAGATCAGTAATTACATCCTTCATCAGGGCTTTTCCACATCACCTGCAATATATAAATCTCTTGTCATAGTATCTGCTGACAACAAGAGCGGTGGCGCCATTTGTGGTTTGAACCGTAGTAATGGAAAGGTCGTATGGAAAGTGGACCGTCCAAAAGAACCCAATTACACATCACCTGTAATTTACAAACTCAATGGCAGAGATGAGCTGGTATTCCAGGGATGTAATCTAGTGACTAGTCTTGATCCTAATACGGGCAAGAAATTCTGGGAAGTGTCCGGATCAACTACTGAGTGTGTGAGTTCGATTGTAACGGATGGAAAACGCGTCTTTACGAGCGGTGGATATCCCAGAAACCATGTCTCAGCGATCAGCGCTGATGGTTCAGGAAAAGTGGTCTGGGAAAACATCAGCCGTGTCTACGTTCCTTCGATGATAGTGAAAGAAGGTTATCTTTACGCGGTCATGGATAATGGAAATGCAATGTGCTGGAACTCTGAAACCGGTAAAAACATGTGGAAAGAACGACTCAATAGAACCACTAGTGCTTCACCGGTAATGGTCGGCAAAAGAATCTATGCAGTTGACGAAAATGGAAACTTCTCAGTTTTTGCTGCTGATCCTAAGAAGTTCAAAGTCATTGCTAAAAACAAGCTTGGGGATCAGGTATTTGCAACGCCTGTCATATGTGATAGCAAAATTTTTGCGAGGGTTGCCGTAAATGTTGGTGATGTCCGGCAAGAAGTTCTCTATTGCATTGGCAAGAAATAATGGGCCTTAGGCAATGATCTCTTGCACAACTTTGCCATGCACATCAGTGAGTCGATACTGACGACCCTGATACTTAAAAGTTAAAGATTCATGATTAATGCCCATTAATTTAAGAATAGTGGCATTAAGGTCATGGACGTGGACCGGGTCATCCAGAACATTATAACAATGATCATCTGTGGCACCATGAACGTGGCCGCCCCTGACTCCTCCACCAGCGAGCATCGTCGTAAAGCACCTAGGATGATGATCTCGGCCACCATTCTTTTCGGGTGCCTGAGCATAAACAGTCCGCCCAAACTCCCCCCCCCCAAACGACAAGAGTATCATCAAGTAAACCTCTCTGCTTTAAATCAATAATCAATCCTGCAGTTGCCCGGTCAGTGTCCCTACATTGTCGCGGCAGATCCTGTGAAAGCTTAGAATGATGATCCCAGCCCATATGAAAGAGTTGAATAAAATTGACACCTCTCTCAGCAAGGCGCCTAGCTAATAAACAGTTCGCTGCATAAGTGCCTGGCCTTTGCACATCAGGTCCATAAAGATCCAAAGTACTTTGAGTCTCATCCGATAAGTTCACTAATTCTGGAACACTAGACTGCATCCTGAAAGCCATCTCATACTGTGAAATTCTTGAATCTATCTCAGGATCACCAATTAACTGTGAACGCTCTTCATTCAACGATTTTAAATCATGTAATATATCACGTCTCACTGAAGAATTAATTCCGGGAGGATTCGATAAATAATATACCGGGTCTCCAGAATTTCTTAACTTCACACCAGAATGTTCGGTCGGAAGAAAGCCTGATGACCAGAGCCTACTATATAATGGCTGAGCATCCGAAGAGCTTCCTCGAGAAGTGAGAACTACATACTTTGGCAAATTCTTGTTCACTGATCCTAAACCATATGACATCCAAGAACCTATGCTCGGCCTCCCCGCTAACTGAGAACCTGTCTGGAAAAATGTAATCGCAGGGTCATGATTAATCGCCTCCGTATACATAGAGCGAATCAAGCAAATGTCATCAGCTAGAGCCCCAATATTTGGTAATAATTCACTGAAGGAAATACCGCTCTTCCCACACTTATGAAAACTGTAATTACTTGGCGCTATGGGCAATGACTTCTGCTTTGAAGTCATTGTCGTAATGCGCTGGCCCCCTCTCACCGAATCTGGCAGTTCCTTTCCACGACTCTTTTCGAGATTAGGCTTGGGGTCAAACAAATCAATCTGCGATGGTCCCCCCGATTGAAAAAGATATATTACGCGTTTGGCCCTTGGAATAGTATTTTTATACTCGGCATAATAACCTGATCCCTGAACCTCTTCCTTTAGTAAACCTGCAAGCGCTATGGATCCAATGCCATGAGCAGAACCACGTAGAAAAGCTCGTCGATTTAATTGATCTTGTTCCCTGATTATATTTCTCAAAATACGCATTTATATATCCCTGATCACTTGTTAATTATCTCGTCAAGATTCAGAATCAAATTTGCAGACGTGGTCATGGCAGCAACACGAATCACATTCAGCTCATCTGAAATCTTTGACTCACCCACTAATAACAGGTCCTTGGCTTGATCAGGGTTCTGTTCATAATGCATTAATCGACGCTCGTAACCCTTTAGCAGAATTGTCATTTCTGATTTGGTAGGATGCCTCGAAGTAGCGGTCCTAAATCCCCAACGCAACTGATCTTTTATGTCCTTTCCATTAAGTATCATTCTTTCAGCAAATTTTTTTGCCGCTTCCACATATGTGACATTATTAAGCAATGATAAAGCTTGGAGAGGAGTATTGGATCGAGCGCGCAGCACACTGCATACTTCACGGCTAGGCATATCAAACAGGACCATGCTAGGATGCGGAACTGTCCTTCGGATTCTTGTGTACAAGGTCCTTCTGTACAACTTCTCTCCATGGTCTTGGACAAATTTTCCTCTCTTCTCTATCTCTTCCCACAAACCTTTTGGCTGGTAAGTCCATACGCTAGGCCCCCCTTGCTTCTCAACTAATAAGCCGGAAATTGCCAGCGCCTGATCACGTATCATTTCCGCCTGAAGTCTTTGCCTCGGTCCACGACTCAGAAGCCTATTCATGGGATCCTTTTCTAGTTTATTTTTATCAACAGAATGAGTCTGAGAATATGTGGAACTCAGAACCATCTTTTTAATTATTCTTTTGATATCCCATCCATGCTGAACAAAATCAATAGCCAGCCAGTCCAGTAATTCACGATGACTAGGACGTTCTGACTGAGTGCCTAAGTCTTCAGTCGTCAAAACGATTCCATGACCAAAGAATTGAGCCCATAACCGATTTATTATTACCCGTGAAGTAAGAGGGTTCCGTCCATTCACGAGCCAACGAGCAAGACCAAGCCTGTTCATATTTTCCCCTTCCTGAAGAGGAGGCAATGATTTCGGCAGGCCTGGGAAAACCTCTTCGGTCGGAGAATCATATTGTCCTCCATCTAAAACGAATGCTTTTCTAGGGTCAGGCATTTCCTTCATGATCATGACCGTAGGAAATAGTTGTTCGAGTTTAGCAATTTCTTTTTCCTGAGATCCTTTATCTTTTATTTCGGATCGAATTTTTTCCAAATTCAATTCAAATTCCTGAGCCTTGTACCGGACTCTAGGTTCGGCACTCCCACGTAAATTGTTAATAAATCCCTTCTCATCTAAATTATTAAACAAGGCAAAGAACTGGTAAAACTCCTTCTGGGTGATCGGATCATACTTGTGATCATGGCACCGCGCACAGCTAAGAGTGAGTCCAAGCCAAACCGTTCCCATAGTTTCCACACGATCAATTACATATTCTGTCCGCCACTCTTCATCGATGGCACCGCCCTCTGTTTGAATTCGATGGTTCCTATTGAAACCAGTAGCAATGATTTGATCATTCGTTGGGTTCGGCAATAAGTCCCCAGCTAACTGCTCAATGGTAAAGACATCAAATGGCTTATTGGAATTAAATGATTCAATGACCCAATTCCTCCAGGGCCATTGACTATTTTCAAGATCATTATCATATCCATGGCTGTCACCGTAGCGAGCACCATCTAGCCACCAAGAAGCCATACGTTCACCGTAACGAAATGAAGCTAGTAACCTCTCAACGACTCTTTCAAAAGCTTGATCGGAACGGTCAGATATGAATGCATCTATTTCATCTGTCGTGGCCGGCAATCCCGTCAGATCCAAACTAACTCGACGAATCCATTCTTCCTTTGAAGCTGGCCTTTGTGGCAACAAATCCTCCACCTTCAAACGCTCAAAAATAAAAGAGTCAATCTCATTGACCCCCCAAGTGCTAGTCTGAGACAAGGTTTGCTTTACAGGCTCATTAAAAGACCAGAAAATATTTTCCTTGGAAATCTCCTCATCGGTGTCCGCCCTGAGTACCAAATCTGTAATGCTTAACAGCAACAAGACCGGCAAAACCGAATAGAAAGCGGTAAATTTCATTATTAATTAATCTAGCAGATTAAAGGAAAGGCTTAAGCCTTTTTTCATTCATTGAAATGCTAACACCAAAAACATTCGACAAAAAATCAGATAGAAGCTGCAATGGGCCAATAGAATATTATCCCTTATATTAAGACTATTTCGTGATACTGTAGTTAAGTTTTTGATTTTAATGTATAAAGGACTGCTTAAGAGAAGTGATCATCAGTAATTACATAAAGTTACGTATCACAAAGGCACTTGGAACGCCCGTCACTGTGACAGTGATTTTTCTATGTATATTAGGTTGCTCAAAAAACGATCCTTCAGACTCAAGTCAACGAGAGCAAATCTCTAATCCAACAAAAAATTCTCCAAAAGAAGAAAATATAAATCGAGATGAACTGGGCATCATATCCAAAACTAAGACCGCCGGATGGAAAAAAATAGACGATCCCTCTGAAGATGGGTGGGAAACTGAATTTCTAGCAAACCAAGCAAATAACCAGCTAAAGAAACTTGGAAACCTTTTCTTTAATGAAGGATCCTTAAATGATCTTGTAACGTCTGAAATCGCAACAGATCCTCTAACGCCTGAGAGTCTTGAGTTAATATTTAAAGACAAAAACATCACAGTTCATAAGGGAAATAGGAATGTGAATCAGCCAAATGAAGGAGCTCAACACCTTAAGAAAGAACTTAACAGTGTCAGACAGAAACGGACCGGTTCCGATAATGATAACCATGCGAAATTTAAAATCATTGGCATCAAAAAAGAAAATGGATCAGCGCAGAAAAAATTTACTACCGACGTTCTCTTTTCGCTAAATTTTAGAACAGAAAAAAACGTCACCGAAAAACACGCCAGATGGTCAGTGCAGTGGAATGGAGAACAGGAAAAACCTAAAATCGATAAGATACGTATTCTCTCATTCAATCAAACAAGCAGTTCAAAATCAAAAAAAATATTCACTGATGTTACGGGTTCCGCTCTGGATTCTAACGACTCCTATAAGACACAGCTTTCATATGGAATGAACCACTGGCTCACACGGCTCCCTGTCAGGGCCATGCTGAACCGGTTCGGAACTCCAGGTATTTCTATCGGTGATATTAATGGAGACGGGCTCGAAGACATTTATCTTTGTCAGGAACCAGGACTGCCGAATCGGTTATTCATCCAAAGAAAAAATGGAACGTTAACGGATGTCTCAGCCGAGTGGGGCGTGGACTGGCTAGAGGATTCACGCTCTTCAATAATAGCTGACTTTGACAATGACGGTGATCAGGATCTAGCCGTGGCTGTTTACGGAATGATTTTAATAGCTGAAAATGACCAGCAAAAACGTTTTGTCCCGGCAATGACACTTAAAACGAGCTGGTCAACAGCATCATTAGCTGCCGCTGATTATGATAAGGACGGGCTCCTTGATCTTTATGTTTGTGCTTACGTGCAGGAAGACAATGGCGAATCGATAGGAGCAGCTAATAATCAGTTCGTATATCATGATGCCGAAAACGGTGCCCCAAATCTATTATTCAAGAATGAAACGACGAAATCTGGAAAGCTTTCTTTCACAAATACAACTGAAGAAGTTGGTCTAAACATCAATAACCAACGATGGAGCTTTGCCGCTTCATGGGAAGATTTTGATAATGATGGTGATCAGGACCTCTATGTAGCTAATGACTACGGCAGAAATAATCTATATCGAAATGATGCCGGAAAATTCACAGACATTGCCGCAAATACAAACACTGAGGACAGTGCTTCTGGGATGTCAGTGACATGGGCAGACTATGACAGGGACGGAAGAATGGACCTCTACGTTTCCAATATGTTTTCAGCAGCAGGAAATAGAATCACTGGACAGCAACAATTTAAATCCAAAACTAACGATAAGATCCGCGACCGTTTCCGCCGCTTTGCTAGAGGTAATACTTTGCTACGAAATATTGAATCCTCATTCGAAGATAAGAGTATCAGCGCGGGCGTTAACATGGGCCGTTGGGCATGGGGATCTAATTTCATTGACTTAAACAATGATTCATTAGCAGACCTGGTCGTTGCCAATGGTTATTTGACCTCAAAGGAAGAGACTGGAGACTTGTGAAGTTTCTTTTGGCGACAGGTCGTGTCGCAAACCATTGATTCGGAAGGAGCTGATTCCACGCAAAATAATAATAGCCAAAGTCAATTGTCCGAGATGATGGATGCTGGACGGTCATTCAGTGGAAACGAAAGGAACTGCTGTTTCTTGAATATCGGCAATGGAACCTTTGCAGATATTTCCGGGATCAGCGGTCTGGATTATCCTGACGATGGAAGGGCCATCGCCACAACTGACTGGGACAATGATGGAGACCTAGACCTATGGATATCAAATCGGAACGGCCCACGTCTCAGGCTCATGCGTAATGACAATGATAATAAGAACCATTTCATTTCATTCCTATTAAAAGGTAACGGAGTTTCATCTAACAGAGACGCGATCGGTGCAAGGATTGAAATAAATCCAATCGGGAAAAAAGGAAATCCAATACTCATTCAAACAGTCAGAGCGGGTCAAGGGTTCCTATCCCAGTCCAGCAAATGTATACACTTTGGTCTGGGCACTTCAACAGATCCAATTGACATCCAAATTCGCTGGCCCGACGGATCAACTGATAGTTTTCAGAAAATTTCAACGAACAAACGTTATCTGATCGAACAGAAAAACCCTAAACCAAAAGAACTGCGTTCAAGGAATGAAGCAATCAAGCTATCCCCATCAGCAGCCCAAAGAAACGAACCACAAAGCACCGCTAGGACTCTCGCAATCACGCTATTCAAAGCCCCTAACTTCACTTTCAGGACAAAAGATGGGAAAAGAAAAATTTTACCTCAAGGAAAACCTCTACTCATCAATCTATGGGCAACTTGGTGCGCCCCATGCATAAAAGAACTCGCAGATTTGAGTCATCACGAATCACTGATACGCGAATCGGGAATCGATGTAATCGCTCTTAACGTGGATCAATTGAGCGCTGATATAGATCCTGAAAAAATTTCTGATATTCTTAAAAAAATAAAATTCCCTTTCCTTGCACGCAATGCCACAGAGCCCATGATCAATCTCTTGCAAAGACTTCATGACCAGCTCATCGGTCTTAACGAACCTTTGCCTATACCTTCAAGTTTCCTAATTGACCCTAACGGAAACCTATCTGTAATCTACAAGGGTCCGTTAGAGGTGAACCAATTAATTGCAGACAAGGACCATTCCGCAGGAACTCTCGATGAAAGAATCATCCGTTCAGCCCAGATCAAAGGAACGACCATCAAACACCCTAAGTCCATGCAACGTTCAATGGCTCACGAAGCATCCATTCATTCACGACATGGTCGTAATTGGTTAATGGCAGGAAACATGGAAGGGTCCATTTACCATTATAATATAGCTCATGAACTCAATCCCCAATCTCAAAGTATCTCTTCAAATCTGGCCCAAGTCTCCGCCAT